>JAEUOX010000114.1 GCA_016790475.1 Rhodoferax sp. | reverse complement strand
TTCGAGGGCTTCCGCCGCTCGGACGGCCTGTGGGACATCGAGGCGGTGCTGCGCGACGAGCGGGACTACCCCTCCCAGGGGTTCGAACGCGGACCGGTGGCGCCCGGCATGCCGGTGCACGATATCCGCCTGTGCGTGACGGTGGACGACGCGCTGGTGGTGCAGGCGATCCGCGGCGCGTATGAAGCGCGGCCTTTCGGCGCCTGTGAGCAGTCCCTGGCGCCGCTGCAGCGCCTGGTCGGCGCCAGCGTGGCCCAGGGCTGGCGGCGCACCCTTGCGGCCCAGCTGGGCGGGGAGGTCGGGTGCGCGCATATCCGCGACATGCTGGTGCAGCTCGCGGCGGCGGCCTACCAGATCGTGCCGGTCTGGCATGCCCGCGCCCAGGGCGCGCCGGTCCGGCGTGCCGACGGCAAGCCGCCCATGCACCTGGGGCAGTGTGTGGCCTGGGCGCTGGACGGGGAGACCGTGGCGGCGATCTGCCCGGAGTTCGCCCGTCCGGCGGTGGCGGCCGGAGCGCCGGAGCCCCCCGCATCGGCTTGACCTGCATCAAGTGCAGGCATCTCGGCGCCCGGGTCCACCGGGCCGCGGCGTCCAAACTGTGCGACGCTCACAAGCATCCGCTTGTTGACCGGGTGCGCACCATGAACCACCGACTCCCCGCAAGGATCTGGGTCCAGATGCTGGCCACGATGGCGGCGGCGCTGGTCTGTGTGTGGATCGCCGTCATCGTCTGGCAGGGCCATGTGTCCCGCCAGGCCGCACTGCAGCAGGCGGAGGACTTCACGCAGTCGATGTACGACGCCACGATGGCCGGCCTGACCGGCATGATGGTGACCGGCACGGTCGGGCAGCGCGAGGTCTTCCTGGACCAGGTCAAGCAGCTGGGCTCGGTGCGCGACGTGCGGGTGCTGCGCGGCGAGCGGGTGTCGCAGCAGTTCGGCCCCGGCAACGGCAAGGACACCGGCGCGCCGGATGCGCAGGAGACCCAGGTGCTCGCCAGCGGCCGGCCGCTGGTGCTGGAGACGCGCGAGCAGGGCGAGGAATACCTGCGCACCGTGCGCCCGATCCTGGCGCAGAAGAGCTACCTGGGCAAGGACTGCACCACCTGCCACCAGGTGCCCGAAGGCACGGTGCTGGGAAGCGTCAGCATGAAGGTCTCGCTGCACAAGGTCAACGAGCAGCTGGCGGACCAGCGGCTCAAGTCCGTGCTGGCGGCGATCTTCACCAGCGTGCCGGTGCTGATGCTGATCTACCCGTTCATCCAGCGCGTGGTGACCCGTCCGCTGCATGGGGCGGTGGATGCCGCGCGACGCATCGCCGCCGGTGATCTGGCCCAGGCCATCCCGACGACCTCCGCCAACGAGGTCGGCGAGCTGCAGCGCGCCTTGCAGGAGATGAACGACGGCCTTACCCGCATCGTGCAGCAGGTGCGCAGCGGGACGGACGCGATCTTCACCGCCTCCCGGGAGATTGCCAACGGCAATGCCGACCTGTCGCAGCGCACCGAGACGCAGGCGACCACGCTGGAACAGACGGCGCTGGCGATGGACCAGCTCACCGAAGCGGTGAACCACAACGCGCAGGAGGCGCGCCGCGCCAATGCGCTGGCGGTGTCCGCGTCCGACATCGCGACGCGGGGTGGCGCCGCGGTGGGCGAGGTGGTGCAGACTATGGCGACGATCCATGCGTCCTCGCAGCGCATCACGGATATCGTCGGCGTGATCGACGGCATCGCGTTCCAGACCAGCATCCTGGCGCTGAATGCGGCGGTCGAAGCGGCGCGGGCCGGGGAGCAGGGGCGCGGCTTCGCGGTGGTGGCGGCCGAGGTGCGGGCGCTGGCCGGCCGGTCCTCCGAGGCGGCCCGCGAGATCCACCAGCTGATCGGCAGCTCGGCCGCGCAGGTGGAGGCGGGTGGTGCCCAGGTGCAGCAGGCCGGCCGCACGATGCAGGAGATCGTGGAGAGCATTCGCCAGGTGACCGCGATCATGGGTGAGATCGCCGCCGCCAGCGAGCGCCAGACGCAGGACATCGAGCGGGTGCATGCGGCGGTTGGCGACATGAACACGGTGACGCAGCAGAACGCCGCCCTGGTCGAGCAGGCCGCTGCTGGCGCCCAGGCGCTGCAGGATCAGGCGGAGCAGCTCGAGCGCACCGTGGGGGCGTTCAAGTTGCGCTGACCTCGGCGTCGATGCTCGCCGCCTGCCCGACCCATCAGGAGGTCGGGGACGTCAGCCTCGGCCCGGCTCCCGCAGGCAGGCCCGGCACACTGGCCAGGTGAGCGCGACGCCCAGCAGCCCGCAGACGCCGCATAAAAGCGTGGCACCCGGGGCGCCGAGGCGCTCGGCCAGCGCACCGACGGCCAGGAAGCCCAGCGGCGAGGCGCCGATGCACATCGTCATCAGCCCCATGGCCTCCGGACGGCGGGCTTCCGCCGTGGCGGTATAGACCAGCGTGGTCTGCATCACCGCGAAGCCGGCCTGCACCAGGCCCAGCAGCAGCAAGGCCAGCCCGGTCAGCAAGGCCACCGGACTCCAGGCCAGCACCATCTGCAGCAGCAGGAAGGCGACCACCGCGCCGAGGTAGACCGGACCCTGGCGCAGCCGGCCGGCCGCGGTGCTGAGCACCAGCGCGCCGATCAGCGAGCCCACGCCATCCAGGCTGGCCAGCACGCCCACACCCTGCGGATCCAGCCGCAGCTGCTCGCGACCGATGACCGGCACCATGCTCAGCACCGGCCAGGCAAACAGGTTGAAGAGGATCGTCAGCCACAATGCCGCGCGCAGCAGCGGTGACTCCCTGGCCGCCTGGAATCCGCCGGAGAGCAGCGTGCGCAAGGACAGTCGGGTGTGCAGCCGCTCCACCGGGGGTTCGCGCAGCCGCAGCAACGCGAACAGCACCGGCAGGTAGAGCACCGCATTGGCCAGGAACACGACCGGCAGCCCGCCGCGCGCGATCAGCAGGCCGCCCAGCATCGGGCCGACCAGGCGGCAGGCGTTCGCGGTGACGGCGTCCAGCGACATGGCCTGCGCCACCCGCCCCGGCCCGGCGATGTCGCCCATCAGACCGCGGCGCATCGGCATGTCGCAGGCCCACACCGTCCCATGCAGCGCGCTGGCTGCCGCCAGATGCCAGACCTCGATCGCGCCGAGCAGCGCCAGCAGCATCAGCACCAGGCAGGAGGCGAGCAGCAGCGCATGGGTGGCCAGCAGCACCGCGCGCCGGGACACCCGCGCGGCCAGGGCGCCCAGCGCCAGCCCGAACACGGCCAGCGGCAGCATGCGCAGCATCATCAGGCTGGCGACCCACAGCGCGGACTGGGTGTGGTCGTAGGTGAAGACCGCGAACGCGAGGATCTCCAGCCAGCGGATCAGCGAGACCAGGCCGCCAACCACCCAGAGGCGGCGGAACTGCGGGTCGCGGTGGATCGGTGCGGGGTTGCCCAGGGCCTTGGAAGCTGGCACGGGATGCGCGCGGTGTCTCGTGGTGGTGGGGTGTCCTGCGGGTGATTGTGACCGGATTGCGCAGCCCTCCGGCATCAGGCCGCACCGGCCGGATTCATTCGAGCTTGATGCCGGCCTTCTTGATCAGGTCGTTCCAGCGGGTGTATTCGCTGCGCACCATGGCGGCGAACTTCGGCTGCGTCAGCACGTCGATCTTGTACCCATAGCCGGTCATCGTGTCGAGGTACTCCGGGTCCGTCAACACGCGGGCCAGCGCGTCTTCGAGGCGCTTGAGCACCGGGGCGGGCGTGCGCGCCGGCACGAAGAGCCCGGCCCAGCTGCCAGAGTCGAAACCGGCATAGCCCAACTCGGCCAGCGTCGGCACGGTCGGGGTCTGCGGCGAGCGCTCGGTGCCGGTGATGGCCAGCAGCCGGACCTTGCCCGCGTCCACATGCGGCTTGAGCGTGATGTAGTCCAGGAACACCGACGCGACCTCGCCGGCCAGCAGGGCCTGCGTCGCCGGTGCGGCGCCCTTGTACGGGATGTGCAGCGTGTCCAGCCGGTTGGCCTCGTTCAGCGCAAAGCCCAGCAGGTGGCCGGTGGAGCCCGGGCCGATCGACGCGTAGCTGTATTCCTTGGGCTTCTGGCGCGCCTGCTCGACGAACTCCTTCATCGTGGTCGCGCTGACCCGGGCGGTGCTGACGGCCAGCAGCACATGGGTGGATCCGAGCAGCGTGAGCGGCGTCAGGTCCGTCATCGGGTCGTAGGGCAGCTTGTTGAACAGGCTCACCGTCTGCACGATCAGCGGCACGTTCAGCAGGATCGTGTAGCCGTCGGGCGGCGACTTGGCGACCAGGTCGGTCGCGATGATGGAACTCGCGCCCGGCTTGTTCTCGACGATGACGGACTGCTTGAACTGGTCGCCGAGCTTGCGCGCCACCAGGCGGCCGATCGCATCGCCCCCGCCACCTGCCGCGAACGGCACGATGATCCGGATCGGCCGGGAGGGGTAGTCCTGGGCCAGGGCCTGCGGTGCGGACAGCAGGCCGGCCAGCAGGCTGGCGGCCAGCGCGATCCAGGCGCGTCGGGTGGGGAGTTTCATGGGTGTCTCCTGAAGTGGGGCGGGTGCGTCGGCATTAGAACGGCGGGGCCTCCTGCGATCAACGGCTGCTGCACATTTCTCCCAACATGCAAGAACGCGAGGAGGCGTCGAGCCGCCTCGACCCTTACTGCATGACGCTGCCGCAGCAAGAAGATGCAGACTCTTGCCGGTAAGGGCCGCTTTCAATCTCGCATGTCAAGAATTTCTGCGGATGATCCTTTCCTTCGCCGGCGGCAACACGGACACTCGGACCGATGCCCAGGCCGGGGACGTCCCGCGGATTCGGCAGCGCCTCGATGGAGACCCCCTGGAGAACGCACCATGCCTCGCGCACTGACGGACGAACAGAAGATCGCCACGTTCCGGACGATGGCCCGCCACTGGGAGAACAAGGAATGGCGCCAGTGCGCCGACCTGTTCACGCCGGATGGCGTGCTGCATTCCGTGATGAAGGAGCCCCATGTCGGCCGCGAGGCCTTCTACCAGCGGATGCTGGAGCTGTCCCGCCCGAACAAGACGGTGTTGCTGCACATCCACCGGATCGGGGTCGTCGACGGTGCGCTGATCGTCGAGCGGACCGACGAGATCATCCTCGACGGGGTCAGCCGGTCCTTCCCGTGCATCGGGATCCTGGAGTTCGACGGGCCGCTGATCTGCCTGTGGCGCGAGTACTTCGACCGCGGGCAGCTGCTCTGGGCGCAGCAGAAGAGCGATGCCGTGGAGGCCGTGCCCTTCTCGCCGGCTGCCGGCGGGTAGCCGGCGACCGCGCCCGCTAGAGGTCCAGCACCAGCCGCTCGCTGCGGCAGCCCGACACGCACACCATCATCGTCGTGTTGGCCGCCTGCTCCGCCGCGCTGAGCACGGAGTCGCGGTGGTCCGGGATGCCGCCCAGCACCCGGGTCTCGCAGGAGCCGCAGATGCCCTCTTCGCAGCTGGTGGACGGCTCCACGCCATTGGCGCGCAGCGCGGCCAGCAGGCCCTGGCCGGCCTCGACCTCGAACTCCCGCCCGGCGCGCTTGAGTTCGACGATGTAGGTGGTGCGCGCATCCTTGGCCGCCGCCACCTCGACCGCGGTGAAGCGCTCGATGTGGGCATTCTTGTAGCCCAGGGCCGCGCAATGCTTCTCGAAGCTGTCGAGCATGACCGCCGGGCCGCAGGCGTAGTAGTGGGTGCCGGGCTGCGCCGGCCGGGCGGCCAGCAAGGCCTGCAGGTCCGGCGGGCCACCCTTCTCGGCGTCGAAATGCCAGGTCACCGGCACGCCCAGCGCCTCGATCTCGGCGCGGAACGCCGCGCTGGCGCGGGAGCGCGCGAAGTACAGGAACTCGAACGGGCGTCCGAGGGCCTTCAGCCGCAGCGCCATGCACAGCAGGGGTGTGACGCCGATGCCGCCGGCCACCAGCACGGTATGGGTGGCGTCCTCGTGCAACGGAAAGTTGTTGCGCGGCGCGCTGATCCGGATCTGCATGCCGACGCGCAGCTGCTCATGCACGCTGCGCGAGCCGCCGCGGCTGGCGCGGTCCTTCAGCACCGCCACTACATAGCGCTGCGTCTCGCCGGACGGGTTGACCAGCGAGTAGCTGCGCACCATGCCATTGGGCAGGTGCAGGTCGATGTGCGAGCCGGCCGCAAAGGCCGGGAAGCTGCCGCCGCCCACCGGGCGCAGCTCGATGCTGGTGATGTCTTCCGCCTCGTAGCGCAAGGTGTGGATCAGGGCATTCAGGGAGTCGGACATCGTGGTCGTGGCAGTGGTGGTGGGTAGAGGGATCAGGCCTTGGGTGCGAGGCGCTCGAGCTGCTGCTTGGCCAGCCCCTTCAGGTGGCGACGCAGCCGGACGATGCCCATGTCGTGAGCATACAGGTGCTCGCGCTGGTTCGCGTCCGGCTCCATATTCTCCACGGCCACGCGGTCCTGTTCCAGCACATGCCAGTGGCGCTGCTCCAGTCGGTTCTTGTACAGGAAGCGCCAGGTGTCGCGCTGCCAGCCGGTCAGCTTGCGGCAGCGCCAGTGGAACACGCCGGCGGCTTCGCTGGTGATCGGGGTGTAGCTGCCGACGATCGTGAAGTTGCCGCCGGGGCCGCCGGTCTTCGGGTAGGGGATCTCCAGACGCATCAGGTGGATGCCGGTGTCGATCCATTCCGTCCAGTCGAAGTTGACGTTGCGCTGGCCCTTCTTCTCGAAGAAGAAGCCGGTGTCGGTGTCGCGGATCTGGAACTCCGCGCTGATCTCGCCCTCGGCCATCGAGTGCGACTGCTTGTGCAGGTAGGCGCCGTGCATCGGATCGATGACGTTGTCCACGACATAGCGGTAGTCGCAGCCCCACTCGGTGTAGCACAGGAAGGACGACCATTCCGGCGAGGTCAGCTGCTCCGGCAGGCGCAGCGGCGGCGGGGTGTCGATCTGCGGCGCTGCCGAATTGAACAGGAACACCGCGCCGTTGGCTTCGGTCGCATGGAACATGCGGGTCGGGCGGGAGCCTTCCAGCTTGCAGCCCGGGTTGCCGGGCACGCGCGTCACGGTGCCGTCGCAGCGCACCTCGACGCCGTGGTAGGGGCAGGCGATGCGGTCACCCAGGTTCACGCCCAGCGACAGCGGCGCGCCGCGGTGCGGGCAGTGGTCCTCCAGCGCGTGGACCTGGCCGGCTGCGTCGCGCCAGAGCACGATCTTGTAGCCCAGGCGGCGCAGCGAGATCGGGCTGTCCTTGACGAAGCCGGACGGGCAGACCGGGTACCAGAGGTCCTTCAGGCCGACGGCCAGCGCGGCGTCGAGCGGATCGGACTGGAAATTCACAACATGCGTGTTCATCGGGGACTCCTTGTCGGCAGGCGGGTCAGGCGCCCAGGCGGGCGATCTCGGTCCTGTAGTTCTCGGCCGTCCACGGCTGGCCATTGGGGCCGGACGGGCCGGAGCGGTTCAGGTAGGCCACCAGGCCTTCCAGGTCATGGATGTCCTGCGCGAAGGCGCGCTCGATGGCGTCGCCCAGCAGGCTCTCGTAGGCGGTGGGCGGGGCGGTGCGGGACTGGTGGGTTTCGTTGTACAGGGCGGCGGTACGCATGGGAGCTCCTGGTGGGCGGGGTTGGCGATGAGGGGTCAGGTCTTGTCGGTCATGAAGCGGCCGCTGGGCGCGCCGGCATCCTTCTGGCGCCGGGTGTTGCCGTCGATGCCACCCTTGATGGCCCATTCGGCGAACACCGTCGGGCCCGGCGTGAAGTCCCGGACCTGCCAGTCGGCGGTCAGCTGGTCCTCGTCGGTGTAGTACTCCACCAGCGCGCCGGCGGGGCTGGGGCAGTACCAGAAGATCGCCGAGGAGATCGGGTGGCGGCCGGGGCCGATCTCGGTGTCCCAGCCGCAGCGCGACATGTGCATGCCGCCGCCGAACACCTCGTGCACATCGCGCACCGTGAAGGCCACATGGTTCAGGCCGCGCCTCGGGCTCGGCAGCTGCAGCAGGAACAGGTCGTGGTGGCCGCCGTCGGCGGCGCAGCGCAGGAAGTGCCCGCGCTCCGGGTACTGGTCCGACAGCACGAAGCCGAGATGCTGCTGGTAGAACGCCGACACCGCGGCCAGGTCCGTGACGAAGAACACCACATGCCCGACCTCGATCGGTGTGGCGCGCTCGTAGGCCGGGCTGGGCTGGTTCACGCGGGGGCGTTCGCCCCAGGTGTTGGTCTTCGCGCAGGCGACGTCGAGCGGGCGCTTGCGCGAGACCTGCAGCCGGATGCTCAGCCCGTTCGGGTCGGTGCAGCCGATGCGGCTGCCTTCATCGACGAAGCCGGGCTCGTCGCGCAGCCGGGTGCGATAGAGCGCCAGGTCTGCCTCGCTCTCCACGCCCCAGACCACCTCCCGGGCGGTCGGGTCGGGCTCCATGCCGGGCGGCAGCCCCGGTGTGTCGGAGTGCGCGACACGGACCTGGCAGCCGTTCAGGGATTCGAACAGCAGCTCCTGCGCCGTCTCGGAGACCAGCGACAGCCCCCAGTCGGCGAAGAACCGGCGGCAGGTGGCCAGATCGCTGGCCCCGAAGGTGATGGCATCGATGCCGGACACGCTCATGGATATTCCTTGGTGATGGACGGGGTGGCGGGCTCAGCGCTTGACCTTGGACAGCGGATGGCTGGGCGGGTAGGTCGGGTTCGTGGGCTTGGGGGTGCCGACGATCACGCACATCAGGGCCTCTTCATCCCCGATGTTGACCACGCCGCGGTACACGCCGACCGGCCAGGAGATCAGGTCCCGGTCGCCAGCTTCCATTTCCCAGGTCTCGCCATTGAGCTCGGCGATGAGTTTGACACGTCCGCGCAGAACGAAGAAGACTTCCTCGGCATCGGTATGCAGATGCAGCGGGCCTTCCGCGCCGGCCGGCAGGATCATCGTGGAGAACGTGAAATGCTCGGCCTGCACGGTGTTGGCGTCCTCGGCGACGCCGGTGGCGCCGGTACCCACATAACGCATCTGTGCGCGGCGGTACTTCGGGTCATGGTCGGCCTGGAACTTCAGCGCGTTCCAGTCGTAGCTGCGGGTGGCCCGGGTCGCGACGCGGCTGCGCATCCACTGGTCAAGATTCATGCCGGTCGGGCACGCATAGGCGGGGCTCGCGGTGGTATTCATGGGGACTCCGTTCGGTAAAAATGTTTCGTATGTAAAACGCTGTTTCTCATATTAACCAGCAAAGTTTATATGTGCAGGGAAGTCTTCGCTCAATCAGGGTTAACCCTAGGTCTGCCAGGAAGTCTGATCCGCATCAAACCGGACCGGCGGCCTACACTGCCGCGATGAGCAGCACCCGCATCATTCCGCCGGGCGTCAGCCCCGAGGCCGCGCAATTGCTGGAGCGGGCCTATGCCCTGAACAGTGATGCGCAATCCCGTGCGCTGTACCGCGACTGGGCCGAAACCTACGACGAGACCATGCTGCAGGGGCTGCAGTACCAGTCGCCCGCCACCGTGGCCCGCCTGCTGGCGGACCATCTGCCGGCCCGCCAGGCGCGGGTGCTGGACATCGGATGCGGCACCGGGCTGCTCGGGCAGGCGCTGGCGACCCACGGCTTCACGCGGATCGACGGCCTGGATGTTTCCCCGGAAATGATGGAGGTCGCACGGCGCCGGGGCGTCTACGGGGATCTGATCGCCGCCGACCTGAACCAGCCGTTGCCGGTGGCGGACGCCCTCTATGAGGGCATGAGCTGCTGTGGCACCTTCACGCATGGCCATGTGGGCGCGGGCTGCCTGGACGAACTGTTCCGCGTGCTGCGCCCGGGTGCGCCGTTCGCGTTCACCGTCAAGCGCGAGGTGTTCGGCACGCTGGGCTTCGAGGAGCGGCTGGCCGCGCTGGTGCAGGCGGGGACGATCCGCCAACGGCTGTTCGTGCACGACCGGCACTACGCCACGTCGGAGCAGCCGGACGGCGTGTTCTGCGTCTACGAACGCTGCTGAGGGCCGCCTCAGCCCTTGCCGAGTTGCTGGCGCAGGCCGGCGCAGTGGTCCTTGGCCGGCAGGGCCGGCGTCGGCCACAGCATGTCGGTGCTTGCACGGTCGGCGTCCGCGGGCGTTCCCGCCACGGCCAGGACGACACGGGCCTGCAGGTCGGGCGGCAGGTGGGTGGGCACCCCGATGTCGCGCCGCACATGGCCACCACCAGCCACCAGCAGCGCGGTCTTGCCGGGTGCGCGCAGCGACAGCAGCGTCTGGGCCATCGCTGCGTCGCGGGCGATCTGGATGCGGGTCATCGGCGCGATCTGTGCTTCCGGCAGCAGTGCGCAGTGGCCCAGCCGGATGCCCTCCTGCTGCAGGGCCAGCAGCGGCGGGGCCAGGTGGGCGTCCAGCTGGCTGTCCGCCATCGCGCCCCGCATCGCGCTGCGCGGCAGGTTGGCGCCCAGCACCGGCACACCCTGGCGCACGGCCGCCATCACGACCGGGCCGTAGCGCTCCCAGGGCCAGCCCTCGGTGCTCCATTGCAGGGCCTGGCGGACCTGTTCCTCGGTGGCATCGGGCGCCAGCGCCCGGGTGGAGCGGCCCTGTTCGGCCATTTCGATCGCCAGCCCGGCGAGCTGGCCGCGCCGCGCCAGATCGAGCACGACGGCGCGCTGCAGTTGCTGGTGGGCGTCGGCGTCGTGCTGTTCGCCGAGCAGGATCGCGTCGGCCGGCAACAGCGCGTCCACGCGGCCGCGCACCTCGCTGGCGGGTGGGTGCGCACAGCCCGCCAGCACAGTGGCCAGCAGCAGGACAGCGGGGCGGCGCCAGGATGCCGTCGTGCGGGCCATCGGCAGGGCGGGCACGCGGCGGACTGACGGCTTCAGTGCACCAGCACCGGGTTCTGGGCCAGGGCGGCGTAGCCTTCCAGCGTGTGCTCCACCTCTTCCTGGCTCGGTGTCTGTACCTGCCAGGCGGCGATCTGCTGCTGGAACATCTCGGCCCAGGAGCCGTCCAGGTAGACCTCGCGGCCGACGCGCTTGTCGATGATCTCGAAGCCGTGCCGTGCGAGCGTCGCCAGTGTCTGCGGCGACGCATCCCCGGCCTGGGCCTGGGCCTGGGCTGCCAGTGCCGCCAGTTCGGTGGCATTGGCCAGCATATGCGTCACGGTGAAGCTTTCGGAGTCGTACAGCATGTGCATGGGGCATTCTCCCTGAAGGTCGATTCCCCTGAACGTGGCCATGGTCTCGGAATTTTCAAGGCCTGGAGCTGCTGCGCCACTGCTGGTCGATGAAGTCGCCGTTGCTCTGCGTGATCCGGATGCGCGCCGGCAGGTAGGACAGTGCCGGTGCCAGCCACAGCTCCACCTTCTGGTCGAAATCCCGCCGCGGCAGCCGGGTCAGGCGCAGCGTCTGCTGCTCGCCGCCAGGCAGCGCGAGCTTCTCGGCCGCCTCGACCGTGAAGGCCCAGGGCTCGGCGACCCGGGTGCCGGCCGTCTGCAGGCTGATCACCGAGCCGACCGGGTAACGCGCCGGTTCGCCACCCAGCATCGCCGCGAGCTGGATGAACACGCTGAGCTGGTCCTGCGCGCCCGGCAGCAGCACGGCCTCCGGCGTGTTGGTGCTGAACACGATGCGGCCGCGGTCCCGGACGAAATGGGCCGCCGTCTCGGACCGGAACTTGTCGCCGAAGCGCAGCGGCGCCAGGCCTTGCGGGCCCAGCGTGCCGGTGCTGCTCAGCACGCGGGCACCGACCAGGAACGCGCTGAGCTGCAGCCGGGCCTCGTAGGTGCGGCCATCCTGCAGCCAGGCCAGCTCGCCATTGGCGTGGTAGGGCAGCGTGCCGCGCTGGCCGGTTGCGTCGAACTTGAGGCGCAGCGCGGCGGGAATCGCATAGACGCGCCCATCGGCGGGCGCCGCGCTCGCCGCGGCGGCCGGCACCGGTGCCGCTGCCACCGCAGCCGAGGGGGTGACCGCCGGCGCCGAAGCGGCCACGACGGGCGAGGCTGCCGCGGCAGGTGCGGACGCGGCCACGGCCACCGCGGCAGCCGGAGCCGGAGCCGGTGGATGCACGGGCTCGGAGGCGGGCGGCGGCGGTTGGGCCGGCGCGGCGGCGGCAGAAGCCGGCTCCTCCGGCGCCTGCGCCACCACCGCGGGTGCCGGGGCCGGGGCCGGCGCGGCGGGCTCCGCCGGTGCCGCGGCCGGTGCGCGTGCGCGGGTTTGGGGCGGTGGCGGAGGCGGAAGCGGCGGAGCCTCCGGGGCCGCGGCGCCCGGCAACTGCGTGGGTACGGTGCGGGTCAGCATCACGCGCGTGGCCAGCGGCGCGTCGGTCGCCAGCGCCACCACGGTGTTCTGCACCACCAGCAGGTGCGCCACCACGACGACGCCGGTCAAGCCGACCAGGACGCGGAGCGGGATCGGTCCGTTTGCAAGAATCATCTGAAATACACTGCGCCCATGAAACTCGCCACCTACCGGGATGGCTCGCGGGACGGCCAGTTGGTGGTCGTGTCACGCGACCTGTCGACAGCCCATTATGCGACCGGCATTGCCGATCGGCTGCAGCAGGTGCTGGATGACTGGAATTTCCTGTCGCCGCAGCTGCAGGATCTGAGCGAGACGCTCAACCATGGCAAGCCGCGGCATGCCTTTGCTTTCGAGCCGCAGCGCTGCATGGCGCCGCTGCCCCGGGCCTACCAGTGGGCGGACGCCTCCGCCTATCTGAACCATGTGGAGCTGGTGCGCGCTGCACGGGGTGCCGCTTTGCCGCCGACGCTGCAGTCCGATCCGCTGATGTACCAGGGTGGCAGCGACGACCTGCTGGGCCCCTGCGACGATGTGGTCTGCCCTTCCGAGGACTGCGGCATCGACTTCGAGGCCGAGGTGGCCGTCATCACCGGCGATGTGCCGATGGGTGCAACGCCCGAGCGGGCGCTGGACGGCATCCGGCTGCTCGCGCTGGCCAACGACGTGAGCCTGCGCAACCTGATCCCCGCCGAGCTCGAGAAGGGCTTCGGCTTCCTGCAGAGCAAGCCGGCGACCGCCTTCAGCCCGGTGGCGGTGACGCTGGACGAGGTCGGGGAGGCCTGGGACGGCCAGGGCCGGCTGCACCTGACGCTCCAATCCACCTGGAACGGCCGCAAGGTCGGCATGGGCGACGCCGGCACCGGCATGCATTTCCATTTCGGCCAGCTGATCGCCCACCTGTGCAAGACGCGCAACGTGCGCGCCGGCAGCATCGTCGGTTCCGGCACCGTCAGCAACCCGGGCGTCACCGAGAACGGACGCACCGAATGGCCGAAGGGCTACCACTGCATCGCCGAGAAGCGGGCGATGGAGATGCTGCAGGATGGCGCCGCCTCGACCGCCTACATGCGTTTTGGCGACACGATCCGGATCGAGATGAAGGGCCGTGACGGCCAGTCGGTGTTCGGCGCGATCGACCAGCAGATCGCCGCCCCCGGCCAGCGCGCCCGCGCCTGAGCCGAGACGGCGCGGCCTATTGCGTCGGCTTCACGCCGTTGGTGCTGACTTGCACCCGGGCGGCGGTGAGCTTGTTGTCATCCCCCACCAGCGCCGAGATGAAGATCGTCTCGCCGGCCTTGATGTCCGACCGGTTGCCAGGCACCGCCTGCGACATCGGCGTGCCCGGAGGCACCAGCACCTTGACCGTGCCGGACTTGTAGTTGAGCACCAGCTCGGAGCCGTCGGCCGATACCGCCTGACCCTCCAGTGCCGCATTTGTCATCGTGGCGCCGGGCGCCAGGTCGAACGGGGACAGGCCCAGGCTGGCGGTGGCCGGGATCGGCCGCACGTCGATCGCCACCGTGGCGCCGTCAGCCCGCTTGACGGTCGTGACGCCGAGCACCATGCCGGGCTTCACGTCCGCCAGGCTGAAGGCCTTGGTGCCGGCAACGCTCACCGCTTCCGGCAGGGCCACCTGCACCGGGCCGACCCCCCGGGCGTCGACCGAGATGGTCTTGCCGTCGAAAGCGGTCACGGTGCCGCGGATGTTGACCCGCTGCGGGGACTGGGCGGTGGCGGCGCCGGCGGCCAGCGCCAGCAGAAGCAGGAAGACACGGAACAGGGGGGAGGACATGCGGACTCCTTGGGGGTGGACGGAGGATGGGCGGCAGGCTTCCCCTGCGATCGACCGGTCCGGCAATTGGTTCCGTGAACGGCGCGTCGCGCCGTCGCGCGAATGACCCCGTTCAGCTGCCCGGCAGTTGGTGGATGAACTGCTTGAGGCCGCGCAGCAGCATCTCCACCGCCACCGCGACCAGGATCAGCCCCATCAGCCGCTCGACGGCGATCACGAAGCGCTCGCCGAGCACCTTCTGGATGCGCTCGGCCAGCACCAGCACGATCGCGCAGACCAGCATCGTGACGCTGAGCGCGGCGATCCATTCCAGGCGCCGCTGCGGCGCCTCGGACACCAGCAGCATCACCGTCGCCAGCGCCGACGGCCCGGCCAGCGCGGGGATCGCCAGCGGCACGATCAGCGGTTCGCCGACGATGGCCGGGCTGTGGCCCTCCGGTGGCGGGAACACCATGCGCAGCGCGATCAGGAACAGGATCACGCCGCCGGCGATCTGCAACGACAGCCCGCTGAGGTTCATGACCCGCAGGAACGCGTCGCCGATGAACATGAAGGTCAGCAGCAGCAGGAAGGCGATCAGCACCTCGCGCACGATCACGCGGGTCCGCCGCTCCGGCGCGACATGGCGCAGCGCGTTGGCGAAGATCGGGATGCTGCCGAACGGGTCGGTGATCAGCAGCAGCAGGATGGTGGCGGAGGCGAAGGTGTAGGACATGGCGGCGGTGCGCGGGCGCGGGGCGCCGCAGCATAACAGGCCGTGCCGGCGCGTCCTACAGGAAGCGCTGCGTCATCACGCGGTCCCAGGCCGGGCGGTGCGCCCAGCCGGCGGCATCGGCCAGCAGATCGATCCCCGCCTGCAGCCGCGCAGGATCCACCGCCCCGGCGGCGGGCCAGGCGACACCGCTTTCGCGCGGCGCCGCGATGTCGCCCCATAGCGTGCCGGCCCAGCGCGCGGCCTCGATGGCGCGGTCCGCACCGGGGCGCAGTGCCAGCACCGCATCGATCGCGGCCGCGGGTCGGACCCGCGCCGCCTGCAGGCCCGCTCGCATGACCTGCACCAGGGCCTGCACCGTCGCCGGCGCATCGCGCAGCAGGCGGGGCGACACCATCAGCGCGCTGCCGTACAGCAGGCTGCAGTGGTCCCGGTAGGGAAGGAAGCGCACGCATTGCGCGGCGTGCAGCCCCAGCCCTGCCAGCGCCGCGGTGTGGGTCGTCAGGTAGCCGAACACGCCGGCGCAGTCACCGGCCAGCAGGCCCTGCAGCAGGTCGGCCATCGGCGCGTCGGCCGTACGCACCTGCACGCTGCCGATGTCCAGGCCGGTACTGCGGGCGAACGCGGGAAAGGTGCGCAGCGCCACGTCGCTGGCATGGCCGACGAGGGCGCGGCCGGCCAGGTCCGCCGGGTGTTGCAGACCGCCGTCCTGCGCCACCGTGATGCAGGAGGGGGCCTGCTGGTGCACCATGTACACCGCCACCGGCAGATCCGCCGACGGCTCGTGCGCCGCCATGTCGATCAATGCGTGGATGTCGCCGTAGGCGGCATCGAAGCCCTCCGCGGCGAGGCGCGGTGCTGCGGTGTAGGCGCCCCGGCCGGGCGTGCAGTCCAGTGCCAGTCCGGCCTCCCGGCAAAGGCCGGCGTGCTGCGCCAGCGCGATGAAGGCGTTCGCCCCGGTGAACTCGGAGTTCAGCAGCAGTCGCAGCGGTGTCATCCTGGACGGCCCGGGAAGCGCTCCGGCAGCGCGGGCAGGAAGGCCGGTGTGAAGAGTTCGTCTGCGCGGGGGCTGCGCGGCCAGCCGCAGCTGCGGGCCACCTGGTCGATGCCGCGCTGCAGCCGCTCGGCATCGACCGCTCCCAGGCCGATGCGCAGGGTTTCCGGGTGGGCCATCTCCTTGGCGATCGTGCCTTCCAGCCGGCGTCGCTGCACCGGCAGGTTGATCCCGGGTGCGGCCCGCTGCAGCGCGGCCATGCCGGCCTCCAGATCCTGCAGGGTCTCGCAGACACCCCGGTTCAGCCCATGCACCAGCGCCCGCACGACCCCCGGAGATTCGGTCAGCAGCCGGCGCGACACCATCAGCCCGTTGCCGTACAGGTCGGGCAGCCACTGCACGTATTCGATGAAGCGCAAGGCGCTGGCCTCGACGCCCAGCGGCGTGGAAGCCGCCAGGATGGTGTTGACGAAGCCGAACACGCCGTCCGCCTCCCCGCCCAGCAGCAGATCGCGCACCTGTTCGCCCATCGGCCGGGTGGACAGCTGCACCGATACCGCGGCCGGGTCCAGCCCCGCGGCGGCGGCCAGTGCCGCGAAGACCAGGATCGCGGCATCGTCCGGCTTGCCGACCAGGCGGCGGCCGGCCAGATCCCGCACCGCATGCACCGGGCCGTCGGAGCGCACCGCGATCGTGAAGGGCACCTGGTTGAAGACCTGGTAGACGCCGATCGGCGCCGAGGTCGCATCGCGGGCGGCCAGCGCGGCCAGCGCATTCAGGTCGCCATAACCGGCCTCGACGCCGTCGTGCCCGATGCCGGGCACGATCACCGCGGCGCCGTCGCCGGGCAGCAGTTCCAGGTCCAGCCCCTGCGCGGCGAAGTACCCCCGCTCGCGCGCCAGGAAGAACCAGGCATGCGGGCCGCTGAAGTCGGCGTTCAGCCGCAGGCGCAGGTGCTGCATCGTCGTCGACCCCGCAGCTTCACTGGCCGGCCACGCCGGCCGCGATGATCTGCGGCCGCCAGTAGTCGAGCTGCGCCGCCACGTAGGACTGGAAGCCCGGCCCGGTCATGGGCTTGTAGAAGACGCCATAGACGGCCAGCTTCTCCAGCACGTCCTTGCGCTGCAGCAGGGCCAGCAGCACCTGGTGGACGCGGTTGGCGATCGCGGGCGGCAGCCCGGGTGGCGCCGTGAGCCCGTGCCAGTTCTCCGAGATCATGTCCAGGCCCTGCTCGCGGAAGGTGGGCAGGTCCGGCACCGGCTCCAGCCGGTCGGGGCTGGCGCTGCCCAGCGCCACCATGGTGCCGGCCTTCAGGAACGCCAGGTTGCCGGTCACGCTCTCGAACATCGCATCGACCTCGCCACCCAGCATGCCCTGGCGCAGCGGTGCAGCGCCCTTGTAGGGCACATGCAGCATGTCGACCTTGGCCATGCGCTTGAAGGTCTCGCCGAAGATGTGGCCGATCGATCCGGTGCCGCTGGAGCCGAAAGTCAGCTTGCCCGGGTTGGCCCGGGCCTTCGCGATCAGGTCGGCCAGGTTGCGTGCGCCCAGCTTCGGGCTCGCGACACAGCCGCCGTAAGTCGAGCCGAGGTAGGTGATGTGCGTGAAGTCCTTGACCGCGTCGTAGTTGACGTTCTTGAACTGCGTGGGCGCGATCGAGAACGGCGCGTTGTTCGAGATCATGAAGGTGTAGCCGTCCGGCGCCTCCTTCTTGAGCGCTTCGGCCGCGATCATGCCGCCGGCGCCCGGCTTGTTGTCGACGACGAAGGGTTGCCCCAGCTGCTCGGCCAGGAAGGGTGCCAGCGTGCGGCCGACGAAGTCGCTCGAGCCGCCCGGCGGGAAAGAGATCAGGATCTTGACCGGCCGGGTGGGCCAGGCGGCCTGCGCCCGTGCGGCCCAGGGCAGGCCGAGCGACAGTGCGGCCAGAGACTGCAGGGCCCTGCGGCGATCGACGGTGCGGGCGGTGGCGGAGGTGGGCATGGGGATCTCCTGTTCGGCGGTGGGCGGATCCGGCAACACCGCCGGCGTGCAGGCCATGATAGGAACGCGGTGCATTGCCGTCCATATCAATTTCAAGACGATTGCATTCTTGAAATTCGCATGCTTCAATGCGCTCATCACCCTTGAATGACCATGGTCCAGTCGATCGTCCCTTCCGTGCTGCGCTACGTGGACCAGGTCGCCCGCTCCGGGTCCATCCAGGCCGCGGCGAAGGAGCTCAACATTGCGGCATCGGCCATCGATCGCCATATCCTGCAGATCGAGGACAGCCTGGGCGTCAAGCTGTTCGACCGCGTGCCCCGTGGCATGCGGCTCACCGTCACCGGTGAGACGCTGGTGGCGATGGCACGGCGCTGGCGCGACGACGAACGCCGCGCCCTCGGCGACATCCGCCAGCTGCAGGGCGTGCCGTTCGGCGTGGTGCATCTGGCCGCCATGGACAGCCATGCGACGACCTTCCTGCCTGCGCTGGTCGAGCGCATCACGTCGGCGCACCGGCTGGTGTCGCTGTCCGTCGAGGTGCTGAGCACCGACGACGCCGTCTCCCACCTGCTGTCGGGCAAGGCCGACCTGGCCGTGGTGTTCAACCTGCCGCCCCGGCGGGAGTTCCGGGTGATCTGGCGCGGTGAGTTGCCGCTGGGCTGCGTCGTCGCACCCGGCCATCCCCTGGCCCGGGCGGGCTCGACAAGCCTGCAGGAGGCGGCGGCCTACCCGGTGGCGCTGCAAAGCAAGTCACTGACGATCCGGCGCTACCTGGAGGCGCAGCACAGCTGGCTCTTTGCCGAGCCGCGGGGGCGGCTGGAGACCAACTCGCTGCATCTGGTCAAGCGGCTGGTCCAGTCCGGCAGCTACATTGCCTTCACGTCGGAGCTCGATGCGGCGAACGAGTTGGTCGACGGCACGCTGGTGTTCGTGCCGGTGCGGGACAAGGGCGCCGAGCCGCAGTCGGTCAGCATCGTCGTCAACGCCGCCAAGGTGCCGGGGCCGGCGGTCAACCTGGTGGCCGACCAGCTGGTCGCGTCGGTACAGGCCTGTCTGGCGGCGGTGCGGGCGGCACGCGGCCTCGCCTGAGGGGCCGCGTCAGCCCTCGGCCTTCTGCTGGCAGACGATGCAGCGCAGCGCCTTCGGGTTGGCCTCCAGCCGCGCGACGCCGATGTCCTCGCCGCAATCGATGCACTCGCCGTAGACCCCGGCCTCCAGGCGGGCCAGTGCCGCGTCGATCTGGTTCAGCGTGACCGTCTCATGCTCGTCCAGGGCCAGCTCCAGGTCGCGTTCGGTCGACATCTGCGCCTGCGAGTCCTCCTTGCCGGCGAAATGGGCGGCCGAAGCCTGCGCGCGGCCGACCTCGCCGCCGCGCAGCTGGGCCAGTTGGGCCAGCAGCGCGATGCGCTCTCCGACGAGCTGGAGCTTGAAGGCGTGTTGCTGGGTCTTGTTCATGGCGTGTCTCCGGTCAGGGCTGTGATGGCTTCATCATGCGCGCCGGGCTGACCCCTGTCTTTGACGGAGGTCAAGCCCGCCGGCCGACCCTGCAAGGACCCGCGCCAGGGGGTGCGTGCGATAATTTTTCGCATGCAGCGCCTGCGCCACGCCCCCCGAATTGCCCGCCTGGTGCTGGTCTGGCTGGGGCTGTCGCTGGGGGTGGCAATCGCATCCCCCTGGGTGCGCCCGGCGGGTTTCGCCATGGTCTGCAGCAGCTCCGGCGCGTTGCAGCTGGCTGCCTTCGACGACGCCCCGGACGCCTGGGCCACCGGCACCGGGGCCCTCGACTGCCCGCTGTGTCTGCCCCTGCTGGCGCCGCCCGGCGTCGCGCCGCAGCGCCTCGCGCACCGGTTGCCGGCCCCTTCGTTGCTGCCGCGGAGCACCTCGCCCTGCGTGCCGGTGCAGGGTGCGGCGCCCTGGCCCGGCTGCGGTCCGCCCGCCCGCGGCTGACGTGCTCCGGCGCCGTGGCTCCGCTGTGCGCGGGGCCGGTGCGGTGCCGCCGCCGGCTGCGTGCCCGCGCTCCGCGGGGGCGGCCTGCCGGCGTGGGCCGAAGTGCCCGCGCCTGATCCCGCTGATCTCCGTACAACCCAAGGAAAGAACATGAAACACCTCCCCATCACCCTCGGCGCCCTGCTGATCGCACTGACGCTGCCCGCGTTCGCCCAGTCGGTGGACATCAAGAACCCCTGGGTCCGCGTTGCGGTCCCCGGCCAGAAGGCCACCGGCGCCTTCATGAGCATCACGGCCAAGGACGGCGCACGCCTGGTCGGGGCCTCCAGCCCGGTCGCCGGCGTGGCCGAGATCCATGAGATGAAGATGGACGGCAACGTCATGAAGATGCGCGCCGTCGAAGGCGGCCTGGAGTTGCCCGCCGGCAAGACGGTGGAGCTCAAGCCCGGCGGCTTTCACGTGATGCTGATGGACCTGAAGGCGCCGCTGGCCAAGGACGCATCCGTCGCTCTGACACTGGTGTTCAAGGACGCCAAGGGTGTGGAAAGCAAGGTCGAGGTCAAGGCGCCGGTGGCTACCGCGCCCATGGAACACAAGCACTGAGCGTTGCGGGCCGGGTCGGGCCCGCGCCGGTCGCCAAGCCCTCCACATTGGGGTAAGCTGTCAAGGGTCTGATCCGGACGCGCCTTTGGAGACACCATGAGCGACTCAGCCAGCAGCGGCTTCGGCAAGTTTGTGCCAGGCTTCGATTTCCTGCAGAACCTTGCGAAGGGGGCCTCCCAGAGCATTCCGCAGATGCCCAACCTGGCCAACTGGGTGGCGCCCACACTGAACGCCGAGGAGCTGGAGAAGCGCATCGAGGAGCTCAAGGCGGTGCATTTCTGGCTCGAACAGAACTCCCGCGCACTGGGCGCCACGATCCAGGCGCTGGAGGTCCAGAAGATGACGCTGGCCACGCTCAAGGGCATGAACTTCAACCTCGGCGACGTGGCCAACGCATTCAAGCTCAAGGCCGCCGATTCGGTGGCGCAAGGGGTGCAGCGCGTCACCGACACCGCCGAGAGCGCCGCCAAGACGCTCGCCGGTGCGGCCACCACGGTCGGCAGTGCCGCGCGCAAGGCCACGGCCCGGCCGACGGCGGCGCGCAAGACCGCTGCGGCTGCCGCAGACACCACCGGCAAGCCCGGTGGCGGCCTGCCCGCGCTGGTCGACCCGCTGCAGCTGTGGGGTTCGTTGACGCAGCAGTTCCAGCAGATCGCCGCCAGCGCCATGAAGGACGCCGGCCGCAACACCGCGATCGACGCCACCCGCAACCTGGCCACCGGGCTGGCCAAGGAGGCGGTCAAGGCTGGCCGCAAGGTGGCCGCCAGCGCCACCGCCCCGGCGCCCAAGACCCGGCGCCGCGCGCCGTCCGCCCGCCGATGAAACTGTTTCCCTTCGGGCACGCCACACACCCGCAATGGGCGATGGCGGCGGGCCTGGTGCTGGCCCAGGTCCGCGCGCAGATGGCGCTGCATGGGTATGCCTCCGCGCCCACGCTGGGCCTGCTCTACATCACCGACCACTATGCGGCGGACGCGCAGGAGATCCTGGACCACCTCGGGGCGGAGCTTCCCGGCATCACCGACTGGTCCGGCACGGTCGGCGTCGGTGTGGCGTCCAGCAATGTCGAGTATTTCGACGAGCCGGCGATGGCGCTGATGCTGTGCGAGCTGCCGGCCGACCAGTACCGCGTGTTCTCCGGCGTCGCGCCGCTGAGCCCGGGTTTCGAGGCGCACACCGCGCTGGTGCACGCCGACGGGCAGACCCCGGACCTCACCGAGCTGATCGAGGAGCTGGCCGGGCGCACCGCCACCGGCTACCTGTTCGGCGGCCTGTCCGCCAGCCGCGGGCGCAGCGTGCAGTTCGCCGCTGCCGCGGACGGCACGATGCGCGGCCAGGGCCGCTCGCGCGGCGTGTTCAGTGGCGGCCTGAGCGGCGTGGCCTTCGGGCCGGACGTGACGCTGGTGTCCCGCGTGACGCAGGGCTGCCAGCCGTTGTCCGGTCTGCGCAAGGTGACGGCCGCCGAGAAGAACCTGGTGCTGGAGCTCGACGGCCAGCCGGCGCTCGATGTGCTGCTGCGGGAGCTCGCGGTCTCGCTGGAGCAGCCACAGCAGGCGCTCGCGAAGATCCGCCAGACGCTGGTCGGCCTGCTGCGTGCCGCAGATGCCGACGGCGGTCGCGGCGTGGGCCGCGCCGGCAACTTCGGTACCGACGTGATCGTGCGCCACATCATCGGGCTGGATCCGGCCCGGCGCGGCATCGCGGTGGCGGATCTGGTCGCCCCGGACATGCAGCTGGCGTTCTGCCAGCGCAGCGAGCAGGCGGCCCGGGCCGACCTGGTGCGCATCTGCGCCGAGATCCGCGAGGAACTGGAACCGCTGGAGCTCAGCGTCGAGGCGGCCTCCGTGCTGGCGGCCAGCGGGCCGGATGCCGCACCGCACCCGGCCCGGCGCATCGCCGGTGCGGTGTATGTCAGCTGCTCCGGGCGCGGTGGCCCGCATTTCGGCGGGCCGAGTGCGGAGCTGCAGATCGTGCGCCGCGCGCTGGGCGATGTCCCGCTGGTGGGCTACTTCGCCGGCGGCGAGATCGCGCGGGACCACCTCTACGCCTATACCGGCGTGCTGACGGTGTTCACGCAGCCGGACTGACAGCGTGCCGGAAAAGGTCGTCGTCCGCCATCTGACCAAGGTCTTCGGGCCGCGCCCGCAGGACGCGCTGGACCTGCTGCGCCAGGGCCGCACCAAGGACGCCATCTTCCGGCAGACCGGCATGGTGGTCGGCGTGCAGGACGCCAACTTCACGGTGGACGAGGGCGAGATCTTCGTGCTGATGGGGCTCTCCGGCTCCGGCAAGTCGACGCTGATCCGGCTGCTCAACCGGCTGATCGAGCCCACGTCCGG
>JAEUOX010000094.1 GCA_016790475.1 Rhodoferax sp. | reverse complement strand
GGCACCGTGTGCCCTGCCTGTTTTGCCGATGCGTCCTGATCTCCTGAAAACCGCCTTCGTCCTGGGCCTGCTGTCGGCCATCGGCCCCTTCGCGATCGACATGTACCTGCCGGCCCTGCCCTCGATCGGCAAGAGCCTGGGCAGTTCGGTGGGTGCCGTCCAGGCCAGCCTGATGGCATTCTTCGTTGCCCTGGGCCTCGGGCAGGTGCTGTACGGGCCGGTGTCGGACATGTTCGGCCGCAAGCGCCCCCTGTATTTCGGACTCGCGCTGTTCGGGCTGGCCAGCATCGGCTGCGCACTGGCCCCGGACATCCAGACGCTGGTGGCCTTGCGCTTCGTGCAGGGCCTGGGCGCCTGCGCGACGATGGTGATTCCGCGCGCGGTCGTGCGGGATCTGCACACCGGCACCGACGCGGCCCGGCTGATGTCGATGCTGATGCTGGTGTTCAGCGTGTCGCCGATCCTGGCGCCGCTGACCGGCAGCCTGCTGATCGACGCCTTCGGCTGGCGCAGCGTGTTCTGGGCGGTCACGGTGATCGCGGTGATGGCGCTTGTGCTGCTGTGGCGCGGCCTGCGCGAGACGCGCCCGGTCGAGCAGCGGCTGCACAGCAGTGTCGGCAGCGCGCTGGCCGGCTACGGCCTGCTGCTGCGCGACCGGCACTTCCTGGGTCTGGTGTTCATCGGGGCGTTCGGTGTGTCGAGCTTCTTCGCCTACCTGGCGAATTCGCCCTTCGTGCTGATGGAGCACTACGGCCTCACGCCGCGCCAGTACGGCATCGCTTTTGCCGTCAATGCGGCCTCGTTCATCGGTGCCTCGCAGTTCACCGCGCGGCTGGCCGCGCGCTGGGGGCTGCAGCGGGTCGTGCGCTTCGCGGTCACCGGTTATGCCGCCACGATGCTCACGCTGCTGCTGCTCTACCTGCTGGGCGTCGACCGTCTGGATGTGCTGATCGGCATGATGCTGGTCGGCTTCGGCTTCCTCGGCCTGGTCGTGCCGATCTCGTCGGTGCTGGCGCTGGACGCCCACGGCAAGATCGCAGGCACGGCCTCGTCGCTGATGGGCACACTGCAGTTCCTGACCGGCGCGCTGGTGATGGCCCTGGTCGGGCTGTTCGTCGACCACTCCGCGCGGCCGATGGTGACCGGCATCGCGCTGTGCGCTGCCGTCACCTGGGTGCTGGCGCGTCTGGCACTGACGTCCCGTCCAGGCTCCCCGTCCCCTGCCCCCCACTGACCATGTCCACGCTGACCCCCGAAGACCTGCTTGCCCACTACGACGGCGCCCGGCTGTGGCCAGCCGATGCGGTCGCTGCCGACAGCGTCGCTGCTGCCTACCAGAGCCAGTTGGCGCTGCGGCGCTTGCGGGTGCAGCGCGGCGAGCAGCCGCGCGGCTTCAAGATCGGTTTCACGAACCGGGGCATCTGGCCGCGCTACAACGTCTTCGCGCCGATCTGGGGCAGCGTCTGGGACAGCACGGTCGCCTGGTGCGCGTCCACCGGCCGGCTGACGCTGGGCGCGGTCTGCCAGCCGCGCATCGAGCCCGAGACCGTCTTCGGCATGCGCGCGACCCCGGCGGCTGACGCCACGCTCGAGGCCCTGTGGGACGCGATCGACTGGGTCGCCCCGGGCTTCGAGATCGTGCAGTCGCACCGCCCGGACTGGAAGTTCACGATCCCCGACACCGTGGCTGATGGCGGCCTGCATGGGCGGCTGCTGATCGGTCGGCGCATTCCGGCGCGGGAACTGGCCAGCAGTGCCGCGGCGCTCGATGGCCTGCTCGCCGGCGCCAGCGTCGTGTTGTCCCGCGACGGGGACCCGGTGGACCAGGGTCGCGGGGCGAATGTGCTGGACAGCCCGCTGCGCGCGCTGCACCATTTCCTGCAGGAGCTGCGGGCCTGCCCCGGCGCGCCGGATCTGCAGCGCGGCGATGTCGTCACCACCGGCACCTGGACCGACGCCTGGCCGGTCGCACCCGGGCAGCGCTGGGCGGCGCAGTTCAGCGCTCCGCTGGCCAGCCTGCAGGTGCAGTTGGACTGATGGCGGGCTAACCCGGGCCGTCGAAGCGCCAGTCCCGGTGCCAGAACGGCTGGCCGTCCAGCCGGATGTCCACCTCCACCGCGGTGCCCCGGGCGGTCGACACGGTCCGGCAGACCAGGGTCGTCTCGCCGCTCGACTGGCTCAGGCAGGCCTCGGTCGTGGAATGCATGCGCGCCAGGTCCGGCCGGGCCGCCGCCACCGAGGCGCCATAGGCATGGTCGATGCGCAGCACCGCATCCGCATCGATCCTGATCCGCTCGGTGCGCGTAGCCTGCAGCCGCACCGCGTCGGTCATCAGGTCACGGGTGATGTCCCAGGTCTGTGCGCCGCCGAGGTCCTGGGCCGAGGCCAGCGCGCCGGGCTGCAGCGGTCCCCAGGGCGGCGGAGCCTCGTCGCCAGCGGGTGACGGCGTTTCCGGCACTTCGATCCGGGAGCGGCCGTGCAACAGTTGCAGCACGGCCGGCAGCGGTGTCGGCCAGACCCGGGGAAAGTCGGCACAGGACACCGCCACCCGCAGGCGCTCGCCCGGCTGCAGCGCGAACGCGGTGGCCCGCAACGGCACCCGCACCGTGCAGGCCGTGCCCGGCTGTACCGCTGGTGGCTCAAGCCGAAGCCAGCCGGTCGTGATCAGCGTGGACTGCCCGCTGGCCGATACCGCCGCCAGCTTGACGACGACGTGCAGCGGCAGCACGTCGGCACACAGCGTCAGCTCCGCCTGCGGCGTGCCCCGCAGCTCCAGCGTGGCCGTGAGCGGCGCCCCGGTAAAGCAGAGCGAGCGCGCATCGTCCGCCGACTGGTCGCGCGGCAGCGCCGGGTCCAGCGCGGTCGTCCAGGGGTCCCAGGCCAGCGAATGCATGCCGATGGTCGGGT
>JAEUOX010000065.1 GCA_016790475.1 Rhodoferax sp. | reverse complement strand
GCGCGGCCGGCAATGCGCACCTGAAGACCGGCAGCCTGCGGGACGTCGCAGCGCTGGCCGGTTATGTGCATGGCGCCAGCGGGCGGCGCTATGTGCTGGTGGCACTGATCAACCACCCGAACGCGGGTGCCGGCCGGCCCGTGTTGGACGCTTTGCTGGAGTGGACGCAGCGTGACCCCTGAACCTGCCGGGGCGGCCAGCAGCCCCGGGCACCCCACAAGCGTCCTGGCAGCGCGACTGAGTCACGAGACGCACTCCTTCAATTTATTGCCCACCGGGTTGGCGGAGTTTGCACAGCACGAGCTGATGTTCGGCGCACAGATCATGGAACAGCGCAAGGGAACGCGTACCGAAATCGGCGGCTTCATAGATGCAGCAGCTGGCTACGGCTGGTCGATGCGCTGGGTCGTGGCTGCCAGCGCCATGCCGGGCGGGCCCATTCCGCGGGCGTGTTACGAGGCGCTGGTCGAGCCGTTGCTGCGGGCAGCTGCATCGACGCAGGATTTGCGCGTCGTGCTGCTTTCCCTGCATGGGTCGATGGTGGTGGACGGCATCCCCGATGCAGAAGGCGATCTGCTGGAGCGGATGCGCGCAGTGGCCGGCCCCGACGTGCTGCTGGCCGGTACGCTGGACCTGCACGCCAATGTGACCGATGCCATGGTGCGCCAGGCCGACCTGCTGACCAGCTACAGGACCACGCCGCATGTGGACCAGTACGAGACAGCCGTGCGCCTGTGCGCCCTGGTGCAGGCGACCCTGCAGGGGCGCATCCGGCCCGTGCTGCACCACGCGCGACGCCCGATGGTCGCAGGCATGGACCTGGGCCGCACACTAGGCGAGGGGCCGATGACACGGCTGCAGCGGCAGGCCCGCGCATTCGAAAAGACGCTGCCAGGCGTGCTGGACCTGAGCCTGCTGGCCGGGTACTCCTATGGGGACCTGCCCGAGGCAGGGCCATCGGCGCTGGCGATCTCGGACGGGCCGGGCGAGGCGGCACAGGGCGCGATCGAGTCGCTGATGGACTGCGCCTGGCAGTGGCGGGCGCAGAGTACCGTGCGGCTGGTGCCTGTGCAGGCGGCGGTGGCCCAGGCCCTGGCACCCGATGCCGACCCGCGCCCGTTGATTCTGGCCGACTACACGGACGGCCCAGGTGGTGGTGGCTACGGCGACGGCACCCGGCTGCTGGCAGCCTTGCTGTCCGCTGGTGTCCAGGGTGCTGTCGTGGGGCCGTTGTTCGATCCTGCCGCCGCACGCACCGCGATCGACCGTGGCGTGGGCAACACCGTGCACCTGCAGGTCGGCGGCCACACGGATCCGCGCTTCGGCGGCGGCCCGCTGGCGGTGGATGGTGTGGTGACGGCAACCAGTGACGGCAGCTACACCCGCAAGGGACCGTTCGAGACAGGCACGCAGGCGTCGCTGGGGCCCTGCGCGTGCATCCGCATCGGCACCCTGCAGTTGCTTGTGGCGAGCTACCGGATCCAGGCCGAAGATCGCGAACAGTTCCGCATCCTCGGCGTGGTTCCGGAAGCCGC
Organism: Rhodoferax sp.; assembly: GCA_016790475.1. Classification (GTDB taxonomy): domain Bacteria; phylum Pseudomonadota; class Gammaproteobacteria; order Burkholderiales; family Burkholderiaceae_C; genus CAISIP01. The sequence goes on along the minus strand of JAEUOX010000065.1, from coordinate 805 downwards.
CCGCGTGATTGCACTCAAGGGCATCAACCACTTCCGGGCCGACTTCGAAGCCATCGCGCGCGACATCGTGTTTGTGGACAGCGGCGGGATCCATGCGGCGGACCTCTCCACCCTGCCCTACCGACAACTGCGCCGACCGGTCTGGCCTCTGGATGCGCTGCCATGACAATCAACCCATGACATCGATCGACCTCATCGGCTACGTGGCCGCCACGCTGACCACCGGCAGCTTCGTACCCCAGGCCTGGCACACCTTCCGCACGCGCGACGTCAGCGGCATCTCGCTGGGCATGTACAGCGTCTTCGTGGCCGGCTCGGTGCTGTGGCTGTCGTACGGGCTGATGATCGCGGCCGTGCCGGTCGTGATCGCGAATGCGGTGACGCTGGGGCTGGCGCTGGCCATCCTGGCGATGAAGCTGCGCTACAGCGTGCGCCGCTGAGGGCCGGCGCTGGCCTTCACTGCGCCGCGGCGGCGCGCTGCAGCCGGTCGCGCACGCCGGCCCACTCCGGCGTGTCGGGCGGTGTCTCGACCCAGATCAGCCGCACACCCTGGTCGTCAAAATCGCGCAGCACTGCAAAGAGTTGCTGCGCGGTGCTGGCGGCGTCGTCGGGCATGCGCCGGCGCAATACCGCGGAGGAGGGCGAGCGCAGCACCACGCGCGCATAGGTGGCGATCACCGGGCCGGCCTCGCGGATCTCGTTGCCCAGCACGTCCAGCGCGGTCTGCAATGCACGCGCTTCCATCAGGCGCACCCGCGCGCGCGGGGCGTAGTGGGCCTCCAGCGTGCCGGAAGCGCGTGGGGCC
>JAEUOX010000063.1 GCA_016790475.1 Rhodoferax sp. | reverse complement strand
TGCGGCGCGCGCCCGGCGGCCTCCAGCGCGATCAGCGAGCCGAAGCTGTGGCCGACCAGCACCGCCTGCTGCAGCCCGGCGGCGTCCAGCAGCGCCAGCACGAAGTCCGCGCCGGCCTCGACGGTGGCCGGCGGCGGGCCGTCGCTGCGGCAGTGGCCGGGCAGGTCCACCGCCAGCACGTTCCAGCCGTGGTGGGCCAGGTAGCGCGACTGCAGGATCCAGACGCTGTGGTCGCCCAAAGCGCCGTGCAGCAGCACGATCGTCGGCCGGGACGGGTCCGGCGCCTTGCCGCCGGTGTAGCAGTAGGTGCGATGCCCGTTCACCTGGAGTTCCATCATGCACCTGCCTTTTCCGCGGCCTTCAGCGCACGCTGCAGGTCGTCGATCAGATCGTCCGGTTCCTCCAGGCCGATCGACAGCCGGATCGTGCCCTGGCCGATGCCCGCCGCCGCCAGCGCCGCGTCGCTCATCCGGAAATGCGTCGTGCTGGCCGGGTGGATCACCAAGCTGCGGCAGTCGCCGACGTTGGCCAGGTGGCTGAACAACTGCAGCGCGTCGACGAAGGCGCGTCCCTGGGCCCGGCTGCCGCGCAGGTCGAAGCTGAACACCGAGCCCGCGCCGCGCGGCAGCAGCCGGGCGGCCAGCGCATGGCTGGGGTGGCTCTCCAGCAGCGGATGGCCGACGCGCGACACGAAGGCATGGCCGGCCAGGAACTCCACGACGCGTGCGGTGTTCGCCATGTGCCGCGCCATGCGCAGCGACAGCGTCTCCATGCCCTGCAGCACCAGCCAGGCGGAGTGCGGGCTCAGGCAGGCGCCGAAATCCCGCAGGCCCTCGCGGCGTGCCCGCAGCAGGAAGGCGCCGACGGTTGCCTCGTCGGTGAAGACCATGTTGTGGAAGCCGGCATAGGGGGCCGCCAGCTCCTCGTAGCGGCCGCTGCGGGCGTGTTCGGCGGCCCAGTCGAAGCTGCCGCCGTCCACCAGCAGGCCGGCGACCACGGTGCCGTGCCCGCTGAGAAACTTGGTGGCCGAGTGGTAGACCAGATCCGCGCCATGGGCCAGCGGCTGCAGCAGCCAGGGCGTCGTCAGCGTCGAGTCGACCAGCAGCGGCGCGCCGGCCGCGTGCGCGATCTCGGCCACGGTGGCGATGTCCAGCACGTCCAGCCCGGGGTTGCCGACGGTCTCGCCGAAGAACAGCCGGGTGTTCGGCCGCACCGCGGCGCGCCAGCCGTCGATGTCGCCCGGCGCCACGAAGGTGGTCTCGATGCCGAAGCGGCGCAGCGTGTAGTGCAGCAGGTTCTGCGAGCCCCCGTACAGCGCGGTGGACGCGACGATGTGCCCGCCGGCCCCCATCAGCGTGGCCACCGCCAGGTGCAGCGCCGCCTGGCCGCTGGCGGTGCTGATCGCGCCGACGCCCCCCTCCAATGCCGCGATGCGCTGCTCCAGCACCGCGTTGGTCGGGTTGCTGATGCGCGAGTACACGTGCCCGGCGCGCTCCAGGTTGAACAGTGCGGCGGCATGGTCGCTGGACTCGAACACGAAGGACGTGCTCATGTGCAGCGGCACGGCGCGTGCGCCGGTGGCGGGGTCCGGCGCCGCGCCGGCATGCAGGGCCAGGGTGTCAAAGCCGGGGTTCGAATAGCCGGGCATCGGAAGCTCCGAGATTTTTGCGGTGGTCGCGGGATTGTGGGCTATATTGCCGAGAGCGTTTCAGGAGCACACGATGAAAGTCAGCGACATTTTGCGCGTCAAGGGCAACACGCTGTACACCACCACACCCGATGAACCCCTGGCCCGGGCCGTGGAGGTCATGGCGGAGAAGGACATCGGTTCCCTGGTGGTCATGGAGTATGGCGATCTGGTCGGCATGCTGTCCTTCCGCGAGGTGATCCAGACAGTCGTCAAGAACGGCGGCCATGTCGGCAGCTTCACGGTGCGCGCCGCGATGGACGACGCACCGCTGACCTGCACGCCCGAGACCGAGCTCGACGAGGTGCGCCGGATGATGCTGGCGCAGCATGCGCGCTACCTGCCGGTCATGGACCAGAAGATGCTGATGGGCGTGGTCAGCTTCTACGACGTGGCCAAGGCCGTCGTGGACGCGCAGAACTTCGAGAACAAGATGCTCAAGGCCTACATCCGCGACTGGCCCGAGGAGGGCACCAGCGGCTGAGCTGGCTGGCCGATAATCCGGCCATGAGCGGCAACACCTTCGGCAACCTGTTTGCCGTCACCAATTTCGGCGAATCCCACGGCTCGGCCATCGGTTGCGTCATCGACGGCTGCCCCCCGGGCATGGCCCTGTCCGAGGCCGACATCCAGCCCGAGCTGGACCGGCGCCGCCCCGGCACCTCGAAGTTCGTCACGCAGCGCAACGAGCCCGACACGGCCGAGATCCTCAGCGGCGTCTACCAGGGCCGCACCACCGGCACGCCGATCTGCGTGCTGATCCGCAACACCGACCAGCGCAGCAAGGACTACGGCGACATCCTGCAGACCTTCCGCCCCGGCCACGCCGACTACACCTATTTCCAGAAGTACGGCATCCGCGATCCGCGCGGCGGCGGGCGTTCCTCCGCACGGCTGACCGCACCGACGGTCGCCGCCGGTGCGGTGGCCCGCAAGTGGCTGCGCGAGCAGTACGGCACGGTCTTTCGCGCCTGCATGACGCAGATCGGCGAGGTCCCGATCGCCTTCGAATCCTGGGAGCATGTCGGGGCCAACCCGTTCTTCGCGCCGGTGGCCGACGTCACCGCGCTGGAGGACTATGTGCAGGCGCTGCGCAAGGACGGCGACTCCTGCGGCGCCCGCATCCGCGTTGTCGCCAGCGGCATGCCGGTCGGCCTGGGCGAGCCGCTGTTCGACAAGCTGGATGCCGACATCGCCTGGGCGATGATGGGCCTGAACGCGGTCAAGGGTGTCGAGATCGGCGCCGGCTTTGCCAGCGTGGCGCAGCGCGGAACGACGCACGGCGACGCGATGACGCCGCAGGGCTTCGTCGGCAACAACGCCGGCGGCGTGCTTGGCGGCATCAGCACCGGGCAGGACCTGGAGGTGCAGATCGCGATCAAGCCCACCAGCTCGATCCTGTCGCCGCGCACCTCGATCGACACCAACGGCACGCCGGTCGAGGTCGTCACCAAGGGGCGGCATGACCCCTGCGTCGGCATCCGCGCGGCCCCGATTGCCGAAGCGCTGCTGGCGCTGGTGGTCATGGAGCATGCGCTGCGCCACCGGGCCCAGTGCGGCGATGTGCGCTCCGGACTGGCGCCGGTGCCGGCGGCGGCGCCGCTCGGCGACTGAACCGGCGCAGCCCGCTCAGCGCGCCGTCGGGCGGGGCGCTGCGCGCCAGGGGTTGAAGCCGGTCACCAGCACCGTGGCCAGCAGCACCAGCAGGCCCCCGGCGTACGAGGCCAGCGTGAAGACCTCGCCCAGGAACAGGTGGCCCCACACGACGCCGAAGATCGTGATCATGAAGGTGGAGCTCAGCGCCGCGACCGGCGTGACATGCCGCACGATGCGCATGTACTGCCAGTAGGCCAGGCCGGAGGTGCCGATGCCCATGAAGCCCACCGCGGCCAGCGCCGCCGGCGTGAAATGCGCCTGTGGCAGCTTCCACAGCGCCACCGGCAGCAGCAGCAGGAAGGCGGCCACATGGATCGATGCGGTGATGGCCAGCGGCTCCATGCGTTGGGTGGCACGCTTGAGCAGCGGCGCGGTGGATCCGGAGAACACCGCGCCGGTCAGCGCCAGGGTGGTTCCGACCAGCAGATCGCGCGAGGGCTGCACCGGCCCCAGCCGCACCACCAGTGCCACGCCGATGAACGCGGCGACACAGCCCAGCAGCTTGGCACCGGTCAGCGTGTCCTCCTTCATCCTGGCCGATGCGATCGTGCCGAACAGCATCGACGTGACGCCCAGCACCGCGCTGTAACCGGCCGGCAGGTACAGCGAAGCCCAGGAGTACAGGTAGTGCGGGATCGCGATCGCCAGCGCGCCCAGGCCGAGCAGTTCGCGCCAGTGTTCGCGCGGCCAGCGCAGCCGCAGCACCGCCATGATGATGGCCAGCGTCAGCCCACCCAGCAGTGTGCGGATGGCGGCCATGACGGCCGGCCCCAGCGCCGGCGTGGAGATCCGCGTCAGCAGGAAGCCGGCACCCCAGATCGCGGACAGGCCCACCAGCTGGTAGAAGTAGCGGTTGTTCATCGCGGGCCCTGGCGCAGCGGCGCCGCGGCTGTCCGGCCGAACGGGTGGTAGCCGGTCACCATCAGGCAGGCCAGCAGGATCAGCGCGCCACCCGCGTAATGGCCGGCGCCGACCTGCTCGTCCAGGAACAGCACCGCCCACAACACGCCGAAGCCGGTGATCATGAAGGTGGAGCTCAAGGCACCCATCGGACTCACATGCTGCATCAGCCGGGCATAGAGCCACCAGGCCAGGCCGGAGGTGGCCATGCCCATCAGCGCGCTGGCACCGATCGCGCCGGCCGTGAACTGCGCCTGCGGCCAGTCCAGCAGCGTGCCGGGCAGCAGCAGCACGAAGGCGATCAGGTGCATCGCGGCGGTGATGCCCAGCGGGTCCATCCGGGTAACGGCGCGCTTGATCAGGGGCGTGGAGGCGCCGGACAGTGCCGAGCCGAGCGTGGCGATCAGCACCGCGGCGACCAGCGTCATGCTGGGCTCCACCGGCCCGAGCTGCACGACCAGCGCCGCGCCGGCAAAACCGACCAGGCAGCCCAGCAGCTTCACCGGCGTCAGCGCCTCCTCCTTCATCCAGGCGGAGGCGAAGGCGCCGAACAGCACCGAGGTGACGTACAGCAGCGCGGAATAGCCGGCCGGCATGTGCAGCGCGGACCAGGAGAACAGCACATGCGGCCCGGCGACGGCCAGTACCGACAGCAGCGTCAGCTCGCGCCAGTGCCTGCGCGGCCAGCGCTGGCCCAGCGCGCGCATCAGCGCGGCCAGCGCCAGCGTCGCGAAGCCCATGCGCAGCGCGGCGAGCATATTGGGCCCGAGTACCGGCGCGGCATACCGCGTCAGCATGAAGGAGGTGCCCCACAGCGCGGACAGCGCGACAAGCTGCAGGAAATGGCCGGTTCTCACTGCTGCCGATTGTGCGCCATCGGCCGGCGCGGCCTGCCGGCGGCGGCTACTTGGCCATCGAGCAGTGGCCGCCGCTCGTCGCCTGGCCGGAGCCGGCCGCGATCAGCGGCGGCTCCTGGCGCAGGTCGACCGGGGGCGAGGCCGCCCAGTCCCAGCCCAGGAATGCGACCAGGCCGAGCCAGAAGATCCATTGCAGACGGGTGGTGCGTGCCATGGCGTGTCCTCAGAACTGGTAGCGGCGCCGGATGCGCACGCCGATCAGCGTGCCGGCAAAGGCCATCGGCACCCACAGCCAGCCGTGCAGGCTGCCGGTCGAGATGCCGCTGAGCATCGCGCCGATGTTGCAGCCGAAGGCCAGCCGCGAGCTGTAGCCCATCACGAAGCCGGCCAGCAGGCCGATGGCCCACTGGGTGCCGGTCAGCGGCTTGCTGGAGGCGGGTGCGGTCGCGGCGACCCACAGGGCCCCGCCCAGGATGCCGATGTTCGTGATCGTCGTGACGTCCATGAACACCGTCTGCCACAGGCGCTGCAGGTTGCCGGGTTGGCTCCAGAACGCATTGGCGGCCGGATCGAACAGGCCCAGCGCGGTGCCGGCCTTGGCAGCCCACAGCCCGAAGCCGTAGACCACGCCCCAGGGCTGGCCGGCGAGCAGCAGGTTCAGCGTCGCCAGCACCGCCAGCGCCACCGCCCCGGTGACCCAGCGCTTTTGCAGCCAGACCCGCCCCGGCCCCACCCAGACGCGCACCGCCAGCAGGCACAGCGCCAGCAGCACCAGCGTCAGCGCCAGCGCGCCGCCGGTGCCGAAGCGTTCGGACAGGCCGACCGGCTCGATCTGGCCCAGCGCCAGCCACTTGTCCAGATGGACGGAACCGAGGAAGCTGCCCAGCGCGAACAGCGGCAGGATGCCCATGTTCAGCGGCACGCCCAGGCCGGCCTTGTACAGCGTGCCGGAGCCGCAGCCGTCGGCGATCTGCATCGTCATGCCGAACACGAAGGCGCCGACCAGCAGGCTCACGCTCGGCGGGCCCAAGGCTGCATGCAGTTCGGAGAACTGCCCCAGCAGCGGCAGCGCTGCCAGGCTGGCCAGCGCCAGCAGCAGCACCTGGCCGGTGACGCCCTGCGGGTCCTTCTGCTCGATCAGCGTGCGCCAGCCGGTCGTGAAACCGAAGCGCGCGCCGGCCAGCGCCGCACCCATGCCCACACCGACCAGCATCAGCACCGCCTGACGCACCGACACCGAGACCAGCAGGAAAAAGAAAAAGGCGGCCAGGACGGCCGCCAGAGGAAGGCGTTTCATCGCCGGGAGCTTACTTGAACTTCTTGTCCGCCCACATCTTCGCGTCGATCATCAGCTGCGAAAAGCGGCCGGGCACATTGGCCATCGGCAGGCCGTTCGGGTCCTGCGACCATTCGGTCATCGAGCCGGCGTACAGCTTGACGTTCTTCTGCCCGAGCACCTCGGACACGGCAAACCAGTTCGTCGCGGCCCAGTGGCCGGTGTTGCAGAAGGAGACGGTCTCCTTGGCCGGGTTGATCGGGCTGGAGGCGGCGATCTGGCGGGCCTGTTCGGTCGACACGAAGGTGGAGCTGCCGTTGGCGAACCACTTGTCGTAGGTGAAGTTGACGGCGCCGGGCAGCGTGCCGGCCACCTTGGCGGTCGGCGCGCGGGTTTCGCCGTTGAAGAAGTTCGCCGGGCGGGCATCCAGCAGCACCGAGTCACCGCTCTTGACGCGTTGCGCGACTTCTTCCTTCGTCGCGATCTGCGAGCCGTCGAGCACCGGCTGGAAGCTGCTGGCGGCCACCTTGGTGGCTTCGCGGGTCTGCGGCAGGCCGGCCTTCGTCCAGGCCTGGTCGCCGCCGTTCAGGATCGAGAGCTCCTTCAGGCCGAGCACCTTGAGCGTCCAGTAGACGCGGGCGGAGGCGCCGAAGTCGGTCGCGTCGGCGCCGCTGGAGACGATCACCGCATGCGTGGTCGGGGTCAGGCCCAGGCTCTGGACCAGCTGCGTCAGCTTCGGCAGCGCCGGCAGTTCACCCGGGTTCTCGGCCGGGCCGCGCCACTGGCCGTA
>JAEUOX010000055.1 GCA_016790475.1 Rhodoferax sp. | reverse complement strand
TTGATCGCGGTGGCGAAGTTGGCGGAGATCAGCGCCCAGTCCTGCGCGGTAGACACGCCCTGCTCGAAGCGGGCGCTGAAGCTGCCGACCTGCAGCTCCAGCGTCCAGCGCGCACCGCTGACCGGTGCGCCGCTGGGGGTGGCCGCCGACAGCGCCAGCAGTGTCGTGACCGGGCTGGCACCGGCGCTGGTACGGCTGGCAACGATGCTGGGCACCGCGACCGAGCCGCTGATGATCTCCAGCGTCGTGCCGCTGGCCTGCGCGCCGAAGCCGGTGCCCTGGGTCAGCACGGCGGCCAGGCGCTGCAGCACCAGCACCAGGTTCTCGCCGACGCCGACCACCACGCTGCGGGTCGTCAGCGTGCCGCCGATGTTGACACTGACGGACCAGGTCTCGCCGACCTGCGGCGCCAGCAGCACACCGGAGAAGGACACGGCGACGCGGTGGCCGATGCGCAGGTCGATCGCCGGCACCAGATCCTTGCCCTGCGCATCCTGGCCGCGCACGACGACGACCGCGCCGGCCGGGCGCAGCACCGGCGCAACGCTGCCGGCCGCGGTGAAGGTGGCGCCGCTGCGGCTGGTGACCAGCACCGTGCGGCCATCAACGATGGCGGTGTAGCCGCCGGCCAGGTCGTCGTTGATCGCGGCGGCCAGCACGACCGCGATCTGCTCACGGGTCTGCAGCAGGCCGCTGTCGGGCACCGTGGTAGCCAGGTGGGTGTAGCTGCGCACGCCACCGGCGCCGCTGAGCGTGATCGTCCAGCCCTCGCCGGCGCGCACGCTGCCGCCCAGCGTGAGCGTCTGCGTCGGCGCCGGGGCCACGACCTGGGCGCTGCCGCCGCGCGTACCGTCGGCCAGGCCGATGGCCAGTGCCGCGGTGAAGCCGCGGCCGGCCGCGTCGACGATGGTGAGCTCGAAGGTATCCGGCCAGGTGGTGTTGCGGGCCACCGCGGTGAAGCCGGCGGTGGTGGCCGCATTGATCGCCGCCGCCAGACCGCGGGTGATGGCATCGATGCCGTTGCCGGTCTGGATCGCGTAGCCGAAGCTGAACACCGTGTCAGCCGTCGTCAGCTCCACATACCAGGTCTGGCCGGCGATCACGGTGCCGGTCGGGCTGAAGACCAGACGCTGGGCTGTCGGCGTCGTCGTGTCGACCGCGATGCGGGCGGCCGGCGCCACCGTGAAGACCGGCGTGGCGATGGCCGTGCTGCCGGCGCGCACCAGCATCAGGCGTGCACCGTCGCCGAAGGCCAGCGTGCTGGCGCCGACCGCGGCGTTGATCTGCTGCGCCAGCGCCTGGACGATCTCGGTCGGCGACTCGACCGTCATCGCGAAATTGCTGCTGCCGATCGTGACGCTCCAGGTCTCGCCCAGCGCGGCCGTGCCGGCCAGTGCAAAGCGGGTCACCGCGCCGTCCGCGGTGCGGGTCGCGCTGCCGCTGCTGGCCGGCGTGGCGACGATGCTGAAACTGGTGCCCAACAGGCCCGGCGTGGCGTTGGCGTCGCGCAGTACCAGCGTGTTGCCGTCCACACTGGCCACGAAGCCCAGCGCGGCGGCATTGATGCGGGCGGCCAGGCCGGCGGCGATCTCGGCCAGCGGCGCGCTGGCGCGCACGTTGTACGCGTAGGTGGCGCCATCCAGCGTGAGGGACCAGGTCTCGCCGGCCTTCGGCGTGGCGGTCGGCAGCACGGTGACCTGCTGCGCATTGTTCGGCGTGGCGGCGGCCGGGCCGAAGCTGTTGCGCGGCGCGACGCTGGCGGTGGCCCCGGCCACGCTGCCGCTGACCGGAAGCACGACGACGCGGCCACCCTCGAAGACTGCGTCGAAGTGGCCCTCGGTGCTCAGCACGGTGGCCTGCGCCGTGGTGCCGCGCAGCACCTGCACCGCCGGCAGCAGGTTCGTCGCATTGGCCAGCAGCAGGCTGCCGGCGGCGGCGCGCGTGCTGAACGCAGTGCCGCCGATGCCGTTCAGGCCGGTGGCCAGGCGGGCCAGCACGTCGGCCAGCGCATCGCCGGCCTGCACCGTGGTCAGCGTCTCGAAGACCGTGCTGCCCAGCGTGACGCGGGCCGTCCAGGCCTCGCCAGCCACCGGTGCAGCGGCGGTCACGGTGGCGCGCAGCACATAGGACGTCTGGTTGATCGACAGCGCCACGCGCTCGGCCAGGGCCTCCAGCGACTCCAGCACATAAGCAACGCTGTCGGTGCCGACGGTGACCGTCCATGTCTCGCCGTTGCGAGCGGTGCCGGCCAGCAGGAAGCGGGTCGTCGCGCCGCTGGTGGTGCGCGAGGCGCTGGCGCCGACGGTGCCGGTGCTGGCGATCGTCAGAGCCGTGGCGGCGCCGCTGGCCTGGGTGTCGACCAGCACCAGCGTGCTGCCGTCCACCGTGGCGCGGAAGGCACCGCCCATCGCATTGACGCGGGCGGCCAGCGCGGCGGCCACCTCTGCCAGCGGCACGGTGTCGCGCACCTGCACCGTGTGCTGGCTGCTGCCCAGGTTCACGGTGACGGTGTCGCCGACCTTCGGCACGCCGGCGATCAGCACCGAGCCGGCTGCCACCGCGGTAGCCGGGCTGGCCAGGTTGACGCGGGCCGGCAGCAGGAAGCTCATGCTGCCGGTGGCCACCAGCGTCGTGCCGCGCACGACGACGAACGGGCCACCAGGCGCCGTGGCCGCATTGATCTGCGCCGCGAGCGCGGCCAACACGTCGCCCAGGCCCTGCCCTGCCAGCACGGTATGGGTGCGGGTCAGCGCGCCGACGGTGATCTGCCAGGTCTCGCCGGTGGCCGGCCGGCCCTGGGCCAGGCCGATCGTGGAGCCGGCCGCGCTGGCGGAGGTGGCGCCGGTCAGCGTGCGGGCGACGCTGTAGGTGAGTGCAAAGCCGTTGCCGGCGTCGGCGCCGTCGGTGCTGACGCGCAGCAGGCTGCCGACGGTCTCGGCACGGAAGCTGGCCAGGTTGTCGATCGCGCTCAGCACATCCGCCTGCAATTGCGCCAGCGTCGAGACAACCGGCACCGTCAGCGTCTCCAGCACGCCGCCGACCGTGAGCTGCAGCGTCCAGACATCACCCGCGACGACTGGGCCGTGGAACTGCAGGTCGCGGCTGGTGGTGACGCTGCTCTCGACAACCGTACCGGCCGGGGCGTCGGTGGTCAGCGTGAAGCCGCGGCCGGCGTTCGGGCCTTCGGTGGCGATCGTCAGCAGGGTGCCGCTGACGCGCGCCGTGAAGCCGGCGGTGGCATCGATCGCCTGGGCCAGCCCGGTGGCCATCGCGGACAGGCTGGTGCCGGCGCTGGTGAAGCCGACGACGGTATCGACACCGCCCACGCGCAGCGTGATCTCCCAGCGCTGCTGCGCGGCCACCGTGCCCTGCAGCTCGAAGTTGCGCGACACCGACAGCGCGGCCGGCGCCACGTCCAGGCCCAGCGTGAAGGCATTGCCACCGCGGTGCACCACCAGCAGCTGGCTGCCCTGGGCAGTGGCCAGGAAGCTGTCGCCGGCGGCGGCGTTGATCGCGGCGGCCAGACCGGCCGCGACACCGGCGGTGGTGCTGCCCTCGGCGGTGAAGCTGAAGCGCGAGACCGGCGCAGCCGGCGTCCCGCCGGTCAATTGCAGGCTGACCGTCCAGACATCGCCCGGGGCGACATTGCCGGCCAGCGTGCTGCGGGCCAGCGCGACGGTGGCGCTGCTGGTGTCGACGCGGTTGGCCGGCGTCACCGCCAGCACCGGCGCGGTGGCGGCCGGGCCGGTCAGCTTGCTGACGACCAGGCTGTCACCCTGCGCCAGCGCAGTCTGGCCGTTGGTGGCGTTGACCAGGCGGGCCAGGCCGGCTGCGATGTCCGGCAGGGCCATGCCCTCGGTGATGGTCAGCGCGCGCTGTACGCCGTCGAAGGTCAGCGTCCAGACCTCGCCGGCGACAACCGGGCCGGCCAGCGTCAAGGCCCAGGTTCCGCTGGTGACACCGGTCACCGCGGTCGTGCCGCTGGTGCCGCCGTTGGTGATGGACGGTGTGCCGACGACCAGCGCATTGCCGTCGTTGCGCACGATCGTCAGCTGGGCGCCGACGGCGACCGCGCCGTGCGTGCTGCCGCGGTTCGCGTTGATCAGCTCCGCCAGGCGGGTGGCGATGGCGCTGACGGAATCGACGACCACCCATTGGCCGTTCTGCACCGTGCGGTCGGTGCCAACCGTGACACTGGCCAGGAAGCCGTCGACCGTGACGCTCCAGACCGCGCCGGTGATCGGCGTGCCG
>JAEUOX010000037.1 GCA_016790475.1 Rhodoferax sp. | reverse complement strand
GCAGCATCCACATGGAGGCCGGCGACTCGGTGCACCTGCCGTCGAGCACGCCCCACGGATGGGAGAACCCGTACGCGACCGATGCGCGGGTGCTGTGGGTCGGCACCGTGCCGCTGTTCAAGCAGGATGCCGATCCGCAGGGACTGGGCGACGACCTCGCGCTGCATGGGTCACCGACAGGTCAGAGCGTGGCGCGCCACAGTGCCGCCGGAAAGAGGAGAGCATGAACCAGGACCGAGCCGCTTTCGAAGCGGCGTTTCAGCGCGTCAGCGATTTCCTGCGCGAGCGGGTCGGGCACACGCTGTTCACCGTGTCGCGCAACCTGCCCGGCGGGCAGGAGGTGGAGCGCATCTACAGCTCGCTTCCGGTCGAATACCCGGTCGGCGGCCGCAACGCGGTCGACCAGACCGAATGGACGCGCCAGATGGAGCGTGGCGAATGCTTCGTCGCGAACCAGCCGTCGGAGTTCGGCGAGCACTTCCACAACCTCGACACCATCGTGTCGCAGGGCTTCGGCGCCGTGATCAACATTCCGGTCAACCAGGGCAGCCGCAGGCTCGGCTCGCTGAACCTGCTGGACCGCGAGGGGGCCTACCGCGGCGACGTGCTGCCCGCCTGCCGCGAGGCTGGCGCGATGGCCGTGGCCGGCTTTGCCGCCTATGAGAAGTTCCTGGAGCAAGCGCAGTCAACCGTTCGATCAACCTGAAGGAAAAACCATGAAACTCAAACCCTATGCCGCCCTGCTGGGCGCGCTCCTCAGCTTCGGTGCCCTGGCGGCCACGCCCCGCGACACGCTGGTCGTGGCCAAGAACATCGAGGACATCGTCGCGCTCGACCCGGCCCAGGCCTTCGAGTTCTCCAGCGGCGAGGTGGTGTCCAATGTCTACGAGCCGTTGGTGCAGTACGACGCGCGCGATCCGTCCAAGCTGCTGCCCGGCGTGGCGTCGAGCTGGAAGACGGGTGCTGATGGCAAGAGCATCGAGTTCACGCTGCGCCCCAACGGGGTGTTCGCCAGCGGCAACCCGATCCGCGCGGAGGACGTGCTGTTCTCGTTCCGCCGGGTGATCAAGCTGAACAAGGCGCCGGCGTTCATCCTGGCCCAGCTCGGCTGGACCAACGACAACATCGCCCAGATGGTCACCAAGCTGCCCAACGGCAACGTGTCGGTCGCCTGGACCGGCAACTTCGGCCCCGGCTATGTGCTCAACGTGCTGGCGGCCCGCCCCGGCAACATCGTCGACGAGAAGCTGGTCATGGCGAACGAGCAGGCCGGCGATCTGGGTAACGGCTGGCTGAACCGCAACTCCGCCGGCAGCGGGCCGTTCACGCTGAAGATGTTCCGTCCCAAGGAGGTGCTGGTGCTGGAGGCCAACAAGCGGGCCACCGAGGCGCCCAAGCTCAACAGCGTGCTGTTCCGCAACGTGACCGAGCCGGCCACGCAGCGCCTGCTGATCGAGCAGGGCGACGCCGACATCGCCCGGGATCTCGGTCCGGACCAGATCGCCGCGCTGCGCAGCCGCAACGATGTCCGCATCGAGGATTTCCCGCAGGCCGCCGTGCACTTCATCAGCCTGAACCAGAAGTCCGAGAAGCTGCGCAATCCCGCGGTCTGGGAGGCGATGCGCTACCTGGTCGACTACGAGGGCATCTCGAAGCAGCTGCTGCGTGGCCAGATGCGCGTGCACCAGGCCTTCCTGCCGGTGGGCTTTGCCGGCGCGCTGACGACCACGCCCTACAAGTTCGACCCGGACCGCGCCAAGGCCATCCTGACGCAGGCCGGCATCACGAACCTGGAGATCGACATGGACCTGATCAACGCGCCGCGTTTCATGGACATGGCGCAATCGATGCAGGGCACGATGGCCAAGGCCGGCATCAAGCTCAACCTGCTGCCCGGCACCGGCGCGCAGGTGATCACGCGCTACCGTGCGCGCCAGCACCAGGCCATGCTGCTGTACTGGGGCCCGGACTTCTTCGATCCGCACTCCAACGCCAAGGCCTTCGCCTACAACGTGGACAACAGCGACGGCGCCTACCAGAGCACGACCACCTGGCGCAATTCCTGGCATGTCCCTGAGCTGTCCGCCAAGACGATGGACGCGCTGAAGGAGAGCAACCCGGCCCGCCGCGCGACGATGTACCAGGCGCTGCAGCAGGAAGTGCAGGCCAAGTCGCCGATCATCATGACCTTCCAGGAGCAGAACCAGGCGGCCTTCCGCAACAACGTCAAGGGCTATGTCCAGGGCTCGGTGGCCGACCTGATCAAGTACGAAGGCGTCACGAAGTAAGCCCCGTCCCCGGCCCGCGTCGACCACCATGGCCATGCCGCTGCTGTTGATGCGGGCGATGCTGCGCGCGGGCGCCAGCTTCGCGCTGATGCTGGTCGCGCTGATGCTGGTGACCTTCCTGATCGGGAAGGCCGCACCGATCGACCCGGTCATCAAGGTGGTGGGCGACCGCGCCTCCGCCGAGGCCTACCAGGCGGCCAAGGTGGAGCTCGGGCTGGACCGGCCGCTGCCCGAGCAGTTCCTGCGCTACATGGGGCAGGTGGTGCGGGGCGACCTCGGCCAATCCACGTCCACCGGCCGCCCGGTGGTGCAGGACCTGGCGACCTACTTTCCTGCGACGATCGAACTGGCGACCGCGGGTATCCTGCTCGGCGTGCTGTTCGGCGTGCCGCTGGGCATCCTGGCCGCGCACCGCCACAACCAGTGGGTCGACCAGTTGCTGCGCATGGTCTGCCTGTTCGGCTACTCGGTGCCGGTGTTCTGGCTCGGGCTGGTGGGTCTGCTGGTGTTCTATGCCAAGCTGGGCTGGGTGGCCGGGCCCGGCCGGCTCGACGACGTTTACCAGTACACGCTGACGGCCTGGAGCAACTTCGTGCTGATCGATGCCTGGCGCGCCGGCAACGGCGAGGCGCTGCGCAACGCGCTGTCGCATCTGGCGCTGCCGGCGGTGCTGCTGGGCTATTTCTCGCTGGCCTACATCTCGCGGATGACGCGCGCCTTCTTTCTTGAGGAGCTCGGCAAGGAATACGTGCTGGCCGCCCGCGTCAAGGGCGCGTCGGAGTGGCATGTGCTGATCCGGCACGTGCTGCCGAACGTGGCGGCGCCGCTGTTCACCGTGATCTCGCTGTCCTATGCGGTGCTGCTCGAAGGCGCGGTGCTGACCGAGACCGTGTTCTCCTGGCCGGGCCTGGGCAGCTACATCACCAGCGCACTGTTCAGCGCCGACACCTCCGCCGTACTGGGCGGCACGCTGCTGATCGGCGTGTGCTTCGTCGTGCTCAACAGCCTGACCGACCTGATCGGCTACCTGGCCGACCCGAGGGCCCGCGCATGACGCGCGACTGGCTGCTCACCGAGACCCCGGCGTCGGCCTGGCAGGCCCGCGCCGGCCGCTGGTACCGCGTCTGGCTGCGCACCGCGCGCAGCCCGGCAATGCTGTTCGGCCTGTCGATCCTGGCACTGATCCTGGTCTGCGCGGTGCTGGCGCCCTGGCTCGCCCCGTTCGACCCGAACGCGCAGGACATCAGCCGCCGGCTGCTGCCGCCGGGCCCGGTGCACTGGCTGGGCACCGACCAACTCGGCCGCGACCTGCTCAGCCGCGTGATCTATGGCGCGCAGCCGACGCTGCTGATCGTGCTCCTGGTGGCCGTGATTTCCGCGCCGCTGGGGCTGGCCATCGGCATCAGCGCGGGCTACTTCGGCGGCTGGGTCAACACCGTGCTGATGCGCGTGACCGACATCTTCATGGCCTTTCCGCGGCTCGTGCTGGCGCTGGCGCTGGTGGCGGTGCTGGGGCCGGGCATCGTCAACGCCGTGATCGCGATCGCGATCACCGCCTGGCCGCCGTATGCCCGCATCGCCCGCGCCGAGACGCTCTCCACCAAGGCCAGCGACTTTCTGCAGGCGGCGCGGGTACAGGGCCTGCCGGACACCCGCATCGTGTTCGGTCACCTGCTGCCGATCTGCCTGCCGTCCACGGTGATCCGGGTCACGCTCGACATGGCCGGCATCATCCTGACCGCCGCGGGCCTGGGCTTCCTGGGTCTGGGCGCGCAGCCGCCGATGGCGGAGTGGGGCGCGATGATCGCGTCCGGGCGGCAGTTCATCTTCGACCAGTGGTGGGTGGCCGCCGTGCCGGGCGTGGCCATCCTGCTGGGCAGCCTGGCCTTCAACCTGGTCGGCGACGGGCTGCGTGACGTGCTGGACCCCCGCAATGGCTGAGCTGCGTATCGACGACCTGACGGTCACCTACCCCACGCCTTCCGGGCCGGTGGACGTGGTGCGCTCGGTGTCGCTGCGCATGGGCTCCGAGCGGGTGGGCATCGTCGGCGAGTCCGGCTCGGGCAAGTCGACGCTGGCGCGCGCGATCCTGGGGCTGGTGCGCACACCGGGCACGGTGCGGGTCGGCCACCTGTCCTTCGACGGGCAGGACCTGACGCGCCAGTCGCCCGCGGGCTGGCGTGCGATCCGCGGCCGGCGCATCGCGATGATCCTGCAGGATCCGAAGTTCTCGCTGAACCCGGTGCTGCGCGTGGGCACGCAGATCGCCGAGGCCGGCCTGCTGCACGGTATCTTCCCGCGCAGCCAGGCGCGCCAGCGCGTGCTGGACATGCTGCAGGCGGTCGGCGTCGACAACCCGGAGCGGGTCTACGCGTCCTACCCGCACCAGCTATCGGGCGGCATCGGACAGCGCGTGATGATCGCGTCGATGATGATGGCCGAGCCGGGCCTGATCATTGCCGACGAGCCGACGTCGGCGCTGGACGTGATGGTTCGCGGGCAGGTGCTGGCGATGATGGACGCGCAGGTGCGTCAGCGCGGCATGGGCATGCTGATGATCAGCCACGACCTGAACATGGTCGTGAACTTCTGTGACCGGGTGCTGGTGATGTACCGGGGCGCGGTCGTGGACACCTGTGCGGCGCGGGATCTGGTGCGTTCCACGCACCCGTACACGCAGGGGCTGCTGAACTGCCTGCCTACCGGTGCGCAGAGCGGGCAGAAGCTGGAGACGATCGACCGGCAGCGGGTGGATCGGGCGGTCGGGCTGGTGTGATGGGTGGAGCGTCTGTTTTGGCGTGTTCGTTTGCCGGTGCGTCGCCTTCGGCGTGTTGGTTTGCTGTTGCGTCGCCCAAGGCGTGTGGGGGCCCGGTGCGGCGCTTCGGTGGGGCGGTCGGCGCTGAACGCGCCGACTTCCCGTCGGTGCTCGGGCTTGCGGCCCCATCGCGCAACTCGCT
>JAEUOX010000015.1 GCA_016790475.1 Rhodoferax sp. | reverse complement strand
CGGCAAGCATGTGCCGCGCGGTCTGGACTTCCGGGCCGACATGGCCGGTGCGATCCGCCAGGCCACCGGCATGCCGGTGATGGCGGTCGGTCTGATCATCGATCCGCACCAGGCCGAGGCCCTGCTGCAGGACGGGCAGGCGGACCTGATCGCGATCGGCCGCGAGGCACTCTACAACCCGAACTGGGCGCTGCATGCCGAGCGGGCGCTCGGTGCAGCCTCCGGCTATGGCAGCTGGCCGCTGCAATACCGCATGTGGCTGGAGCGCCGTGCGCCGGTGGCCGACCCGATCCGCCAGGCGGCGCTGGCGCGGCAGGCCGCGTGAGCGGCCCGCCCCCCATTCCGATGACAGTGCCATGACTGCTTCCACGATGGCCAGCCCGCCGCGCGACCGGCTCGGCGAATGCCCGCTGTGGGATACCCGCGAGGCCTGTGTCTACTGGGTGGACTCCAAGGCGCCGCTGGTGCGCCGCCTGGATCCCGCCACCGGTGCGCGCACCGACTGGCGCGTTCCGAGTGACATCGGTTCGATCGCGCTGACAGAAACCGGCCGCCTTCTGCTCGCGCTGGAGGACGGCTTCCACCTGCTCGACCTGGCCAGTGGCGCGACGCGGCAGATCGCGCACGTCACCCATGCCGGCCCGCGCATGCGCATGAACGACGGCCGCACCGACCGCCAGGGCCGCTTCGTGGCCGGTTCGCTGGTGATGGGCCGGCATGACCGGGATGGTGCGTTCTACCGGCTGGAGAAGGACGGCACGGTGACCACGCTGCTGCGCGACATCGCGCTGGCCAACAGCACCTGCTTCAGCCCGGACGGCCGCACGATGTACTATTCAGACAGCTTCAGTGACACGGTGCACGCGGTGGACTATGACCCCGCCAGCGGCCGCATCGGCACGCCGCGCCCGCTGATGAACACCCGCGCGCAGGGCTCCGCGCCGGACGGCGCCACGGTGGATGCGGACGGTTGCCTGTGGGTCGCGCTGATCCAGGCCGGCAAGCTGGGGCGCTACGCGCCGGATGGCAGCCTGCTGCAGGTGCTCGACGTGCCCACGCCCTACCCCAGCTGCCCCTGCTTCGGCGGCCCGGAGCTGGACATGCTGTACGTGACCAGCCTCAGCAACACCGGCAACCTGATCAAGAGCGACCACCCGGATGCCGGCGCGCTGTTCGTGTTCCGGGGCCTGGGCGTGCGCGGGCTGCCGGAGGTGCGCTTTGATGATCGGGGCCTGGCATGAGCAGTACGGATCCGGTGATCCTGCGCACGCGCGGGTTGTCGAAAGAGTTCCGCGGCTTCTTTGCGGTGCGCAGTGTGTCGCTGGACATCCGGCGCCACACGATCCATGCGCTGATCGGCCCGAACGGCGCCGGCAAGACGACCTGCTTCAACCTGCTGACGACCTTTCTTCCGGCCAGTGCCGGCACGATCGAGTTCAACGGCCGCGACATCACGCGCAGCGATCCGGCCCGGGTGGCCGGCAGCGGGCTGGTGCGCTCGTTCCAGATCTCCGCGGTATTCGGGCAGATGTCGGTACTGGACAACGTGCGCGTCGCGCTGCAGCGCAAGGCCGGCGGCACCTATGCCTTCTGGCGCAGCGACCGGGTGCTGCAGCAGCACAACGCGCGCGCCGTCGAGCTGCTCGCGGCCGTCGGGCTG
>JAEUOX010000001.1 GCA_016790475.1 Rhodoferax sp. | reverse complement strand
GGATTCAGTGGATTGCCTGTGCACCCGGACCGAGGTCGTCGGCCCCCAGCAGCGTGTGCATGTCGAGCAGCACGAGCATGTCGCCGTAGCGCGCCGGGTCCGGCACGCCGATGCCCAGGATGCCGCAGGCATCGGCGCCCGCCGTGCCGGGCGGCAGCGGCCGGATCTGTGCCGGGGTCAGCGTCAGCACGTCGCTGACCGAGTCCACCACCAGGCCGACCGTGCGGCCGGCCAGCTGCAGGAAGACGGTGACGGTCAGCGGGTCGAATCGCACCTGGCTCAGGCCGAAGCGCACGCGCAGGTCCAGCACCGGAACCATCTGCCCGCGCAGGTTCAGCACGCCCTGCAGGTGGGCGGGTGCGCCGGGCACCGGGGTCGGTGTCTCGTAGCCGCGGATCTCCCGGACGTCCCGGGTCTGCAGGCCATACGCGACCGCGCCGAGCCGGAAGCTCAGGAACTCGGTCTGCGCCGGGGCGGAGGTGTCACCGGCAGCGGCCGGAAGGACGGGGCATACAGTAGTGTCTGGCATGGTCGGAATGTACCGTCAAGTTGACAGCGTATTTATCAGTTGAGCGGATTCTAGCCATCTTTTTGATAAATGTGATAAATCTTTTTCTGGAATTATTCTCCCGTGACAAATTACCGCTTCGCAGGCCCTGCAGGCCGGTAACAGATCCTTCCCATCCCGCGCGGGTGCGCGGCTGAATCCATGTGATGATCGGCGCCCACCCAACCCGGAGACCCGATGGCATCCCCCCTGGACACCCTCAGCATGGCGCTGTTCTGCGACTTCGAGAACGTGGCGCTGGGCGTGCGCGACACGCACCATGACCGCTTTGACATCAAGCCGATCCTGGAGCGGCTGCTCCTGAAGGGCAACATCGTCGTCAAGAAGGCCTATTGCGACTGGGACCGGTACAAGGGTTTCAAGGCCACGATGCACGAGGCCAACTTCGAGCTGATCGAGATCCCGCACGTGCGCCAGTCCGGCAAGAACTCGGCCGACATCCGCATGGTCGTGGACGCGCTGGACCTGTGCTACACCAAGGCGCACGTCAACACCTTC
>JAEUOX010000497.1 GCA_016790475.1 Rhodoferax sp. | reverse complement strand
TCTTGCGTGGGCCAGTCCGGGTGGCGTGGTGCGACATTGCGCAATTCCAGGTGGTCGACGCCGAGCTTGCGGGCGATGGCCTGGGCCTCGGTCTCCAGCAACGTGGCGGTGGCCTCGTCGACGGCGGCCACCCCCCCGTAGACGGCGAACGGCAGGCCGACCAGGGAATTGCCGAACAGCCAGCTGTTGACATGGCCCAGCGGCAGCACGCCCTGGATCACGCCATCGTGCTCGGCATACAGGAAGTAAGTGTCGTGGCCGAAAACCTCCCCCACCATGCGCTGCCAGCCCGCACGGTGGAAGAAGCTGGCCTGCGGGCAGGCCAGCACGAAGGCGTCCCAGCGCTGGGCCGTGGCCTGATCCTGGGGGTCCAGACGGTGTACGACGGCCACTGCGGGGTCAGGCCGGCACCGGCTCGAAGGCGAGCCGGCTCTGCGGCGCACCCAGGAAGATCTGGTCCATGCGCCCCCAGCGGAAATCCCGCAGAAGCGCACGCAGCCGGCCTTCCGTGCGGCCGATGTTGACGTAGTGCCGGAACCGCGTCTTGCTGCTGATGCCATCGATGCGCGGCTGGCCCGGGTCGATCTCCCAGGGGTGGAAGTAGAAGATGCCCGGCTGCCCGTCGACCGTGTTGACGCGGTTCAGCATCCAGCGCGACAGCGCATAGGGCAGCAGCCGGAAATAGCCGCCGCCACTGGACGGAAAGTTGCGGTTGAAGAAGCGCAGTGTCGTGATCGGCACCTCGAGCAGGCCCGGGCGCACCTCGTGCGGCTGGCGCGGCGCGTCCGGCATGCCGTAGTGGTCGTGGGCGATCGGGTAGATGCTGGAGCTGTAACGGTAGCCGGCGCGCAGCAGGCAGTCGAAGGCCCACAGGTTGCCCTCGCCGATCGAGAAGCTAGGCGCCCTGTAGCCCTTGACCTGCACGCCGGAGATGTCCTCCAGGATGGCCTTGGCGCGGGAGATGTCTTCGAAGAAAGCGGCCTCGCTCAGATCGCTGGCACGTTCGTGGCCATAGCCATGGCTGGCCAGCTCATGGCCGGCCGCGACGATCTTGCGCACGACTGCGGGATAGCGCTCGGCCACCCAGCCCAGCGTGAAGAAGGTGGCCTGCACCTGCCGCTCTGCCAGCATCGCCAGGATGCGGTCGACATTGCGCTCGACGCGGCACTCGCGGGCATCCCAGGTGGACCGGTCGATCGTTGGCGCGAAGGCCGAGACCTGGAAGTAGTCCTCGACGTCGATCGTCAGCGCATTGGTGACGGCCGTTTGCTGCATCGTCAGCCTCCCCCCCGCTTGAGCGAGGTGACGAGCTTTTGCAACATGCCCAGGATCTCGATGTTGACCCGCTCCAGACGCAACATGCTGCGCTCCAGCCGCTGCAGGCGGTCCCCCTGCTGCTCGGCCCCCAGGCTGGCCAGCTGGCTCGACATGCCGTCGACGACGGAGCCGCTGCCCTGCAGCTTGGCCAGGTCGATGTCCACCAGCATGTCCGGGCCGGTATGGCCCATCGCGCTGTCGGCAAAGGGCCGCACCGGCGCCTTCGCCGGTGCGCCGCCGGCTTCATCGCGCATCTCGTGGACGACCTCGTCGACATCCTCGACGCTGAGGCTTTCCTTGTTGCCGAGGAAGCCCAGCAGCAGCAGGCGGTCGCACAGCGTGTTGATGCGCCGCG
The DNA here is from genome assembly GCA_016790475.1 of Rhodoferax sp. Taxonomy (GTDB): domain Bacteria; phylum Pseudomonadota; class Gammaproteobacteria; order Burkholderiales; family Burkholderiaceae_C; genus CAISIP01. The sequence goes on along the minus strand of JAEUOX010000497.1, from coordinate 277 downwards.
GAATGCCGTAGGTGGCCTTGAAGATCGCCTCGAAGGCACCTACGCCGAAGCTGGGGCGACCGGTGCCGCCCGCGCACTTGAGGCGGTGCTCGATGTAGCCCTTGGTTTCGTCGACGTCGAGCGGGCCGATGTGGCAGGTGGCCGTCACGCGCTGCCGCAACTGCTGCATGTTGGGATGCTGCAGGATCTCGCGAAACTCCGGCTGCCCGACCAGGAAGGTCTGCAGCAGCGCCTGCTTGCCGAACTGGAAGTTCGACAGCATGCGCAGCTCCTCCAC
>JAEUOX010000475.1 GCA_016790475.1 Rhodoferax sp. | reverse complement strand
CTGCTGGAAGACCTGGTGGTAGACGCGTCCCTGGAAGCGCGTCATGACCTGGGCGATCTGCGCGCGCACCAGCTGGCGCGTCGACGTGGCCAGCGCGGCGTCCATTGCGGCCAGATCCGGAAAGTACAGGTCGAACACCGCATAGATCGGCGGCGAGCCGGGGTCGGCCTGCACCAGCCGGCGCAGCTTGACATCCAGGATGCCGGGGTAGGTGCGGATGGCGTCCAGCACCGGGCCGGCCAGCTGGGCGTCGAAACGGGCCCGGTCGGCATCGGCGACGGTGCCCTCGAGAAAGGCGGAGCGGATGATCATGCGGACTTCTCCTGGAGCGGCGTGGATGCGTGCATCAGTTCGGCGGTCGCCTGGCTGGTGGCACGCAGGTGGCCCGTCATCAGCTCGGTGGCCTGGGCGGCGTCGCGGCGCAGCACGGCGTCCATGACGGCATGGTGTTCGGCGTTGACGTCGCGGACCCGGGCGCCCTGTTCCTGGTGGTGCAGGATGCGGATCTTGCGGTAGCGCTCGGACTGGTCCACCAGCTGCGCATGCAGCCGCAACAACCAGGGCGAGCCGCAGCCGGCGACCAGCGCATGGTGGAAAGCCCGGTGGCGCAGCTCCCACTGGCGGGCATCGGCCACGGCGGCGGTGTCCACCGGCAGCGACGTGCGCGAGAGGCGGTGAAATGCGGCCACGATCTCGGCCTCCCAGTCGGCCGTGCCCTGGGCGATGGCCATGGGCAGCATGATCGATTCGAGCGCCGTGCGGGCCAGCGTGAGGTCCTTCAGTTCCTCGACCGAGACCGGTGCCACCGCGAACCCCCGCTGCTCGTCGTTGACCACCATGCCCTCGGCCGACAGGCGCTGCAGCGATTCGCGCAGGGGGCTCAAGCCCAGGCCGTAGCGGGCCTGCAGATCCTTGGTGCGCAGACGCTGGCCCGGCGCGAGCCGGCCGCTGAGGATGTCGGCCCGCAGCAGTTCCTGGGCCTGGCTGGCCAGCGTCCGGGCATTCGCGGCGGTGTCGGTCCGGGGGGAGGCGGTGGTTTCCATGGTGTCGGCAAGGGGCTGAGCTGCTGCGATGGTAAAACAAAAGTCGCAGCAAAATATGAACAAGTACAAAATTTATGTTGACACAGAATATTTATATCTCCAGAATCCGCACCAAGCCCGCTGCCACCGGCCGCGGATCGCCACTTGCACGAGACACCGGCCATGTTTGCACTCGCCACTGTTGAACACCGCGGAGAACCCGTTGCCTGCATCGAGGACGGCGGTCGCTACTACCCCCTCACCACACTGGCGCGGGCCGCGAACCGGCCCGGCTTGCCGACCACCGTGGCGGGCCTGTTCGCCGACTGGCCCCGCAACCAGGACAACCTGCACGCGTTGAGCGCGCATTGCACGCCCGCCCATGCCCTGCCCGCCGACAGCGTGCAGGTGCTCGCGCCGCTGCTGTATCCGGGCAAGATCCTGTGCGCCGGCGCCAACTACTTCGACCACCTGGCCGAAATGGGCATGCCCGGCGCCAAGAAGGAAGACCAGCGCCTGTTCTTCTTCATGAAGCCGCCCCGCAATGCGGTGGTCGGCCCGGGCGCCACGGTGCACATGCCGATCGGCACCCAGGCCTTCGACTGGGAAGTCGAACTGGCGCTGGTGATCGGCAAGACGGCGCGCAACGTACCGGTCGAGACGGCGCTGCAGCATGTGGCCTTCTACACGGTGGCCATCGACTTCTCGGCCCGCGACCACAACCGCGCGCCCGAGACCTTCTACAAGCTGGACTGGGTTGCCGGCAAGGGCCACGACACCTGCTGCCCGCTGGGCCCGCGCCTGGTGCCCGCCAGTGCCATCGCGGACCCGCAGAACCTCGGTCTGCGCCTCTGGGTGAATGGCGAACGCAAGCAGGACGGCCGCTCCAGCGACATGATCTTCTCGGTGGCAGAACAGATCGCCACCGCCTCGCGCATCATGACCCTGGACCCGGGCGACGTGCTGCTGTCCGGCACGCCGGCCGGCGTTGGCGCGCCGAAGAAGACCTTCCTGAAGGTCGGCGACCAGGTCGAGGCCGAGATCGAGGGCATCGGGCGGCTCGACGTGACGATCCAGCCGTCACGTTGAGTCGGTCACTCGCTCCCGTCCTGTTTTTCCGGCCATAGACCCGGCCTTATCCGTGGGTCGACGCAAGTTCTAAGGAAGCACACCATGAGACGTTCACTTCTTGCCGCCGCCCTGGCCCTGACAGCCATGGGCATACTGCCCCAGGCGCAGGCACAGACAGAAATCCGGGTCTCTACAGCTGCACCCGACAGCGCCCCGTTGTCGGAGTCACTCCGCAAGATCAAGACCCGCATGGAGGCGAAGTTCCCCGGTGCGATCAAGATGTCGATCCACACCGCGAGCAGCCTGTTCAAGCAGGGAACAGAACTCCCGGCGCTGCAGCGCGGCAACCTGGAAATGGCCTCGCCGGTCCTTCCGGAACTGGAAACACAAATGCCCGAGTACGGCGCATTGGGCGCAGCCTATCTGTTTCGCGACCGTGACCACCTGATCAAGACCTTCCGCTCCGACATCGGCAAGGAGTTCTTCGCGGCAGCGGAGTCGCGCATGGGCCTGGTCCTCCTGGACACGGGTTACCTGGGTACGCGTACCGTCAACCTGCGTGGGGATAAAGTGGTCCGGGTTCCGGCCGATCTTGCCGGCGTGAAGATGCGCATGCCCCCCGGGCCGGCGTTCCAGACCATCGCGCAGGCACTCGGGGCAATCTCGGTGTCCATGCCCATCACGGAGGTCTATCTGGGTCTGAAGACCGGCGCGATCGACGCGCAAGACAACCCGACGAACATGACACGCGACTGGAAATTCCAGGAGGTCACCTCGCAGATCATCTTGACGCGCCATCTGGTTCAGCCGTTCTTCGTCGCGATTGCCAAGCCCACTTTCGACAAGCTCACGCCAGCGCAGCAGACCGAACTCCGCGCAGCCGTGCGGGAATCCATGGATTGGCAAATCACACAATCAGCGAAGGATGAGCAGGACGCGCTCGAGAGCTTCAAGAGCACCAACATCAGGATCGTCGAGCCGGATGTCGCGGCCTTCCGTGCCGCCGTCCGTGAGCAGTACCGCAAATCTGGCCTCATGGAGAAGTGGAAGCCGGGCCTGGTGGACCGCGTCGACGCGATTCGCTGATCACCATGACAGCGCACACCCGACCGCCCACGGCCCACCCGCGACGGCGTCGCCTTCGAACGGATCCGGCGCGTGCGCTGTCGATCGATGACCTGCGGCACATGGCGCTTCATCGATTGCCGCGCGTCAATGCCGAATACCTCGAAGGCGGCGCGGAGGAGGAGCACACCCTGCGCGAAAATCGCGAGGCCTTCGAATCCGTACGATTCGCCCCTCGGGTGTTGCGCGATGTCGCCACGGTCGATCTGGGGCGCACGATTTTTGGGCAGAGACACCGGTTGCCCTTTGGCATTGCTCCGACAGGTTTCAATGGCTTGTTGTGGCATCAAGGCGACCAGGCGATTGCCCGGGCGGCGGCCCAGGCAAACATTCCCTTCTGTCAGAGCACCGTCTCGAACCAAACGGTCTCCGACTGTGCGGGCGTCAAAGGCCTGACGCATTGGTTCCAGTTGTATCTCTATGGTGACGAGAGCACCTGGTCCCGACTCATCGCAGATGCGGAAAAAGCACGCTGCCAAGCGCTCGTGCTAACCGTCGACTCGCCGGTGCACGGGCATCGCGAGTGGGATCGTCGCAACTACCGGAGCGGCTTCACTCCCAACTGGTCGTCCAAGATCGACATGTTGTGCCATCCCCGCTGGATGTGGCAGGTGATGCGGCATGGGCTGCCAAGTTTTCCGAACCTTGCGCAGTTCCTGCCTGAAGGGCAGCGGGACCTCTACAGCGTTGCCACCTGGGCACTGTCACACCAGGTGCCCCGCGCCGACTGGTCCACGTTAGCCAGAGTACGTGCGCTGTGGCCTGGCCGGCTGCTGATCAAGGGCGTGGGGCACCTGGAAGACATTCGATTGGCGCGCGACGCCGGGCTGGACGGGGTGGTGCTTTCCAACCACGGTGGCCGCCAACTGGACCGCGCCATCTCGCCACTGCATCACCTGCGCCAGGCGCGCCAACTGGTCGGGCCGGATTTCACGCTGCTGGTCGACTCGGGTTTCCGGCGGGGCGCAGACATCATCCAGGCGTTGGCCATGGGCGCGACTGGCGTGCTGCTGGGCAGGGCCATGCTCTATGGGCTTGCTGCGGGGGGCTACGCCGGCGTCACGCGCGCCATTGAACTGCTGACGGCCGAGATGTCACGCACGATGGCACTGCTGGGTGTGCGATCTGTCGACGAACTGAATGAAGAGGTATTCGCATGATGGAGCCAGGCAGCACAGAGCAGGTAAATGTCCGATGGCAAGGCTGGCGAGGGTTTGCCGCTGTAGTGTCGATGCTAAGCTTGGCGATCGTGTTCGCGATGTTCTTGTACGGCATCGGCATGCGCCACCTGTTCAACCGACCCATCAGCTGGGTCGACGAGGCCGTCACGGTGCTCATCGTCTGGTCGGTGTTGTGGACATCCGCACTCGTCCTGCGCTGGGGTGAGCACATCTCTTTCGACATCCTGTTCGTCAACACTGCGCCGCCACGCCAGCGTCTGATGCTGCTGGTGGTCAACATCGCATTTGTCGCGCTGTTTCTCGCCGCCTTGCCGGAGATGATCGACTACACCCTGTTCCTCTGGCGGGAGCGGACAGACATGCTGCAGATGCGGCTGGACTTCGTTTACGCGATCTTTCCCGTGTTCTTCATCGTTATCGTGCTGCGCCAGCTCGCGGCCATCCGGCGGCTGCTGCGCGGCGGCTGGCGGGACGAACTCACCCGTTGGGGTGCCGCACCCGACGAGGTCCGTTCATGACGCCTGGCCTGTACGCCTTGCTAGCCACGGTGCTCTTTGGCGCGCTGATGCGCCTGCCGCTGGCCCTGGTGATGTTTGGCGGTGGCGTCGCCTATCTGTTCATGACGCGCCAGGATGTCGGCCTGCTGGTGGGCCAGGTGATGAGCCAGATGACCACCATGTACGTACTCGTGGCGATCCCGATGTTCATCCTGGCTGCCAACATCATGAACGCCGCCTCGATCAGTGACCGGCTCTGGTCGATGGCCAATGCGCTGGTCGGGCGCTTCCGCGGGGGCATGGGCCATGTGACTGTGGTGGTGAGCATGATCTTCTCCAGCATGAGCGGCAGCGCAGTGACCGACGCCGCCGGCCCTGGCTTGGTGGCGGTACGCATGATGCGCGAGATCGGCAAGTACCCGCCCGGCCTGGCATGCGCGATTGCGGCTGCGGCGGCCACCATTGCACCCATCATCCCGCCATCGATCCCGCTGGTAATCTATGCGTTGATCTCCAATACATCGATCGGAGCGCTGTTCCTGGCCGGACTGCTACCGGGCGCGCTGATGGGCGCCACGTTGATGCTGACAATCTGGCTGATTGCCCGCAAGCGCGGCCTGCAGGCAGCCGAGCATGTCCCGCTGGGCGCACTGCCAGGCGTGATGCTCCGGGCCACGCCGTCATTGACGCTGCCGGTGGTGCTGCTGGGCGGCATCTGGTCGGGCTGGTTCTCTCCCACCGAAGCCGCTGCCGTCGCGGGGCTCTGGGCCTTAATGCTGGGCACGCTGCTCTACCGCAAGATTCGCGTGTCGACACTGCGCGAAGTGTTTGGCGAGTCGTCGCGGCAGACCGCCACCACAATGCTGCTGATCGCCAGCGCTTTCATCCTGAACTACGCCATCACCAACGAGCGTCTGGCCGAGCACCTGGTGGCCGCCATTGCGTCGATGCAGCTCACTCCACTGGAGTTCATGCTGATGGTGAACGTGTTCTTCCTGGTGCTTGGTTGCCTCCTCGACGGATCGGTGATGATGCTGGTATTCGTGCCCTTGTTGATCCCCAGCGCGCGCGCCCTGGGCATCGACCTGACTTTTTTCGGTATTGTCGTGACGCTCAACTTCATGATCGGGATGATCACGCCACCGTATGGGCTACTGCTGTTCGTGATGTCCTCGCTGACACGTGTGCCCCTGATGGCCATCGTGCGCGAAGTCTGGCCCTTCGTGCTGGCACTTGGCGCGCTGCTGCTGGTGCTCACGGCGTTCCCGCAGATCGCGCTGTTCCTTCCACATGCTTTCGGATATCGGTAAATGCCGCCGGCAAGGCATCAACTGTCCAGCCCCATCCTGGGCCCGGCCCCGTGTCTTTGACCACCCCTGAGGCTTTCGAGCGGCTGCAGCATGCCTGCACGCCCGTGCTCGATGCGGCGGGCTTCATGGCCGGCGAGCAGGCCGAGCCACGCTACTGCACGGACTGGTCCGGTGGTACCGGAAGGCCCCTCGCAGTGCTGCGGCCCCGCGACCCGCAGGAAACAGCCAGGCTGCTGCGCATCCTGCACGGCCTGCGCCAGCCGCTCGTCATCCAGGGCGGGATGACCGGCCTCGTCGGTGCCTGCGTACCCCAGCCCGGCGAAGTGGTGCTGTCTCTGGAGCGGCTGAGGTCGATCGAAGCTTTCGACGCCCAGGCAGGAACCCTCACGGTACAGGCCGGCGTGCCACTTGAAACCGTGCAGCAATACGCCGAAGCCCGCGGGTGGATGTTCCCCGTCGATATCGGCAGCCGGGGCTCGTGCCAGATCGGCGGCATCATTGCAACCAATGCGGGCGGCAACCGGGTTCTGCGGCATGGCATGACCCGTCAGTCGGTGCTGGGGCTCGAAGTGGTGCTTTCGGACGGGACCGTGCTGTCCCGCATGGGCCAGGCCCTCAAGGACAACGCCGGGTATGACCTCAAGCACAACTTCATCGGCAGCGAAGGCACGCTGGGCGTCATTACCCGTGCCGTGCTGGTCCTGCAACCCTTGCCGGCCACGCACCTGACGGCGCTGGTATCGGTCAACGGCTTCGACTCCGTGCGCAAGCTGCTGTCGCTGTGCCGCCAGCGCCTCGGCGCCGGCCTGTGCAGCTTCGAGGTGATGTGGCGGGACTATTTCGACGCGGTGACTGTGGGGCTGGCAACCGGCAGATCGCCCTTTGAAGAGCCGGGCACCCACCTGATCCTGGTGGAGTTCATGGGCAACACCCCCGATACCGATACGGCGACGTTCGAGGCCGCGATGGAAGTCGCCTTGGAGCAGCTGCCGTCGGCCCAGATCGTGCTCGCGCAGTCACTGGCGGAAGCCGCGCAACTGTGGGCCATACGGGACGCCGCTGGCGAAGCGGCGCGCGCCATCGGCCCCTGGGCCGGCTTCGATGTGAGCCTGTCACCGGACCACATGGAACGCTGGGTGCAAGCGGTCCACGACCAACTGCGACGGGACGGCTACGACGCGTTGCAGACCTATGGCCACCTCGGCGATGGCAACCTGCACCTGGTGATCGGCCATGTGCACGGCGCGGGCGCCAGGGAGCAGGTCGCCGACCTCGTGCACCGGAGCATCGGCGCACTGGGAGGCTCGATCTCCGGCGAACACGGCATAGGTATCTCCAAGAAGCACCATCTGGGCTATTGCCGTTCCGACGCTGAAATAGCCATGATGCGCAGCCTCAAGCAGACCCTGGACCCGCGACAGTTGCTGAACCGGGGTCGTGTTATCGACCTTCCTGCAACCCTCTGAAAGCCCGACCATGGCAGACGTTCAATCGATCGCATTCGTGACCGGCGCCGCCCAGGGGATCGGCCTGGCCACCGTGGAGCGCCTGGCCCGCGACGGCATGCGGGTTGTCGGCATGGACCGCAATGCCGAGCGGCTGCACCAGGCAATGGCCGATCTGGCCCGCCAGGGGCTCGATGTCGTGGGCGCTGCCGTCGACATCTGCGACCGCGCCTCCGTCATCGCCGCACTGGACGCGCAGCCCCGTGTCGACGTGATGGTCTGCGCCGCCGGCATCTACAACGACGCGCATTTCCTGGACCTGACCGAAGACGCGTTTCGCAGCATGCTCGATGTCAACGTGATCGGCACCTTCATCCCGGCCCAGGAAGCCGCCCGGCGCATGCAGCCCGGCGGCCGCATCGTGACCATCTCGTCCCGCGGCGCGCTGGGGGGCACGCGGTTTGCGCATTACGTCGCATCCAAGGCGGCAGTCATCGGCCTGACGCGGGCCATGGCCATGGAATTGCGGGCACGCCAGATCGCCGTGAACTCGGTGGCACCGGGATTCACCGACACCCCCATGACCCGCTCGGCGCCGCCGGAGATGTTCTCTGCCTGGGAACAGCTGGAGCCTGGCGGCAAGGCGGCCACGCCAGACCTGATCGCCCACGCGATTGCCTTCTTCGCCGCACCGTCCACCCGGTTCGTGACCGGCCAGACCCTGTACGTCGACGGTGGCAAATCGCTGGGCGGACTGGGAATCTGAGTCGCGGCCTGTGCTGCGGGGGGGCCATCTGCGGAATGGCCGCGCGGTGTGTCCCGGCCTGTCAGGCCGCGGCCCGCAATCGCCCCGCGAGTGCATGCACCTCCGGCGGCACTGGCGTGGCCGCATGGGTGCCTGCCAGCCGGTCACGGACCAGCCGCTCCAGCGCTTCCGCCTGCGGACGCACGGTTCCGAAAAAAACCGGCGCATCACCCCGCAGGATCAGCACGGTGGGGAAGTCGTCCACTTCGACCGGGTCGACCAGGTCGGATTCGTCCTCGATGTCGACCCAGCGAAACACCACGCCGGGCCACTGCGCGCGCACCTGCTCGAAACGCGCACGGTACTCGCGGCACACCCCACACCATTCTGCGCACAGGCAGACCACCAGCAATTCGGACTCGGGCAGCACCGGTTTCGATCTCGCGACACTTTGGACGCCGCATCGTAGCCCAATGGCGCGGCAGGTCGTCAGAGGCTGCGCAGAAAGTCGGCCCCCGCCTCGATCGCCTGCATGGCATGCGGCTCCACTGCCGAACAGTGCAGGAAACCGTGCAACACCCCCTCGTACACCTCCAGCCGGTGCGGCACGCCTCGCTCCTTGAAGAAATCGGCCAACACCAGCGAGTCGTCGCGCAGCGGGTCGTAGGCGACAGCCGCGATGAAGGCCGGCGGCAGGCCCGCCATGTCGGACTTCAGCAGGTTGTTGCGTGGATGGTCGCGGTCCTTCGGGCTGCCGGTGTAGGCGTCGCGGTATTGCGCGGAATCG
>JAEUOX010000473.1 GCA_016790475.1 Rhodoferax sp. | reverse complement strand
CTGCTGGAAGACCTGGTGGTAGACGCGTCCCTGGAAGCGCGTCATGACCTGGGCGATCTGCGCGCGCACCAGCTGGCGCGTCGACGTGGCCAGCGCGGCGTCCATTGCGGCCAGATCCGGAAAGTACAGGTCGAACACCGCGTAGATCGGCGGCGAGCCGGGGTCGGCCTGCACCAGCCGGCGCAGCTGCACGTCCAGGATGCCGGGGTAGGTGCGGATCGCATCCACCACCGGACCGGCCAGCTGGGCGTCGAACGCGACCCTGTCGGCCTCGGCAACGGTGCCTTCGAGAAACGCGGATCGGACGATCATGGGGTGCTCTCCTGGGGGGATGGGGCGGCCTGCATCAGCGCGATGGTGGCCTCGCTGGTGGCACGCAGGTGCCGGGTCATCAGCTCGGTGGCCTGGGCCGCGTCGCGCCGCAGCACCGCGTCCATCAGAGCCTGGTGCTCGGCATTCACGTCCCGGACCTGGGCGCCCTGCTCCTGGTGGTGCAGGATCCGGATCTTGCGGTAGCGCTCCGACTGGTCCACCAACTGCGCATGCAGCCGAAGCAGCCAGGGGGAGCCGCAGCCGGCGACCATGGCATGGTGGAAGGCCCGGTGGCGCAGCTCCCACTGGCGTGCATCGCCGACCGCCGCGGTGTCGACCGGCAGCGGCGTGCGCGACAGCCGGTGGAACGCGGCGACGATCTCGGCCTCCCAGTCGGCCGTGCCCTGGGCAATGGCCATCGGCAACATGATCGACTCCAGCGAGGCGCGGGCCAGCGTCAGATCCTGGAGTTCCTCGACCGAGACCGACGCGACCGCGAAGCCGCGCTGCTCGTCATTGACCACCATGCCCTCGGCCGACAGGCGCTGCAGCGACTCCCGCAGCGGGCTCAGGCCCAGGCCGTAGCGGGCCTGCAGGTCCTTGGTGCGCAGGCGCTGCCCGGGCGCCAGGTGCCCGCTGAGGATGTCCGCCCGCAGCAGCTCCTGCGCCTGGCTGGCCAGCGTGCGTGCATTGGCAGAGGTGTCGATGCGGGGTACGGCGAGGGGATCCATGGACATCGGGAGCGTCTGTGCTGCCGCGATGGTAAAACAAAAATACGGTCGAAATATGTGGAGGAACAAAATTTATGTTGACTTCCAATATTTATGTTCACACAATCCGCTCCAAGCCCGCTGCCCGGTCGCAGCGCCCGAGATCCTGAACGAGAAACCGTCCATGTTTGCACTCGCCACTGTTGAACACCGCGGAGAACCCGTCGCCTGCATCGAGGTGGGCGGCCGCCACTACCCGCTGGCCACGCTGGCGCAGGCCGCCGGGCGCGCGCCGCTGCCGACCACCGTGGCCGGCCTGTTCGCCGACTGGCCACGCAGCCTGGACAGCCTGCATGCGCTGAGCGCCCACTGCACGCCGGAGCGCGCGCTGCCCGTCGACGGCCTGCAGGTGCTGGCGCCGCTGCTGTACCCCGGCAAGATCCTGTGCGCCGGCGCCAACTACTTCGACCACCTGGCCGAGATGGGCATGCCCGGCGCGAAGAAGGAAGACCAGCGCCTGTTCTTCTTCATGAAACCGCCGCGCAATGCGGTCGTCGGCAGCGGGTCCACCGTGCACATGCCGATCGCCACCCAGGCCTTCGACTGGGAGATCGAGCTCGCGCTGGTGATCGGCAAGACCGCCCGCAACGTGCCGGTCGAGACGGCGCTGCAGCATGTGGCGGCCTACACCGTCGCGATCGACTTCTCGGCGCGCGACCACAACCGCGCGCCGGAGACCTTCTACAAGCTGGACTGGGTCGCCGGCAAGGCGCACGACACCTGCTGCCCGCTGGGCCCGCGCCTGGTGCCGGCCGCCGCCGTCGCCGATCCGCAGAACATCGGCCTGAAGTTGTGGGTCAACGGCGAACTCAAGCAGGACGGCCGCTCCACCGACATGATCTTCTCCGTGGCCGAACAGATCGCCACCGCCTCACGCATCATGACGCTGGACCCGGGTGACGTGCTGCTGACCGGCACCCCGGCCGGCGTCGGCGCGCCGAAGAAGACGTTCCTGCAGGTCGGCGACCGTGTCGAGGCCGAGATCGAAGGCATCGGCCGACTCGACATCACGATCCAGCCGTCCCGCTGACAAGCCCCTCCCCTTCCCACACCTTGTGCACCACCCGGAGATTGAACATGGCCCTTCGCAGATCCCTCGTCGCAGCCTCGCTGCTCACCCTTGGCCTGGCCTGGAGCGCCAGCGCCTGGTCCCAGGCGCTGCAGATGCGCATCTCGCATGCCGCCGCCGAAAGCGACTGGCTGCACAAGTCGATGCTGCTGTTCAAGGAGAACATCGAGAAGGCGCTGCCCGGGCAGATCGCGGTGTCGGTGCATGGCGCCAGCTCGCTGTTCCGCCAGGGCACCGAAGTGCCGGCGCTGCAGCGCGGCAACCTGGAGATGAGCACGATGACCACCTTCGAGGTGGAGCAGCAGTTGCCGGAGTACGGCATCCTGAGCAGCGGCTACCTGTTCCGCGACTATGACCATCTGGCCAAGGTCATGCGGGGACCGATCGGCAAGGAGTACTACGACGCCGTGGCCGCCAAGATGGGCATCCAGATCATCGAGGTCAGCTACCTGGGCACGCGCCAGATCAACCTGCGCCAGGCCAAGGACGTCAAGACACCGGCCGACCTGGCCGGCGTGAAGCTGCGCATGCCGGCCGGTCCCGGCTGGCTCGCACTGGGCAAGGGCCTGGGCGTGAGCCCGACGCCGATGGCGATGCCGGAGGTCTACCTGTCGATGAAGACCGGCACGATCGACGGCCAGGAGAACCCGCTGGGCCTCGCCAAGAACAACAACCTGCATGAGGTCTCGCAGCAGTTCGTGCTGACCTCGCACCTGGTGCAGCCGGTCTTCTACGCGATCGCGAAGCCCTTCTGGGACAAGCTCAGCCCGGCCCAGCAGGAGGCGCTGCGCAAGGCGGCCCGCGAGTCGAGCAAGGCGAACGACGATGCCAAGCTCGCCGAGGAAAAGCAGATGGTCGACTTCTTCCTGAAGGCCGGGCTGAAGGTCACCACACCGGACCTCAATGCCTTCCGCGCTTCGGTCGACAAGCAGTACCAGGAGTCCGGTCTGGCCGCCAAGTGGATGCCCGGCCTGAAGGAAAAGATCCTGGCCGTCAAGTAAGACGCCCCGACCGGCATGCCCGCCATGGACCGCCTGAAAACGCTTCTTGCACGCTGCGCACGGGTCGCCGAGGGCGTGTCGGTGGGCATGTTCATCGCCATCTTCGTGCTCTTCATCGCCGGGGTGGTGATGCGCTACGTGTTCGCGCGGCCCATCGAATGGGCCGACGAATTCATCCTGGTGCTGTTCCTGTGGACCACCTTCCTGACCGAGGCGCTGGTGCTGACCGAGCGGGAGCAGGTGACCTTCGACGTCGTCTACGATCTGTGCGGGCCGGCCAACCGCCGCCGTATCGGATGGCTCGCCTCCGCGATCATCGCCGGCCTGTTCCTGGCCGCGACACCGACCGTCTTCAGCTATGTGAACTTCCTGTGGCGCGAGCGAACACCGGTCATGGAGTGGCGTCTGGACATCGTCTACAGCTGCTTCCTGGTCTACTGGGTGGCCGTCTGCGTGCGCGCCGTCGCCAAGTTCGTCGCGCTGTGCGGGCCGCGCTGGCAGGACGAGGTGGCCGCGGTCCAGGTGGACGAACGCGCCAATGTGCTTGGCTGATCCACTTTCCACGAAGGCGCAGATTTCATGAGCAATGCCCTGATGGCGATGTGCGCCATGCTGGTCGTCGGCGCCATCCTGCGCTTCTCGATCGTGCTGCTGATGTTCACCAGCGGGCTGGTGTACCTGTGGGTCAGCAAGCAGGACATCGGCCTGATCGTCGACCAGACGCTCAACACGATGTTCGGGCTCTATGTGATGCTGGCGGTGCCGATGTTCATCCTGGCCGGCAACGTGATGAACGCGGCCACGATCAGCGAGCGGATCTGGGGTGCCGCGGACGCCTTCGTCGGGCGCCTGCGCGGCGGCATGGGCCATGTCACCGTGCTGATGAACCTGGTGATGTCGAGCATGAGCGGCAGCGCCGTCAGCGACGCGGCAGGCCCGGGTCTGGTGTCGATCAAGATGATGCAGCGCGTGGGCAACTACCCCGGCGGGCTGGCGGCCGCGATCGCCGCCGCGGCGTCCTGCCTCGGGCCGATCATTCCGCCCTCGATCCCGATGGTGATCTACGCGCTGATCAGCGGGGCGTCGCTGGGGGCCCTGTTCCTGGCCGGCATCGTGCCGGGCGTGCTGATGGCGATCAGCCTGATGCTGCTGATCGCCTGGATCGCGAAGAAGCGCGCGCTGCCCTACGGCACGGCGGTGCCCCTGCGGGAGTTCCCCGGCGTGCTGGCCCGCGCCGCATTGCCGATGACGCTGCCGGTGCTGCTGCTGGGCGGCATCTGGAGCGGCGCCTTCACGCCGACCGAATCCGCGGCGGTCGCGGCGCTGTGGGCCATCGTGCTGGGCATGGTGGTATACCGCAACATGGGCGTGAAGGCGGTGCTGGCCACCTTCGCCGTGTCGACCCGGCAGTCCGCCGTGGTCATGATGCTGATCGTCAGCTCCTTCATCGTGAACTACGCGATCACGGCCGAGGGCGTGTCCGCCAACCTGGCGGTCTACATCAAGAGCCTGGACCTGTCGGCCATCGGCTTCCTGCTGCTCGTCAACCTGATCTTCCTGGTGCTGGGCACCGTGCTCGACGGTGCGGTGATGCTGCTGGTCTTCGTGCCGGTGCTGCTGCCCACGGCCAAGGCACTGGGCATCGACCTGGTGCAGTTCGGCGTGGTCGTGATCCTGAACTTCATGATCGCGATGATCACCCCGCCCTATGGGCTGATCCTGTATGTGCTGTCCTCGCTGACCGGCGTGCGCATGCGCGACCTCAACCGCGAGATCTGGCAGTTCTGCGTGCCGCTGACGGTGGTGATGCTGCTGCTGATCCTTTTCCCCGGGCTGACGCTGTGGCTGCCCCGGATGTTCGGTTATGCCGGGTGAGCGGGCGCAGGCCCGGCCCGCAGCCGCGCCAGCAGGGGGCCCGACAGTGCCGACGGCTCGGAGAGGGTTCCCGCGCCCTGACAGTCCTGCACCAGCCGTTCGATCGCCTCGCGCCGGGGCCGGATCGTGCCCAGGAACAGCGGCGCATTGCCGCGCGCGACCAGCAGCGTCGGGAAATCGTCGACCTCGACCGGGTCGACCAGATCGGCCTGGTCTTCGATGTCGACCCAGCGCAGGTGCCACTCCGGGTGCTCCGCCTGCAGTGCCTCGAACAGCGGCACGAAGTCGCGGCACACGCCGCACCAGTCGGCACACAGGCACACCACGAGCAGGTCGGATTCCGTCGGCACCAGCCACCCCTTCAGCACATGCAGGAGGCCACGATCGTAGCCGAGGCCGGCGTCAGGCCCCCGGCAGGCCGCGCAGGAAGGCCGCCCCGTCCTCCAGCGCCTGCATCGCGAGCGGCTCGACGGCGGAGCAGTGCAGAAAGCCATGCAGCACGCCGGTGTAGGTCTCCAGCCGGTGCGCCACGCCGCGCTCCTTGAAGAACTCCGCCAGCACCAGCGAATCGTCGCGCAGCGGGTCGTAGGCGACAGCCGCGATGAAGGCCGGCGGCAGGCCCGCCATGTCGGACTTCAGCAGGTTGTTGCGTGGATGGTCGCGGTCCTTCGGGCTGCCGGTGTAGGCGTCGCGGTATTGCGCGGAATCG
>JAEUOX010000370.1 GCA_016790475.1 Rhodoferax sp. | reverse complement strand
GCATCGACCGGCCGGAACGCCCCGCTGTCGATGCCGTCGGTGATGCACTGGCGCAGCATCTTCTCGTAGGTGTCGCGCAGTTGCAGCGCCATCAGCCGGCGCTCGTTCTGCGGCCCCTGCCAGAACGCGTTGGATCCCGCGTTCCACTGGTCGCGATGCTCGTCCATGAAGTCGGCCGAGGCCTCCATGAAGGCATGCACGCGCTCCGTCGGCGTCTTGGCGCGCGCCAGCTCGGCGCTGATCGTGTCGACCAGCATCTGCAGGGACTCGACGACCACCCGCTCATAGAGCGCGTCCTTGTTGGGGAAGTAGTAATACAGCGCGGCCTTGGTGATCCTGGCCTCTTCCGCGATGTCGCGCAGCGAGGTGCGGTCGAAGCCGCGCTGCGCGAACAGGCGACGGGCGATCGCCAGCAGCTGCGACTCGCGGTTGTCCAGCGGATCCGGCAGGACGGTCAGATCGGCGGGTTCGGACTTGCTGCGACGCGTGCTCATGGGTGGACGGACCGGCAATGGGAGATCGGGCGGATCATAGTGGATCGGTCACGCACGCCGGTCATCGGCCGACATACTTCGGCTTGCGCTTCTCAAGGAAGGCGCGCTGGGCCTCCTTGGAGTCCTCGGTCTTGGAGAGGGCGACGGTGTTGCCCTGCTCGTAGCGGTAGGCGTCACGCAGCGGCATGGTCTTGGTCAGGCGGGCCGCCTCCTTGGCCAGCCGCACCGCGACAGGGCTCTTGGAGGCAATCTCCTGCGCGATGCCCATCGCATAGGGCATCAATTCGGCCTGCGGCAGGCAGGCCTCTACCAGACCGAGGCGGTACAGCTCCTGGGCCGGCACCTGCATGCCGGTGTAGAACATGCGCCGCGCCCGCGACTGGCTGAAATAGGTCTGCAGGAAGGACACGCCGCCGGCCAGCCCGACATTGATTTCCGGCATCGACACATAGGCTTCCTCGGCCGCCACCCAGATGTCGGACGCCATCACCAGGCCGAAGCCCGCTCCCAGCGCCGCACCGTTGACGGCCGCCACGACCGGCTTGGAGCACTCGACGATCGCGTAGTAGCACTCGCGCACGCGCCGGTTGTGGCGGCCATAGGCGCCGACCTGGTCGGCCATGCCGGAGCGCTCGCGGATGTCGGCGCCGGCGCAGAACACCTTGCCGGCGCCGGTCAGCACCACGGCAGCCACGTCGTCCATGTCGGTCAGCGCGTCGAACACCTGCGCGATCTCTTCGCGCATCTCGGCGTTCTGGGCGTTCACCGGCGGGCGGTTCAGCGTGACGACGGCCACGCCGTCCTTCACTTCGAGCAACATCGTCTTCAGATCCATGACTTTCTCCTTGGGCGCAATGGCACGGCCTCAGGCCGGCGCGCGGGTCGTGTTGAGGGCGTCCAGGCAGACCCCGCCGGAGGCCTGCACGACGAAGGGGTTGATGTCCACGCCGGCCAGCTGCGCGGCATGCGCCTGCGCGAACGCAGACAGCCGGCACAGGGCCTGCACGAGCGCCGGCACGTCGCTGGCCGGTGCGCCGCGCCAGCCGCGCATCAGCGCGCTGCCGCGCACCGACTGCACCAGCGCCAGCGCACGCGCCTCGCTCAGCGGGGCGGAAGCAAAGGCGACGTCCTTGTAGAGCTCGACAGCGGTGCCGCCCAGCCCGAACATCACCATTGGCCCGAAGACCGGGTCCATGTGGATGCCCAGGATCGTCTCGACGCCGCCGCGCACCATCGGCGCCACCAGGGCGCCGTCGATGCGCGCGCCAGGCACGGCCGCCGCGGCCCGCGCGAAGACCGTGTCGACTGCCGCTGCGACCGCATCGGCGTCCAGCAGGTTGACGATCACGCCGCCGATCTCGGTCTTGTGGGCGATGTCGGGCGAGACGATCTTGACGACCACCGGGAAGCCCATCGCCTGCGCGGCGAGGCGGGCCTCGGCCGCGGTGCGGCAGACCTGTTCCGGCAGCACCGGAATGCCGGCCTGCGCCAGCAGCGCCTTGGCCTCGTGTTCGCTGAGGGCGCGGCCCTGCGGCAAGGCCTGCGCAGGCAGCGCCGGGGCCGCAGGCGCGCGGTGCAACTGGCGCCGCAGCCGGGCCATCCGGGCTGCACCGGCCACGGCGCGCACGGCCCGGGTCGGATCGGCAAACACCGCGATGCCGGCGGCCTCCAGGCGCTGCGTGACGGCCGGGTCGGACAGCATCACGACGACGAACTGCCGCCCCGGGTGCGCCTGGCGCAATGCGATCAGCCGCGCCTCGGTGCTGGCGAAACGCTTCGGTGACAGGCCCACATGGGCCAGGTAGGCGAAGACGGTGCCGTAGGCCGAATCCGGATCGACCATGGCCTCGATGACGCGGCACACGCCGTCCGGCACCGAGGTGACCTGCGCGGTCGTGTCGTAGGGGTTGGCCGGCACCGCAAAGGGCAGGATCTCGCGCAGCGTGCTGCTGGCGGTGGCTGACAGCGGTGGCAGTGCCAGGCCCTGCTGCGTCGCGTTGTCGGCCATCAGGATGCCGATGCCGCCCGAGCCGGTCATGATGCCGATCGACTCGTTGTGCGGCAGCCCGCCGGTGACCGCGCAATAGTGGGCCAGGTCCAGCATGTCCTCGACGGACTGGGCACGCTGGGCACCGCATTCGGCGAACACCGCGTCATAGACGGCGTCGTTGCCGGCCAGCGAACCGGTGTGCGTGGCCGCGGCGGCGGCGCCGACCTCGGTCTGCCCGATCTTCATGATGATCAGCGGCTTGCCGGCGTCGGCGGCCTTGCGCAGCGCAGCGCGCAGGCGCTCGCCGTCCTTGCAGGCCTCCAGCGCGGCGCAGATCACGCGGGTGTCCGGGTCATCGGCCAGGTAGTCGATGCACTCGGCAACGTCGATGTCCGCCTCATTGCCGGTGGCGACAACCCGGCTCAGGCCGATGCCGCGCAGCGTGGCCATGCCGTAGGTCGCCGATCCGAACGCGCCACTCTGCGTGGCCAGCCCGATCACGCCGGCCTGGGGCTGCATGCCGTTCAGGAACGTCGAGAAGGTCGCGTAGAAGCAGGTCTTGGGCGTCAGCACACCGAGCGCGTTGCGGCCGATCATGCGCATGCCGGCGCCCCGACAGATCTCCACCAGCCGCTGCTGCTGCTGCGCGCCGGCGGCATCGACCTCGGCGAAGCCGGCGGTGAAGACCTGCACCACGCGCACGCCCTTCTGTGCGCACTCCAGCATCGCCGCCTCGACGCCGGCCACCGGCACCGCGATGATCGCGTTGTCCACCGGGCCGGGTACGTCCAAGAGGCTGGCATAGGCCTTCAGGCCCTGGATCTCGGCGGCGCCGCTGCGGTTGACCGGGTACAGCGCGCCCTGGAAGCCGCCCTCCAGCAGGAAGCGCAGCGGGCGCCCGCCGATGCGCTCCGGGTCGGACGAGGCGCCGATCAGCGCCACCGAGGCCGGATGAAACAGCGGATCAAGAGAATGCATGCGTCACCCCGCCGTCCACCAGCAGCGATTCACCGGTGATGAAGGTGCTGTCGTCGCTGGCCAGGAACAGTGCGGCGGCGGAGATGTCCTCGACGCCGCCGAGCCGGCCCATCGGCGTGCGTGCGATGCGCTTGGCGCGCATCGCCTCGTCGACATTGATCGTGACGCCCTCGGTCACGACCGAGCCGGGCGCGATCGCGTTGACGCGGATCTTGCTGCCGCCCAGATCGACCGAGGCCGAGCGGGTGAGCCCGAGCACGCCGGCCTTCACGCCGCAGTACACCATGGCCGACGGGATGCCCAGGAAGCCGGCCGCCGACGCGATGTTGATGATGGAGCCGCCGCCGGAGCGCGTCATCGCCGGTGCGGCGACCTGGATGCCCCAGACCACGGAATTGAAGCCGGTGCCGACCATGCGCAGCAGCGTCTTCTCGGTGATCGCGTCGATGCTGTTGTAGCGCACCCAGATCGCGTTGTTGACCAGGATGTCGAAGCGGCCATACAGCTTCTCCAGCGCATCCACCGCGGTGCTGAAGGTCTCGCGCTGCGACACGTCGCCGGCGTAGCTGTGCGCCCGGCCGCCGGCATCGCGGATCGACTGCGCCGCCTTTTCCGCCTCCTCGGCCCGGATGTCGAGCACGCCGACCACCGCGCCTTCGGCGGCGAAGATGCCGGCGATCGCCCGGCCGATACCCTGTGCGCCACCAGTAACGAGCGCCACCTTGTCCTTCAAACGTTCACCCATGCTGTCTCCTTTGCTGTGCGGCATTCTACTTGCCGGCAGGTTAAATAATAGTACCATCGTAGCCTGTTTTTCAAGGAGACACCCCGATGGGCACCGAAAAATCCGCCGACAACCTGCAACAACTGCTGGACCGCGAAGCGATCCGCGAATGCATGTTCCGCTACTGCCGCGGCATCGACCGGCAGGACGAGCAGGCGCTGCACAGCGCCTACTGGCCGGATGCGACCGACCGCCATGGTCCGTTTGACGGCAAGGCCAGCGACTTCATCGACTACGCGATGAAGCGCCTGAAGTCCAGCGACCGCTCGATCCACCATGTCACCAACATGTCGATCCAGCTCGCCGGTGCGCAGGCCGCCGTGGAGACCTACTGGCTGGCCCTTCAGCGGGAGCCGGACGCCAGCGGCACGCTGCAGGAGGTGTTCATGTCGGGCCGCTATGTCGATCGCTTCGAGAAGCGCGGCGACGCCTGGCGCATCGCCGCGCGGACCGTGATGTACGACTGGTTGCGGCCGCTGGGCAGCCCCGAGGGCACCGAGCGCGAGCGCATGGGCCCGCGGTTGCCCAATGGTGCCAACCATCCGCAAGACCCGGTCTACGCCCTGTTCGCCTCGATCGGCCGCTGAGGCGGTGCCTGCACCGAGCGTGTTCCGATGGCTGCGTCGTCGCCTTCGACCGTCAAGTCCGCTGCACGCGTGATCGAGGTGCTGGAGTTCTTCCGTGACCAGCGCAAGCCACATTCGCTCAAGCAGATCTCCGAGACGCTGGGCTATCCGCAGTCGAGCACCACGGTGCTGCTCAAGAGCCTGGTCACGCTGGGCTACATCAACTACGACCGGGTGCGCCGGGTGTACTTCCCCACCCTGCGCGTGGCCTCGCTGGGCGACTGGATCGGCCATGCACTGCTGGGCCGGGGCCGGCTGCTGGAGGCCATGCAGGACGTGCACCACGCCACCGGCGAGACGGTGTCGATCGCGGTGCAGAACGACGTCTACATGCAGTACATCCGCGTGATCCAGTCGAGCCATGCACTGCGGTTCTACACCGAGGAAGGCAGCATGCGCCCGCTGGTGCAGTCCAGCCTGGGCTGGCTGCTGATGTCCACCCGCCCGGACGAGGAGGTCGAACGGCTGGTGCGCCGCGCCAACATCGCGATCACGCGGCCGGC
>JAEUOX010000360.1 GCA_016790475.1 Rhodoferax sp. | reverse complement strand
CCCTTGAGGGTCAGGAACAGCTCGGCCGTGCGCTCGGTCTCTTCGTCCGTCATGCCGGCCACCGGCTCGTCAAGCAGCAGCAGCTTCGGGTCCTGCATCAGCAGCATGCCGATTTCCAGCCACTGCTTCTGGCCATGGCTCAGCGTGCCGGCCAGCCGGCCGACATGCTCCGCCAGGTGGATGGTGTGCAGCAGCGCCGCCAGCCGGTCACTCTGGGCCGAGTCGAGCCGGAAGAACATCGAGGCCTGCACGCCCTTGTTCGTCTTGAGGGCCAGCTCCAGGTTCTCGAACACGGTGAGCTGCTCGAACACCGTGGGCTTCTGGAACTTGCGCCCGATGCCGAGCCGCGCGATCTCGGACTCCCGGTAGCGCAGCAGGTCGATCGTGCTGCCGAAGAACACCTGCCCGGCATCCGGACGGGTCTTGCCGGTGATGATGTCCATCATCGTGGTCTTGCCGGCGCCGTTCGGGCCGATGATGCAGCGCAACTCGCCCGGGGCGATGTCCAGCGAGAGCTGGTTGATGGCCTTGAAGCCGTCGAAGCTCACGCTCACATCTTCCAGGTACAGGATGCGGCCGTGCGTCACGTCCACTTCCGGCGAGGTCACCAGGCGCGAGAAGCCGGCCGCGCGGCCCCCGGATTCGGTGTTGCCGCTGCGGGCGGCCTGTGCGGCCTTGCTGCGTTCCAGCCGTGCCGCACCTTCGTCGAGCAGGTCGGGCGTCATGGCTTGCGCCCTCCGGACAGCTTCTTCACGAGACCGACCACCCCGTTGGGCAGGAACAGCGTGACGGCGATGAACAGCGCGCCCAGGAAGTAGAGCCAGAACTCCGGCGCCGTGACGGTCAGCCAGCTCTTGGCGCCATTGACCAGGAAGGCGCCGACGATCGGGCCGATCAGCGTGGCGCGGCCGCCCACCGCCGCCCAGATCGCGATCTCGATCGAGTTGGCCGGGCTCATCTCGCTCGGGTTGATGATGCCGACCTGCGGCACATACAGCGCACCAGCCACGCCGCACATCACCGCGGACAGCGTCCAGATCGTCAGCTTGTAGCCCAGCGGGTTGTAGCCGGAGAACATCACGCGGGACTCCGCGTCCCGGATCGCCTGCAGCACGCGGCCGAACTTGCTGCCCACCAGCCAGCGGGAGAACAGGTAGAAGCCCAGCAGCGTGAGGCCGGTCAGCACGAACAGCACCATCCGCATCGAGGGCGTCGCGATCGCGATGCCGAGGATGCGCTTGAAGTCGGTGAAGCCGTTGTTGCCTCCGAAGCCGGTCTCGTTGCGGAAGAACAGCAGCATGGCGGCAAATGTCATGGCTTGGGTGATGATCGAGAAATACACGCCCTTGATCCGCGAGCGGAACGCGAAGAAGCCGAACACGAAGGCGACCAGGCCCGGCACGAGGACGATGAACAGCAGCGTGGCGACGAAGCTGTCGCTGAAGGTCCAGTGCCAGGGGAGCGCCTTCCAGTCCAGGAACACCATGAAGTCCGGCAGGTCGCTCTTGTAGTTGCCGTCGCGGCCGATCTGCCGCATCAGGTACATGCCCATCGCATAACCGCCCAGCGCGAAGAACAGACCGTGGCCGAGCGACAGGATGCCGGTGTAGCCCCAGATCAGGTCCATCGCCAGCGCACAGATCGCGTAGCACATGATCTTGCCCAGCAGCGCCACCGCGTAGTCGCTCAGGTGGAACATGCTGCCGGCCGGAATCACCAGGTTCAGCAGCGGCGCCACCGCGCAGACCAGGATCAGCGCGACGATGAAGGCGGTCCAGCCGGCGCCGCTGAGCACCGGTGCGCGGGCCGGCAGAGCGACCGGTGGCATCACAGGCGCTGCGCTCATGCCTCTGCACTCCGGCCCTTCATCGCGAAGATGCCCTGCGGCCGCTTCTGGATGAAGATGATGATGAACACCAGCACCGCGATCTTGGCCAGCACCGCGCCGGCCCAGCCCTCCAGGAACTTGTTCAGCACGCCCAGGCCCAGCGCGGCATAGACGGTACCGGCCAGTTGGCCGACACCGCCCAGCACGACCACCATGAAGGAGTCCACGATATAGCCCTGGCCCAGGTCCGGGCCCACATTGCCGATCTGGCTCAGCGCGCAGCCGGCCAGCCCGGCGATGCCGGATCCCAGCGCGAAGGCATAGGTATCGATGCGTGCGGTGTTGACACCCATGCAGGCGGCGATCGGGCGGTTCTGCGTGACGCCACGCACGAACAGGCCGAGGCGCGTGCGGCTGATCAGCAGCGCGACGCCCAGCAGGACCGCCGCCGCGAATCCGATGATGATCAGCCGGTTGTAGGGCAGCGACAGGTTGCCCATCACCTGCCAGCCGCCGCTCATCCAGGACGGGTTCTCGACGCCGACGTTCTGGGCGCCGAAGACGGTACGCACCAGCTGCATCAGCATCAGGCTGATGCCCCAGGTCGCCAGCAGCGTCTCGAGCGGGCGGCCATACAGGAAGCGGATCACGCTGCGCTCCAGCACGGCGCCCATCAGTGCGGACGCCAGGAAGGCGACCGGAACCGCCGCCAGCAGGTACCAGTCGAACGCGCCGGGCAGCCACTTCTGGAACACGCCCTGCACCACATAGGTGGCGTAGGCGCCGATCATCATCAGCTCGCCGTGCGCCATGTTGATCACGCCCATCAGCCCGTAGGTGATCGCCAGGCCCAGCGCCACCAGCAGCAGGATCGAGCCCAGGCTGATGCCGCTGAAGGCCGCGCCCAGCTTGTCGCCCCACGCCAGCGCGCCTTCGACGGTGCGCAGCGTGGCCGACAGCGCCGCCTTCACTTCCGGGTCGGATTCTTCTTTCAGGCGTTCGATCAGCAGCGTCTTGGTGCTGGTCTGACCGCTTTGCGCCAATGCGGCGGCAGCTGCGAGCCGCTTGGCCTTGTCGCTGCTGCTCAGCAGCACGGCCGAGCGGATCAGCTCCAGCTGGGCCTTGAGCTGTGGGTCGGTCTCGGCGGCCAGCGCCTTCTCGATCATCGGCAGCCGGGACTCGTCGCTCTGGCCTTGCAGGCCCTTGATGCCCTCACGGCGCTGCTTCAGGTCCTTCGAGAACAGCTTGAGGCCGGCCTGCGCGGCCTCAATCTCGCCACGCATCATGTTGTTGTTGATGACGTCCTCGGCGTCGCCCGGCAGTTCCAGCGCTGCGCCGGTCACCGGGTCGAAGGCCTTGTCGTCCTTCATCACGAAGACCTTGTCGCCGGCAAACTTGACGGCATCCTCGGACAGGGCCTGCAGGAACGCGGCCGTCTTGTCGTCGGCGGTCGCCAGCGCCTTGCCGAGCGCCTCGACGCGGGCCTCGGTCTCGCCGATGGCGATGCCGCGCGCCTCCTCCGCGGTCAGCGCGTGGACGACGGGAGCCAGCAGCAGGGAGAGAAGCAGGAAGAAGGAAAGGCGTATCGGCATGGAAGGAACCTGGTGGTTGGGCACGATGGCACATGCCCACGCAGCAGCATCCTGCGGCGGCCCCGGGCACCCGGGGCCGCTTCGGAATCCTGGCTTACTTCTTGACCGGCTCGTCCGGCTTCTTGTCGTTGCCTTCGATGAACGGCGACCAGGGCTTGGCCTTCACCGGGCCCGGCGTCTTCCAGACCACGTTGAACTGGCCGTCGGCCTTGATCTCGCCGATGAACACCGACTTGTGCAGGTGGTGGTTCTTCTCGTCCATCTTGGACACGATGCCGGACGGCGCCTTGAAGGTCTGGCCGGCCATCGCGGCGATGACCTTGTCGACATCGGTGGACTTGGCTTTCTCGACGGCCTGCTTCCACATGTTGATGCCAATGTAGGTGGCCTCCATCGGGTCGTTCGTCAGCGGCTTGTCCTTGTGGCCGGCGATGCCCTTGGCCTTGGCGTAGTCGGACCACTTCTTGATGAACTCGGTGTTGGCCGGGTTCTTGATCGACTGGAAGTAGTTCCAGGCGGCAAGGTGGCCCACCAGCGGCTTGGTGTCGACACCGCGCAGCTCTTCCTCGCCGACCGAGAAGGCGACGACCGGCACGTCCTTGGCCTTCAGACCGGCGTTGCCCAGTTCCTTGTAGAAGGGCACGTTCGAGTCACCGTTGATCGTGGACACCACCGCGGTCTTGCCACCGGCGGAGAACTTCTTGATGTCGGCCACGATGGTCTGGTAGTCGGAGTGACCGAACGGGGTGTACTTCTCGTCGATGTCCGACTCCTTGACGCCCTTGGACTTCAGGTAGGCGCGCAGGATCTTGTTGGTCGTGCGGGGATAGACATAGTCCGTGCCCAGCAGCACCCAGCGCTTGGCACCGCCACCGGCCTTGCTCATCAGGTAGTCCACCGCAGGAATCGCCTGCTGGTTCGGCGCGGCACCGGTGTAGAACACGTTCTTGGACAGCTCTTCACCCTCGTACTGGACCGGGTAGAACAGCAGACCGTTCATCTCCTCGACGACCGGCAGCACCGACTTGCGCGACACCGAGGTCCAGCAGCCGAAGATCACGGAGACCTTGTCCTGGCCCAGCAGCTGCTTGGTCTTCTCGGCGAACAGCGGCCAGTTGGAGGCCGGGTCCACGACGACCGGCTCGAGCTTCTTGCCGAGCACGCCGCCCTTGGCATTGATCTCGTCGATCGCCATCAGCACGGTGTCCTTCAGGACGGTCTCGGAAATGGCCATCGTGCCCGACAGGCTGTGCAGGATGCCGACCTTGATCGTGCCGCCGCTTTGGGCGTAGGCCGGAATGGCGGTGACGCCCGCGAGGGCAACTGCGGCGGTGAGCGCCTTGAGAGTGAATCGACGTTGCATGGAAGTTTTCTCCGGTAGTGAATCAAGCCGTCTCGCCGTACAGGCCCCGGGATGGGGCTTGCGAGGCGATGGATTGACTTTAGGGAGAGGGGGGCAACTGCGAAATACGCCGAGTGGCGTATGCGGCGACGCAGCAAGGGAGATTGCCATGCTGCGGACCCGTGCCTCCCACCCGGGCCACCCCCCTGCATGCCACACTCACCCCTCGAACTGCGGATGCAGCTGCCGGATCCGCCCCATCGCCATCCCCGCGGCCGCCGTACGCGTCTCCACACCCATCTTCACGTAGATGTGCTCCAGGTGCTTCTTCGCAGTGGCCGGGCTGCTGCCGAGAATGTCGCCGATGTCCTTGTTGGTCTTGCCCTTGATGACCCAGTACAGCACCTCGGCCTCGCGCGCGGTGAGCTTGAAGCTCAGGCCCAGCGCCTCGATCACCGCCGCGTCATTGACCTCGCGCATGATGATCAGCCAGTCGCCTTCCTGCGAGTCATCCTCGGCGCCATCGCCGGTCTGCTGGTGCAGCCGGAAGGTCAGCCGGCGCGCGCCCTTGTCGATCCTCAGCCGCGGCGGCTCGATCTGCGCGCGCGCGTCGGCGCGGCAGCGGTGGAGCCAGTCGAGCACCATCTCCGGCACGAACAGCTTCGTGAAGGTCGGGCTGTCGCCGAAATAGTCGCGCAGCATCTCGCGGGCCAGCGCGGTCTGCCACATCAGCTTGCCGTCGCTCGCGCGCACCGTGATGCTGGCGTAGCCGAATGCATCCAGCGCGTTGCGCGCCTCGCCCGCCTGGCGGGCCTCCTGGCGCGCCTGGCGCGCACCCTGCAGATGGACGTTCATGCGGGCCAGTACCTCCTTGGGCTTGATCGGCTTGGTGACATAGTCGACACCGCCGGCGGCCAGCGCGGCCACCAGGTAGTCGGTGTCGGTCAGGCCGGTCATGAAGATGATCGGGATCGGTGCGGTGGCCGGGTCGGCCTTCAGGCGGCGGGCGACCTCGAAGCCGTCCATGCCGGGCATCATCGCGTCCAGCAGCACGATGTCCGGCCGGGCCTGC
>JAEUOX010000328.1 GCA_016790475.1 Rhodoferax sp. | reverse complement strand
ACCTGCACCGTCTTGCCGAGGTAGTCGCCGCGGCGCTCCTTCTCGAGCACGCTCTTGTAGATCTGGCCGGTCGTGAAGTTGTTCGTGCGGCGCATCCGGGTCTCGACGAAGCGCTCGTAGTGGCCGAGATCCAGATCGGTCTCGGCGCCATCCTCGGTAACAAAGACCTCGCCATGCTGGAATGGCGACATGGTGCCCGGGTCGACGTTCAGGTAGGGATCGAGCTTGATCAAGGTGACTGTCAGACCCCGCGATTCCAGTATCGCTGCGAGGGAGGCTGAAGCGATTCCCTTGCCAAGGGAGGACACGACACCGCCGGTGACGAAGACAAATTTGGTCATGTCAGGGGCGAACCATGCGGTTCGATGAGGTGGTAAAGGCAAATTATAGGCGTCTGCTACATTGCGGCCATCCCGAAATTCACCGCCCGGCCCGCTCCGTGGCGCCGCATGCACCATGGATCTGCGCGACAAGCACATCGTTCTCGGATTGACGGGGGGTGTGGCCTGCTACAAGGCGGCCGAACTGTGCCGCGGATTGCTCAAGGAAGGTGCGACGGTGCAGGTCGTGATGACCGAGGCGGCCTGCCGGTTCATCACGCCGGTCACGATGCAGGCGCTCAGCGGCCGGCCGGTCTTCACGTCGCAGTGGGACGACCGCGAGGCCAACAACATGCCGCACATCAACCTGGCGCGCGAGGCCGACATGATCCTGCTGGCGCCCTGCAGCGCGGACTTCATCGCGCGCCTGGCCCAGGGCCGTGCGGATGAACTGCTGAGCCTGATGTGCCTGGCCCGGCCGGCGGCCCGTGTGCCCTTGCTGCTGGCACCGGCGATGAACCGCGAGATGTGGTCCCACCCGGCGACGCAGCGCAACCTGCAGCAGGTGGTGGCCGACGGTGCCACGGTGCTCGGGGTCGGCCACGGCGACCAGGCCTGTGGCGAAACCGGCGACGGGCGCATGCTGGAGCCCGACGAGATCCTGCAGGACGTGATAGCCGCGCTGCAGGCGCCCAGCCTGCGGGGGCGCCATGTGCTGGTGACAGCCGGCCCGACCTACGAGGCGATCGATCCTGTGCGCGGCATCACGAATCTCAGCAGCGGCAAGATGGGCTACGCGGTGGCCCGCGCGGCGCGCGAGGCCGGTGCGCGGGTGACGCTGGTCAGCGGGCCGGTGAGCCTGCCGGCACCACGGGGTGTGGCGCGGATCAGCGTGCGCTCGGCACGCGAGATGCACCAGGCCACGCTGGCCGAGGCCCCTGCCGCGGATGTGTTCATCGCGACCGCCGCGGTCGCCGACTGGCGTGTGGCGAATGCCGCGCAGCAGAAGATCAAGAAGGATGGCTCCGGTGCCGCGCCTGCGCTGCAGTTCGAGGAGAACCCGGACATCCTGGCCGACGTCGCGCGATCAGACCGCGCCCGCAGCGGCGCGCTGCTGTGCGTCGGGTTCGCCGCCGAGAGCGAGGACCTGCTGGCCAATGCCCAGGCCAAACGCCTGCGCAAGGGGGTGCCGCTGCTGGTCGGCAATCTGGGGCCGGCAACCTTCGGGCAGGATGACAACGCGCTGCTGCTGGTCTCGGAGCAGGGCGTCGAGGAGCTGGCCCGTGATTCGAAACTGGCACTGGCGCGCCGCCTCGTCGCGCGCTGTGCCTCGATGCTGGATGGAGGACGTATTCATGCAGGTTGATGTCCGCATCCTGGATGCCCGGTTGCATGCGCAGATGCCGGCGTACGCGACGCCGGGCAGTGCCGGGCTGGACCTGCGGGCCTGCCTGGACGCACCGCTGGTGCTGGCACCCGGCGCCTGGCAGCTGGTACCCACCGGCATGGCCATGCACCTGGCAGACCCGGCCTATGCCGCGCTGATCCTGCCGCGCTCCGGCCTCGGTCACAAGCACGGCATCGTGCTGGGCAACCTGGTCGGCCTGATCGACAGCGATTACCAGGGGCAGCTGATGGTGAGCGCCTGGAACCGCAGCCCGACGGCGTTCACGATCGAGCCGATGGAGCGCATCGCCCAGCTCGTGATCGTGCCGGTCGTGCAGGCGCAGTTCCGGCTGGTGGACGGCTTCACGGCCAGCACGCGTGGCGAAGGCGGTTACGGCTCGACCGGCAAGGCCTGAGCCGGCAGATCAGTGCAGCGGCGGCGGGGCGCTGCCGTCATCGGGCGCCTGCACCTGCACCCGGAAGAAGCCGGTACCGGCGGTGCCGGCGCCGATCTCCTCCTCGGTCGCCTCGCGGACCGACGCCACCTGCAGGCTCAGGCGCAGCGCGATGCCGGCCAGCGGGTGGTTGGCGTCCAGCACCACATGCTCCGGGTAGATTTCCGCGACGGTGTAGAGCGCGTCCTTCGGCATCGTCGGGTCGCAGCCGGCCGGCAGCGCATGGCCCTCGAAGGTCATGCCTTCCTCGATGTCCTTCGGGAACAGCGCCCGCGCGCCGAGGAACAGCAGCTGGTCGTTGAAGTCGCCGAAGGCTTCCTCCGGCTCGAGCTGCAGCTCGATGCGTGCCCCGGGCCCGTGGCCCTGCAGCGCCGTTTCGATCTTGTCGAACAGGTCGTCGCCGCCGACGAGAAATTCGACCGGATCGGACAACACGTCGAGTTCCTCGCCAAGCGTGTCCTTCAGGGTCCAGGTGAGCGCCACAACGCACTGGGGGGTGATTTCCATAGGAGAATTGTCGCAGCTTGTCCCGCCCCGGGACGCCCGCGGAACCCCTGATGGATGTCAACGAACCCCTGCCGCTGCTTGGCGGCCTGCCGCCGGCAGCCTTCATGCGCCGCCACTGGCAGAAGAAGCCCCTGCTGATCCGCCAGGCCGTGCCGGATGCCGGCATGCTGCTGAACCGCGCGGGCCTGCTGACGCTGGCCGGCCAGCCGGACGTCGAATCGCGCCTGATCCTTGGTACGACATCCTCCGGCGACACCTGGAAGATGCGCCACGGCCCTTTCACCCGGCGTGCCTTCCCGCCACGCGCCCGCGCCGGCTGGACGGTGCTGGTGCAGGGCGTCGACCTGCATCTGGACGCGGCGCGCCGCCTGCTGGACCGCTTCCGCTTCGTGCCGGAGGCCCGGCTGGATGACGTGATGGTCAGCTACGCGACCGATGGCGGGGGCGTCGGCCCGCACTTCGACAGCTACGACGTGTTCCTGCTGCAGTTGCACGGCCGCCGGCGCTGGCGCATCGGGCGGCAGAAGGACCTTCGACTGCGTGACGGCCTTCCGGTGAAGATCCTGCAGGACTTCCGCCCGGAGCAGACCTTCGACCTGGACGCCGGCGACATGCTGTACCTGCCACCCCGCTATGCGCATGACGGCGTTGCGCTTGGCGAGTGCATGACGCTGTCGGTGGGCTTCCAGTCGCCGGCGCGCGGTACGTTGGCCGGCGAACTGCTGCAGCGTCTCGCGCAGGACACCGACGACCTGCTGGGGGATGCGCTCTACAAGGACCCCGGGCAGCCCGCCGTGCCGTCACCGGGAGCCATCCCTGCCGCGCTGCAGGACTTCGCCCGCGACGCGCTGCAACGGATGCTGGCCGACCCGGCGCTGATGGCGCGCGCGCTGGGCGAGTTCTTGACCGAACCCAAGGCCCAGGTCTGGTTCGTGCCGGCCGACGCGGAACTGCCGGCAGAGGGCGCAGTGCGGCTGGATCGGAAAACCCGGATGATGTACGACGACGCGCATGTGTTCATCAACGGTGAAAGTTACCGCGCCGGCGGGCGCGACGCGACGCTGATGCGGCGTCTGTCCGACGCGCGCCGGCTGACGGCGCGCGAGCACGGTGTAGCCAGTGCGGCCGCGCGCGAACTGCTGCAGGAATGGGCCCAGGCCGGGTGGGTGCATGGCGACGGAACCGCGTGATCCGGCGCCGCTGCCACTGGGCCGGTTCGAGGGCCCGCGGGCCTTCCAGCAGGTCGTGCGTGAGGCGCTCGCCGGTGCCGTGCAGCAGGGTTGGCGGGAGATCGTCGTCTGCGATGCGTCGTTCGAGGACTGGCCCCTGCATGAGCGGGAGGTCACCGACCTGCTGCAGCAGTGGTCGCGCACCGGGCGCCGGTTCACGATGGTCGCGGCCGGCTACGACAGCGTGGTGCGCCGGCATCCGCGCTTCGTGACCTGGCGCCAGCGCTGGGACCACATCATCGAATGCCGCGTCTGTCGCCATCGCGATCCGCAGGACTTCCCCAGCATCCTGTGGAGCCCGGCCTGGGCCATGCGCCGGCTGGACCTGGTGCGCAGCACCGGACTGTGTAGCAGCAGTGCCGACCGCCGCCTGCAGATGCGCGAGGAACTCGACGCGTTGCTGGCCGTCAGCGGGCCCGGATTTCCGTCGACCACGCTCGGGTTGTAGACATTTCGCAACGGAACGAGGGTTTTCCCGTAATTCACGCAGACTGTTTTGTATACTCGCGGGCTAGGTGGAAATCGCTCCCGGGTTTCTTCCTTGGTCGTCGCCGCCTCCGGTGCCGACATCCCAGCCCAACATTTCATCCAACACTCGAAGGTATACAAAGATGAACAAGTCGCTCGTTCTGGCCGCCGTGATCGCCGCCGCTGCTCTCGCCGCCTGCGGCAAGAAGGAAGAGGCTCCCGCTCCGGCCCCGGCTCCTGCCGCTGCTCCCGCCCCGGCTCCGGCTCCGGCCCCCGCCGCTGCTCCGGCTCCCGCCGCTTCCGAAGCCGCTGCTCCGGCTTCCGCCGCCGCTTCCAAGTAAGCGCATCCGCGCAGCGCCTCGCGCGCTGCCCGTCAGAAGGCCACCGCAAGGTGGCCTTTTGTTTTGGTGCCCGCAGCGTGGCGCGCCAGCGGTCAGACGGGCATCCAGTCCGTGCCGGCGAAGGGGTCGGCCACAGGCAGGTCCGCGGCATCGCAGTCCAGCGCCTCGGCCAGTGCGGCCCGTGCCAGCTCCGGCAGATTGTTCTGCCGGCTCAGGTGGGCCGGCACGACCAGGGCCAGTGCGTCATGGCGCAGTGCCCGGGCAATCTGTCCGGCATCCTGGTTGGACAGGTGCCCGTAACGGCCACCGACCCGCTTCTTGAGGGCGGGGTGGTAAGACGAGCGCGCCAGCATCTCCGTGTCATGGTTGAACTCCAGCAGCAGCGCATGGCAGCGGGCCAGGTTTTGCAGGACATGGGTCGTGGCATGGCCCAGATCGGTCAGGATGCCCAGTGCGCGGTCACCGTCGGAGCAGCGCAGCTGCAGGGGCTCCCGGGCATCGTGCGGCACTGTGAAGGGCTGCAGCAGCAGGTCCCCGATCGCGATGGCCACGCCATCGCCCGCCTCGCGCAACAGCCCGTCCAGCGCCGGGCTGCCGATGGCCGCGAAGGTGCCGCGGCTCATCCACAGCGGGATGCGGGCGCGCAGCGACAGGCTGGCCGCGCAGCCGATATGGTCGGCGTGTTCATGCGTGATGAAGATCGCGTCGATGTCGGCAGGACGGAGATCGCACCGGGCCAGGCGCTGCTCCAGCTGGCGAATGCCCAGCCCGCAGTCCACCAGCAGACGGGTCGTCCCGGTGCTGCCGCGGGCCTCCACCAGCGTGGCGTTGCCGGTACTGCCGCTGCCGAGGCTGCGGAAACGCAACACCGCCGAGCAGACCTACTTCAGGTCATCGACGATCACTTTGACGATGCGCTGCGCGTTGGCGGAGGCCTCCGGGGCGCCATCGGCATTGAGCACCGACACCACCGTCGACTCGTTCTGGCTGCGCAGCGTGACCCGGTACTTCAACGGTGCCTGCGTCTTGCTGGAGCCACCGAACAGCTTGGACAGGAAGCCGGGCTCGGACTTGTCCATCGTCGGCTCGACATAACGCACGAAGTAGGTGCCCTGGGCCCGGTCCCGGTCTTCCACCGTGAAGCCGGTGCGGTCCAGCGTCAGGCCGACGCGGCGCCAGGCGCGGTCGAAACCTTCGTCGATCAGCACCACCGGCTGGCCGTTCATCGTGGAGGCCCGCGACGTGGGCTTCACCGCCCCGGCGGCCACGATGGCCTTGCTCTGCTCCTGGCTGACGCCCAGGCGCACCATCAGGCGACGCAGGAACTCGGTTTCCAGTTCCGGATCGGTCGGTCGCGGCTGCCACACCGTGGTGTTCTCGCGGCCGGTTGCCACCGGGCTGCCGGACGGGAAGACCTCGATCATGCCCCGATGGCTGATGTAGATCTCGGTCTCGCCGGAGGGGGTGCGCTCCAGCCGGGTGCGGAACTTGTCGCGCTCCGACGTGGAGTACAGCGAATCGAACAGCTTGCCCAGCGAATTGCGGATGAAGTCCTGCGGCAGCTTGGCGCGGTTCTCGGCCCAGTCGGTTTCCATGATGCCCAGGTTGCTCTGGTCCAGCGCCAGCAGGAAGCCGTTCTCCTGCCAGAAGTCGCGCACCGGGTCCCACAGCTGGTCGGCGGGCCGCTTGACGACTAGCCAGCGCTGGCTGCCGGCCCGCTCGATGCGGACGTCAGACACCGCGCTGATCGCGACCGGCAGGGCCTGCGTCGCCTGCCCGGCCTGGAAGGCCGACGCGGTGACCGCGCCACCGGGAATGGCATACCGGTTGTCGCGGGCCAGCTGGCTCAGGTCGGGCGGCACGGCCAGCGAGGGCGCCTTGGTCGCGCTCTTGTAGTCGATCTTGTCGGTTTCAAGCATCGAGCAGGCGCCCAGCGCCATGCACAGCCCCAGCAATGCGAATCTGGAAAGGGAGTTCACCAGGAGTCCTTCGGAGAGTAGGGTCAGAGGAGGCCGGCCGCGCGCAGCGCCTGCTCGACCTGGGAGTGGTATTCGGGTTCCAGCCGGGTCATCGGCAGGCGGATCGCGCCGCCGCACAGGCCCATGCGCTGCATCGCCCACTTCACCGGGATCGGGTTGGCCTGCACGAACAGGTTGCGGTGCAGGGTCAGCAGCTGCAGCTGGATCTGCATCGCGCGGCGCGCGTCACCGGCTACCGCGGCAACGCACAGCGCATGCATCAGCCGCGGTGCCACATTGGCGGTGACACTGATGTTGCCCTGGCCGCCGCACAGCATCAGCGCCACGGCCGTCGGATCGTCGCCGGAGTAGATCGAGAAGCCGGCCGGCGCCTCACGGATCAGCCATTGGGCGCGTTCAATGTTGCCTGTGGCTTCCTTGATGCCGATGATGCCCGGGACCCGGGCCAGACGCAGCACCGTGTCATGGGCCATGTCCGCGACGGTGCGGCCCGGCACGTTGTACAGCACCATCGGCAGATCGACGGCTTCGGCGATGGCCTTGAAGTGCTGGTACTGGCCTTCCTGGGTCGGCTTGTTGTAGTAGGGCACGACCTGCAGGTGGCAGTCGGCGCCGACGTTCTTGGCAAAGCGGGTGAGTTCGATCGCCTCGGCGGTGGAGTTGGCGCCGCAGCCGGCCATGATCGGCACGCGCCGCGCAGCCTGTTCGACCGCCACCCGGATGATCTCGCAGTGCTCCTGCACATTGACGGTGGGCGACTCCCCGGTGGTGCCC
Organism: Rhodoferax sp.; assembly: GCA_016790475.1. Classification (GTDB taxonomy): domain Bacteria; phylum Pseudomonadota; class Gammaproteobacteria; order Burkholderiales; family Burkholderiaceae_C; genus CAISIP01. The sequence continues at coordinate 15,266 of JAEUOX010000328.1, read as the reverse complement.
ACGACACCGATGCAGTCGGTGCCCTCGGCGATATGCCAGTCGATGAGCTTGCGCAGCGTGGGGTAGTCCACACTGCCGTCTTCGTGCATCGGTGTGACCAGCGCCACGATGCTGCCGGTGATTGGAGTCATATCGCAGTTGAGTTGGGGGAACGGCCGATTCTACCCAGTCGCACTCCGCGTCCGGGCCGCGCCGGCCGCCGCGCGCAGGGCTCAGGACGGCAGTGCAAACCGGGCCACCGGCCCCGCTGGCTCCGGTACCGGCCGTACGGCGACGATGCGCTGTACGAATCGGGCCGGATCGGCGCGGAAGCCGTCCTCGTAGGCGACGATCCGCAGCTCGGCGCAGCGGGCCAGCAGTTCCCCGGGCTGCAGCAGGAAATCCGGCCGGGATGGCTTGCCGACTTCCGCATTGCCGTGCGCGAAGGTTTCATAGAGCAGCACGCCGCCGTCTGCCAGGCTGTCGCACAGCGCCGGGAACAGCGGGCGCCACAGGTAGTTCGTCACGACGACTGCGCCGAAGCGCCGGCGCTGCGGCCCGTCGCCCAGCGGCCAGGGGCCGGCCTCCAGGTCGGCCTGCAGCAGCTCCGCCCGGCCGGCCTGCGCCAGGTCGGACAGCGACTGCAGCGCCTGCGCCGAGACATCGACGCCGATCACCGGGTGGCCGCGGTCGCAGAACCAGCGCACATGGCGCCCCGTTCCGCAGGCCAGGTCCAGCACCGGCGTGCCGGCGCCGATCAGGTGGGACCAGCGCTGGACCCAGGGCGAGGCGGGCAGTGCGGTGTGCGGGCTCAGAAGCAGGCCCACAGCTGCAGCGCCAGCGTCATCATGAACTCCGGCTGCAGGTACATCGCAAACACCGCCGGCAAGATCAGCAGCGCCGCGGCATAGGGCCAGCCACGCTGCAGCAGCATGCGCCAGCGCCCGGTGGTCACAGCCTGCCTCCGGCCGGCAGCGGCACGCCACGGCGCACGATGGCGGCTTCGCGGACCGGGAGATTGATCAGCGAGGCGAACACGCCCAGCGCGATGGCGCCGTACCAGACCAGGTCATAGTTGCCGCTGCGGTCGTAGAGCACGCCGCCCAGCCAGACGCCCAGGAAGGAGCCGACCTGGTGGCTCAGGAACACGAAGCCACCCAGCATCGACAGGTGGATGGTGCCGAAGATCTGTGCGACCGTGGCGCTGGTGGCCGGCACGGTGGAAAGCCACAGCAGGCCCATGACGCTGGAGAACAGGTAGACGCTCACAGGCGTCAGCGGCAGCGCCAGGAAGGCCGCGATCGCCAGTGCGCGTGCCATGTAGATGAAGGACAGGATATAGGTCTTCTTCATGCGCTGGCCGAGGCTGCCGGAGGCATAGGTTCCCAGCACGTTGAACAGGCCAATCAGCGCCAGCGCGTAGCTGGCGACCTGCGGCGCCAGGCCATGGTCCTTCAGATAGCTGGGCATGTGCACGCCGATAAAGGCCAGCTGGAATCCGCACACGAAGTAGCCGGCCATCAGCATCTGGAAGCTCGGGTAGCGGAAGGCCTCCCCCAGCGCCTGCAGGATGGTCTGGTCGCGCACCACCGGGCCGGCCCCGGCAAAGCCCGGCTCGCGCAGGCCGCGGGCCAGCGGCACCATCAGCAGCGCGCCCAGCCCGAGCAGCGCCAGCGCCGCCTGCCAGCCGAAATGGCTGATCAGCAGGCCCTCCAGCGGCACCATCAGGAATTGGCCGAACGATCCCGCCGCGGCAGCAATGCCCATCGCCCAGGAGCGCCGGGCGGCGGGCACATTGCGGCCGATCACGCCGTAGACCACCGCGTAGGTGGTTCCCGCCTGGGCGACGCCGATCAGGGTGCCGGCGCTCAGCGTGAACTGCAGCGGTGTCACGGCATAGGCCATGCCGATCAGGCCCAGCGCATAGGCCAGACCGCCGGCCATGATCACGCGCATCGCACCGAACCGGTCGGCCAGCATGCCGGCGAAGATGCCGGCCAGGCCCCAGCTGATGTTCTGGATCGCCAGCGCGAAGGAGAAGGTCTCGCGGCTCCATTCCCGGGCCTGCGTGATCGGCTGCAGCCAGAGGCCGAAGCCGTGGCGGATGCCCATCGACAGGGTCACGATGGCGGCGCCAAACAGCAGGACCTGCGCGGTCGACAGAGCGGGGGAGGGGCGTTGCATCCGTCGAATATAGCCAAGTCGCCGGGTCGGCTGCAGGCGGGAGCCCGCGCTGGCGAAGCGGTGATTCTTCACGGGAAAGGCCGCTGCCTGGGGGCGCATCACCCGAATGCTGGATAAATAGACAGTTGTTTTTTCCTGGTAGGACTACAATCTCGCGTATGGCTGTGAAACCCCCGTCCGACTATTCCGAAGCCTCGATCCGTGTCCTGAAGGGCCTGGAGCCGGTCAAGCAGCGGCCCGGCATGTACACCCGCACTGACAACCCCCTGCATGTGATCCAGGAGGTGCTGGACAACTCGGCCGACGAGGCGCTGGCCGGGCATGGCCGCAAGATCCGCGTCACGCTGCACCAGGACGGCTCGGTCTCCGTCGAGGACGACGGCCGCGGCATCCCGCACGGCCTGCATCCGGAAGAGAACGCACCGGTCATCGAACTGGTGTTCACGCGCCTGCATGCCGGCGGCAAGTTCGACAAGGGCAGCGGCGGCGCCTACAGCTTCTCCGGGGGCCTGCATGGCGTCGGTGTCAGCGTCACCAACGCGCTGGCCCGCCGGCTGGAGGCCACCTCCTTCCGCGACGGCATGGTGGCCCGGCTCGTGTTCGAGGCCGGGGATGTGACCGAGCCCTTCACGGTGCGCCCGGCGGCCGACGGGGACCGCAAGTCCGGCACCACGGTGCGGGTCTGGCCCGACCCGAAGTATTTCGAAGCCGCCACGCTGCCGATGCCGGAGCTGGTGCACCTGCTGCGCAGCAAGGCGGTGCTGATGCCCGGCGTGTCCGTCACGCTCACCGTCGAGAAGACCCGCGACACCCAGACCTGGCTCTACAAGGCCGGCCTGCGCGACTACCTGCTGCAGGCACTGCCCGGCGATCCGGTGATCCCGCTGTTCGAGGGCGAGGGCTTTGCCGACGCCTCCAGCGACAGCTTTGCCGACGGCGAGGGCGCGCAGTGGTGCGTCGCTTTCACCGAAGACGGCAACCCGGTCCGCGAGAGTTACGTGAACCTGATCCCCACCAGCGCCGGCGGCACCCACGAGAGCGGCCTGCGCGACGGCCTGTTCCAGGCGGTGAAGGGCTTCATCGAACTGCATGCGCTGGCCCCCAAGGGCGTCAAGCTGCTGCCCGAGGACGTCTTCGCCCGCGCCAGCTATGTGCTGTCCGCCAAGGTGCTCGACCCGCAGTTCCAGGGCCAGATCAAGGAGCGGCTGAACTCCCGCGATGCGGTGCGCCTGGTGTCGGGTTTCGTGCGCCCGGCGCTGGAGCTGTGGCTGAACCAGCATGTCGAGTACGGCCGCAAGCTGGCCGAGCTGGCCATCAAGGCCGCGCAGACGCGCCAGAAGGCCGGCCAGAAGGTGGAGAAGCGCAAGGGCTCCGGTGTTGCGGTGCTGCCCGGCAAGCTGACCGACTGCGAAAGCCGCGATCTGGCCCACAACGAGGTCTTCCTGGTCGAGGGTGATTCCGCTGGCGGCAGCGCGAAGATGGGCCGCGACAAGGAATGCCAGGCGATCCTGCCGCTGCGCGGCAAGGTGCTCAACACCTGGGAGGTCGAGCGCGACCGCCTGTTCGCCAACACCGAGATCCACGACATTGCGGTCGCGATCGGCGTGGACCCGCACGGTCCGGACGACAACCCCGACCTGTCCGGTCTGCGCTATGGCAAGGTCTGCATCCTGAGCGACGCCGATGTCGACGGCTCGCACATCCAGGTGCTGTTGCTGACGCTGTTCTTCCGCCATTTCCCGAAGCTGATCGAGGCCGGCCATGTCTATGTGGCGCGGCCCCCGCTGTACCGCGTCGACGCGCCGGCCCGCGGCAAGAAGCCGGCCTCCAAGTCCTACGCGCTCGACGACGGCGAGCTGACCGCCATCCTGGACAAGCTGCGCAAGGAAGGCGTGCGCGAGAACGCCTGGACGATCAGCCGCTTCAAGGGCCTGGGCGAGATGAACGCCGAGCAGCTCTGGGACACCACGCTGAACCCGGACACCCGCCGCCTGCTGCCGGTGCAGCTGGGCGCGGTTGATTTCCGGGCCACGCAGGCGCTGATCGCCAAGCTGATGGGCAAGGGCGAGGCCGCCGCCCGGCGCGAGCTGATGGAGTTGCACGGTGACACGGTGGAGGTGGACGTCTGATGCGCGCAGCCCGCAGCCTCCGTTGGCGACGCTGGCTGGCAGCGGCCGTGCTGGCCGGCCTGTCGGCCGGCAGCGCCTGGGCGGATGTCTGGGGTTATGTCGACGAGAAGGGCGTGCCGCATTTCGCTTCCGAGAAACTCGACGACCGCTACGAGCTGTTCTTCCGCAACACCGAGACCTTCGACACCACCCGGGATCCGCCGCCCGCCGAGCCGGAACCTGAGCCCACGCCGGTGGCCACACCCGAGCCGATGGCGCCGAACAAGCTGATCGCGTTCTTCCAGGAGTCCCCGTCCTTCGAGAAGGTGCGCCAGCACCTGCGTGATGCCTCGGCCGACCACAACATCGATTTCGAGCTGCTGCAGGCCCTGATCGCTGCCGAATCCGGCTTCAATGCGACCGCGGTGTCGCCCAAGGGTGCCATCGGCCTGATGCAGATCATGCCGGCCACCGCGCGCCGCTACGGCGTCGACGGCGACCGCACGATGGCGATCGAGCGCAAGCTGGTCGACCCGAAGATCAACATCCGCACCGGCACGCGCTACCTGCGCGACCTGATCAACATGTTCCCCGGTGAGCTGGAGCTGGCCATCGCCGCGTACAACGCCGGCGAGGGCGCCGTCCAGAAGGCCGGCAACAAGATTCCCAACTTCAAGGAGACGCAGGCCTACGTCAAGACCGTGATGGGGCTGTACAGCGTGCTCAAGCCGCCCAAGCCCGAGCCGGTTTTCCGGCCCTCGCTGTCGCGCGTGCGGCCGGTGGCGCCCCCCCGCGCCCCGGCCATCCGTGGCGGTGCGATCGGCCGCGGCAACATGCCCGGCAGCGCGCCGGCGGCGCCTCCTTCCCCGTCTGATTCCGAGAACTGATGCCTCCCAGCGACCAGCCCACGCTTGACCTTTCCCCCGGCGATTCCGGCGACGACAACCTCCCCCTGGCCAGCTACGCGCAGCGCGCGTACCTGGAGTACGCGCTCAGCGTGGTCAAGGGCCGGGCCTTGCCGGATGTCTGCGACGGCCAGAAGCCGGTGCAGCGGCGCATCCTGTACGCCATGTCCCGCATGGGGCTGGGCTTTGGCGGCGCCAACGGCAATGTCGGCGCCAAGCCGGTCAAGTCGGCACGCGTCGTCGGCGACGTGCTGGGGCGCTTTCATCCGCATGGTGACCAGGCCGCCTACGAGGCCCTGGTCCGCATGGCCCAGGATTTCTCGCAGCGTTATCCGCTGATCGACGGCCAGGGCAATTTCGGCAGCCGCGACGGCGACGGCGCCGCGGCGATGCGCTACACCGAGGCCCGCCTGGCGCGCATCACCAGCCTGCTGCTGGACGAGATCGACGAAGGCACCGTGGGCTTCAGCCCCAACTACGACGGCTCCACCGAGGAGCCGGACCAGCTGCCGGCCCGCCTGCCGTTCGCGCTGCTGAACGGTGCCAGCGGCATCGCGGTCGGCCTGGCCACCGAGATCCCGAGCCACAACCTGCGCGAGATCGCATCGGCCTGCGTGGCGCTGATCCGCGACGCGCAACTCACCGACGACGCGCTGGCAGCCCTGGTGCCCGGCCCGGACTACCCCGGTGGCGGCCAGATCATCAGCCCGGCCTCCGACATCGCCGAGGCCTACCGCAGCGGGCGCGGTTCGTTGAAGGTGCGCGCGCGCTGGAAGATCGAGGACCTCGCGCGCGGCCAGTGGCAGCTGGTTGTGACCGAGCTGCCGCCCAATGTCAGCACGCAACGCGTGCTCGAGGAGATCGAGGAACTCACCAACCCGAAGGTCAAGGCCGGCAAGAAGGCGCTGTCGCAGGAACAGACACAGCTCAAGGCCAGCGTGCTGGCGGTGCTGGATGTCGTGCGCGACGAGTCCTCCAAGGACGCCGCGGTGCGCCTGGTGTTCGAGCCCAAGACCAGCCGGATCAGCCAGCAGGAGCTGATCACGACGCTGCTGGCCCACACCAGCCTGGAAACCTCCGCGCCGGTCAACCTGACGATGGTCGGCCTGGACGGCCGCCCCACCCAGAAGTCGCTGCGGCAGATGCTGCAGGAATGGATCGCGTTCCGCCACCAGACGATCGAGCGCCGCTCCCGGCATCGGCTGGCCAAGGTGCTGGACCGCATCCACATCCTGGAAGGCCGGCAGCTGGTGCTGCTGAACATCGACGAGGTGATCGCGATCATCCGCCAGGCGGACGAGCCGCGCCAGGCCCTGATGGCCCGCTTCGCCTTGTCGGAGCGCCAGGCCGAGGACATCCTGGAGATCCGGCTGCGCCAGCTGGCCCGGCTGGAGGCGATCCGCATCGAGCAGGAGCTCAAGACCCTGCGCGACGAGCAGAAGAAGCTCGACGAGATCCTGTCCAACCCGGCGGCGCTGCGCCGGCTGATGGTGCGCGAGATCGAGGCCGACGCGAAGCAGTTCGGCGACGACCGCCGCACGCTGATCCAGGCCGAAAAGCGCGCCGTCGCCGAAGTGCGCGTCGTGGACGAGCCGGTCACCGTGGTGGTCAGCGACAAGGGCTGGGTGCGCGCCCGCAGCGGGCATGGCCACGACCCTGCCAGCTTCGCCTTCAAGGCCGGTGACGGCCTGCATGGCACCTTCGAATGCCGCACGGTCGACACGCTGCTGGTGTTCGGCAACAAGGGCCGTGTCTATTCCGTGCCGGTGGCGATGCTGCCGGGCGCGCGTGGCGACGGCCAGCCGGTCACCACGCTGATCGACCTGGAGCCCGGCACCCAGCTGTCCTGGTACTTTGCCGGCCCCGGCGCGGCCAGCCTGCTGCTGTCCGGCAGCGGCGGCTACGGCTTTCTGGCCACGGTCGAGCAGATGACCTCACGGCTGAAGGCCGGCAAGGCCTTCATCAGCTGCGGCGAGGGCGAGACGGTGAACCGGCCCTCGCCGGTAGCCGGCACCTCCGGCGCGGTGCCGCTGCCCCCGGCCACCCATGTGGCCTGCGCGTCGACTGGCGGGCGCATCCTGAGTTTCCCGATCACCGAGGTCCATGTCCAGGCCCAGGGCGGGCGCGGCCTCAAGCTGATCGACCTGGAGGCCAAGGACACGCTGGCGGGCGCCGCCGCCTACACGCGCAGCGTCCGTATCGACGGCATCGGTCGCGGCAACAAGCCGCGCGACGAAACGCTGGAGATCCGCAGCCTGAACAACGCGATGGCCGGCCGGGCGCGCAAGGGCAAGGCGGCCGATCTGGGCTTCAAGCCCACCGGCATCGTGCGGGTGCTGTAGCGCGGCGCCGCCCGCTCAGGGGGCCGGGTCCTTCCAGCCGCCGCCGAGCACCTTGTACAGGTTGACCTGGCTCTGGAGCAGTTGCAGCTGCAACTGCAGCACGGCCTGCCGCGCGGCGTACGACGAGCGCTGCGCATCGAGCACCTCCAGGGCGCTCGCGGCGCCATGGCGCTGGCGCAGCTCCGTCAGGCGCAGCCGCTCGCCCTCGGCCGCCGCCTGCGCCACCTGGGCAGCCTGCTGCTGCTCCAGCGTCTCGCGGGTCGACAGCACATCGGCTACTTCGCGGAACGCGGTCTGGATCACCCGTTCGTACTGCGCCACCGCGATCGAGCGCCCGACCTCGGCCGCATCCAGGCCGGCCTGGTTGCGCCCGGCGTCAAACAGCGGCAGCGTGATCTGCGGCGCGAAGCTCCAGCCGTAGGTGCCCCCGTGGAACAGCCGGCCGAGCTCCGCGCTGGCGGTTCCGATGCTGGTGGTCAGCGTGATGCGCGGAAAGAAGGCGGCCCGGGCCGCACCGATGTTCGCGTGCGCCGCGCGCAGCTGCTGCTCGGCCTGCCGCACGTCGGGCCGGCGCACCAGCAGCTCGGAGGGCAGGGCATCGGGCATCGGCAGTGCCAGCGTCGCCGGCGCCGGCAGCGGGCCGGCGATCCCGGCGCCGGCCGGCAGGGCCGGCTGCCCGGTCAGCAGCGTCAGCGCATTGCGGTCCAGCGCCTGCTGGCGGGTCCACTGGGCCTGCGCGATACGCGCGGCCTCCCGCAGCGATTCCGCCTGCCGCAATTCGACCTCGGGGCTGACCCCCTGCGCCACCTTCAGCCGGACCAGGCGCAGCGACTCCTCGCGGCTGCGCAGGGTGTCGGCGGTCAGGCGCAGCAGCGCGTCGTCCGCCAGCAGGCTCAGCCAGGTGTTGGCCACCGCGGCGACCAGGCCGATCTGCACCGTCTTGCGGGCTTCCTCGGTGGCCAGCAGCTGGGCCAGGGCGGCATCGCCCAGGTTGCGCACGCGCCCGAACAGATCGAGCTCATAGCCGGTGATGCTGAGCCCGGCGGTGTAGCTGCTGCTGATGCCGCCCGCGGTGGTCGGCTGCCGGCTGGCGGCGGCGCCGGCCTGGACGGTCGGCAGCTCATCGGCCCGGCGCAGTTGCAGCTGGGCGCGCGCCTGCTCGATGTTCAGTACCGCCACCTGCAGGTCGCGGTTGTGCTCCAGCGCCAGCGCGATCAGCGTGCGCAGCTGCGGGTCCTGGAAGTGGGTCTGCCAGGCGATGTCCGCGGCAGGGGTGGCGCCGGGTGTGGCTGCCGTGTCCGACGGAAACCGGGTAGCCACCGGTGCCGCCGGACGCTCGTAGCTGGGCGCCAGCATGCCACATCCGGACAGCAGCAGCGCCAGCAGCGCCAGGGCGGTGCGCGACCTGCGCCGGAGCGCGCGCACGGGCGCCTCCTCGCGTCGCGCGCTGCCGTGTCGGGCCTCGGGGGGCCGCATCGGGGTCCTCATGGGGACACCCCCGGCGCTGGTGCCGGCGGGTCCTCCGCGTCCGGCTCGTGGGCATACAGCCGCCGCTGCCGCTCGCTGCCCTTGAAGGCGGTGCGCACCAGCACATAGAAGATCGGCACGAAAAAGATGGCCAGCAAGGTGGCGCTCAGCATGCCGCCCATCACGCCGGTGCCGATCGCCCGCTGGCCCGCGGAGCCGGCCCCCGAGGCCAGCACCAGCGGCAGCACGCCCAGGATGAAGGCCATCGAGGTCATCAGGATCGGCCGGAAACGCATGTGGGCCGCTTCCAGCACGGCCTGCACGGCAGTCTTGCCGTGGGCCTGGACGTCCTTGGCGAACTCGATGATCAGTACCGCATTCTTCGCTGCCAGGCCGATGATCGTGATCAGGCCGACATTGAAGTAGACATCGTTCGCGAGACCGCGCAGATTGGCGCCCAGCAGCACGCCCAGCACGCCCAGCGGCACGACCAGCAGCACCGCCAGCGGGATGGACCAGCTCTCGTACAGCGCGGCCAGCGCCAGGAACACCGCCAGCAGCGCGAAGCCGAACAGCAGGTAGGCCTGCGCACCGGCCAGCCGCTCCTCGCGCGATTGCCCGGTCCATTCGAATGCGAACCCGGTGGGCAATTGCCCGGCCAGACGCTCCATCTCCGCCATCGCCTCGCCGCTGCTGAAACCGGGCGCGGCCTGGCCGGAGATGCGCATCGTGGAATAGCCGTTGTAGCGCACGGTCTGCATCGGCCCCACGACCCACCGCGTGCTCGCGAAGGCCGACAGCGGCACCGCCTGCCCCCGATTGTTGGGTACGCTGATGCGCAGCAGATCCTCCGGCTGCATGCGGGCCGGCGCATCCGCCTGCACCACCACGCGCTGCAGACGGCCCCCGTTCGGGAAGTCGTTCGCATAACTCGATCCCAGCGTCGTCGACAAAGCGGCATTGATCGCGTCGAAGCCGACGCCGGACGCCTGCGCCTTGTCCCTGTCGATGTCCAGCTGCAGCTGCGGCGCGTCCTCCAGTCCCTCGGGCCGCACGCCGGTCAGAAGCTTGCTCTGGCCGGCCAGGCCCAGCAGCTGGTTGCGGGCGGCCAGCAGCGCGGCGTGGCCCAGGCCCGCCCGGTCCTGCAGCCGGAAGCTGAAGCCGGAGGTAGACCCCAGCTCCGGGATCGGCGGCGGACTCAGCGCGAAGATGAACGCATCCCGCACGCCCATCAGCGCGCCGAATGCGCGCCCGGCCACTGCGGCCGCGGATTGGCCCGGATCGGTGCGCTGGGCCCAGTCCTTGAGCGTCACGAAGGCCAGCGCGGCGTTCTGGCCCGATCCGGAGAAGCTGAACCCCAGCACGCTGACCATGTTCTGCACCTCCGGCTGCTTCAGCACATAGGCCTCGGCCTGCTGCATCACCGCCAGCGTGCGGTTCTGCGTCGCCCCGGGAGGCAACTGCACGTTGACGATCATGAAGCCCTGGTCCTCGGCCGGCACGAAGGAGGTGGGAAGCCGCCCGTACAGCCAGACCACGGCCGCGATGATGGCGGCGTAGATCACCAGGTAGCGCGCGGCGCGGCGCAGGATGCGGGCGACCAGACCCTCATAACCCCGGGCCGTCAGCGCGAACCCGCGGTTGAACCAGCCGAAGAAGCCGCCCTTGGCCAGCTTGTGCCCGGCCTGCACCGGCTTCAGCAGCGTGGCGCACAGCGCCGGCGTCAGCGACAGCGCCAGAAAGGCCGACAGGCCGATCGACGCCACCATGACGGCCGCGAACTGCCGGTAGATGTTGCCCACCGAGCCGCTGAAGAAGGCCAGCGGCACGAACACCGACACCAGCACCACCGTGACGCCGATGATGGCGCCGGAGATCTGGCCCATCGCCTTCTTCGTGGCGGCCAGCGGGTGCAGCCCTTCCTCGCTCATGATGCGCTCGACGTTCTCGACGACCACGATCGCGTCGTCCACGACGATGCCGATCACCAGCACCATGCCGAACATCGTCAGCACGTTGATCGAGAAACCCAGCGCCAGCAGCACCGCGAAGGTGCCCATCAGCGTGACCGGCACGACGATGGTCGGGATCAGCGTGTAGCGCAGGTTCTGCAGGAACAGCAGCATCACCAGGAACACCAGCGCAACCGCCTCCAGCAGCGTCTCGACGACCTGGCGGATCGAGATGTCGACGAAGCGCGAGCTGTCGTACGGAATGGACCACTGCACGCCGGCCGGGAAGAAGCGGGCGAGCTCCTCCATGCGCACCCGCACCGCCTTCGCGGTTGCCAGCGCATTGCCGCTGGGGGAGAGCTGCACGCCGATCGCGGTGGACGGCTTGCCGTTGATCCGTGCGGAGGTGGCGTAACCCTGGGCGCCGAGCTCGATGCGCGCGACATCCCGCAGCCGCACCGTCGAGCCGTCGGCATTGGCCCGCAGCACGATGTTGCCGAACTGCTCCGGCGCGCTGAGCTGCCCGCGGACCACGACCGAGGCGAAGATGCCCTGGCCCGGGACGTTGGGCAGGTCGCCGATCGTGCCGGAGGACACCTGGGCATTCTGGCTGCGGATCGCCGCCGTCACGTCCGACGACGCCAGGTTCAGGCCCTGCAGCCGGGCCGGGTCGATCCAGATGCGCATCGCGCGTTCGGTACCGAACAGCTGCGCCTGTCCGACGCCGGGCAGGCGCTGGATTTCCGGCACGACGCTGCGCGCGGCATAGTCGCCCAGGGCCACCGGGTCCAGCTTCGGGTCGTCGGAGGACAGCACCGCGACCAGCAGGAAGTTCGCATTCGCCTTGTCGACGCGCACGCCCTGCTGCGTCACGGCGGACGGCAGGCGCGGCGTCGCGCGCCCGAGGCGGTTCTGCACGTCGACCTGCGCCAGATCGGCGTTGGTGCCGGGCTCGAAGCTCAGCGTCAGCTGGCCGCTGCCGTCCGCCTGGCTGACGGATTCCATGTAGATCAGCCCGGGTGAGCCGTTCATCTCCCGTTCGATGACGCTGATGACGCTGTCCTCCAGCGTCTGCGCCGAGGCGCCCGGGTAGGCGGCCGAGATGACGATCGACGGCGGCGCGACCTTGGGGTACTGCGCAACCGGAAGCTGCGTGATCGCCACCCCCCCCAGCACCAGGATGAACAGTGCGATGACCCAGGCAAAGACCGGCCGATGAATGAAGAACTGCGCCATGGAGCGGCCTTCAGCGGGACGCCGCCGACGCGGCAGGCTGCGCCGCCGATGCATTCGCGGCAGGGGCGGCCGCCGCGCCGCCATTCCAGGGCATCGGCTTGACCGGTGCACCCGGCACCATCATCTTCTGGAAGCCCTCCACGATCACCTGTTCGCCCGCCTGCAGGCCGCCCAGGACGACCCACTGGGCGCCCTGACTGCCGCCGATCCGCACCGTGCGCTGGGATGGCTTGCCGTCGGTGCCGACCACCAGCACCGTGTCGCCCTGCGGTGTCCGCGTGACAGCCTGCTGGGGCAGCAGGATGCCGCCAGGCAGCTCCGCCTGGGCCAGCCGCACCCGGACGAACTGCCCCGGCAGCAGCAGGCCGTCCGGATTGGCGACCTCCGCGCGCAGCGTGATCTGGCCGGTGCTGGCGTCCACCGACAGGTCGGAGAACAGCAGCCGGCCGGGCCGCGGCAGCTCGCTGCCGTCCTCCAGCACGACGCGCACCGCTGCGGCGCCCGGACCGGCGCTGCGCAACTGGCCGGCGGCCAGTGCCTTGCGCAGCTGCAGCACCTCCGCCGTGGACTGCGTGAAGTTGACATACACCGTGCTGACCTGCTGGATCACCGCCAGCTGCGTCGCCTCGGTCTGGCTCACCAGGGCCCCCTCGCTGACCAGCGACGGTCCGATGCGTCCGGCAATTGGCGCGCGGACGGTCGCGTACTCCAGATTGATGCGCGCCAGCTGCACCGCGGCGCGGGCTGCGGCCACGTCGGCCTCGGCCTGCTTCTGGGCGCCCTGTGCATTGACCAGCTCCTGCCGGCTGACCGCCTGGGCCTCGGCCAGCGGCTGGTAGCGCTCCGCCAGTGCAGCGGCCTGCGCCAGGTTGGCCTGGGCCTTGGCCAGGCTGGCCTGCGCGCTGTCCAGCGTGGCCTGGTAGGTGGCCGCGTCGATCTGGTAGAGCGCTTCGCCGGCCTGGACGTCGCTGCCTTCGCGGAACAGGCGGCGGACCACGACGCCGTTGACGCGCGCACGCACCTGGGCCTGTCGGACGGCGCTGACGCGCCCCGGGAGCTCGGTCTGCAGCGCGACCGACTGCGGCGCCACGACGACGACGCCGACTTCCGGCGGCGGCATCGCGCGCGCGCCGCCGGCAGCCGGGGCGGCGCCGTTCCCGCCACCGCAGCCGGCGAGCAGGGCGGTGAGGGTCAGCGCGACCAGGCAACGGCCGGATCGCCAGCCATGGAACAGGCCGCTGTGCGGCGGTGGGCAGGAAGGGGACATGGAGTTCTTTCTGGTGCGACCCGCAGGGCCCGCGGGCGCGGGCAGCAGGTGCCTCTGGACTGGCTGCACTATACGGGCTGGCGGCCGCGAGCGTCCGGCCGGCCGGCGACGCCCGCGCTGCCGGCGCGGACTTTGGTGTCCGGGCACCTGTTGGGCACCAGCAACACTGCCGGGCCGGGCAGCCCGGTCCGCCCCGGGTGCCATAGTACATTCGCTGATAGATGGGGTCGCCACGCCTTCCGGCGGGTGGTGCCTGCCGAGCATCCCGGTCCACATTGCACGGATGCCGTCGCTGCACCGTGACCGGCCCGGAACCTGGAGTATCTTTTCATGCCCGAACGCACCCGTATCCCGTCCGGCCCCGCAGGCCTGCGGCCTGCCGTGCTGGCGCTCGCGCTGGCCAGCGCCTTTGGCAGCCAGCCGCCGCTGGCCCATGCGCAGGCGCTGCCCACCGGCGGCGTCGCGGTGCACGGCCAGGCGGTGATTACGCAGCCGGCGGCCAACCAGCTGCGCGTCGTTACACAGAACGGCGCCGGCACGAACCACTCCGCAATCAACTGGCAGAGCTTCTCGGTCGGTGCGGGCAACACCGCGACGATCGTGCAGCCCAGCAGCAGCAGCCTGTCGATCAACCGGGTCGTCACGGCCACACCGTCGGCGATCTTCGGCACGCTGTCCTCCAACGGGCGGCTGGTGCTGGTCAACCAGTCCGGCATCGCGGTCGGCGCCGGAGCCGTCATCGACACCGCCGGCTTCACGGCGTCGGCGCTGCGCATGAGCGACGCCGATGCACTGGCCGGGCGGCTGCGCTTCGGCGACCCGTCGGCATCGATGGGCGGCGCGGCCGGCCTGACGGTCGGCGGGCGCATCACCGCGCGTGATGGCGACATCGTGTTGGTCGCGCCGAACATCGATCTGGGTACCAGCGCACTGCTGCAGGCCCCCAATGGCAGCACCGTGCTGGCGGCCGGCCAGCAGGTCGAGATCACCGGCCGCGGGCTCGAAGGCATCACGATGCTGGTGCAGGCGCCGGCCGACCAGGCCCGCAACCTGGGCCGGCTGGAGGGCAACGCGGTCGGCATCTTCGCGGGGACGCTGCGCCACAGCGGCGAGATCCAGGCCACTACCGCCACGCTGGAAGGCGGCACCGTGGTGCTGAAGGCCGCTGGCGATGCGATCGTCGATGGCGCTGCGAAGGTGCTGGCCACCGGCACGACCGGAGGCCAGGTCGACGTGCTGGGTCAGCGCGTCGCAGTCACCGGCCAGGCGCTGATCGACGTGTCGGGTGCGCAGGGCGGCGGCAAGATCCGCGTCGGCGGGGATTACCAGGGCGCCAATCCGGAGGTGCCGAATGCCTGGCGCACCTACCTCGGCCCGCAGGCCGAGCTGCGGGCGAATGCGCTGGAGCGCGGCGACGGTGGGCGCATCATCGTCTGGGCCGACGATGTGACGCGGGCCTACGGGACGATCCAGGCCCGTGGCGGCGCGGAAGAGGGGCAGGGCGGCTTCGCCGAGGTCTCCGGTCGCCACCACCTGGACTTCCAGGCGGCGGTGGATCTGCGGGCCCCCCGCGGCGCGGTGGGTACGCTGTTGCTGGACCCGGACTACATCGACATCGTGCTGTCCGGCTCGAACGCGGTGACGGATGCAGACCAGTTCTCCGATCCGATCAGCTCGGTGACGCTGACGGCCGCCACGCTGGCGCTCGTCGCCGGCAACCTGATGCTCCAGTCGAACGGCGACATCACCTTCAGTTCGGCCCTGACGATGGCCGTGCCGGGCGCCAGTGTCACCGCGCTGGCCGGCAACATGATCCGCGTCGATGC
>JAEUOX010000264.1 GCA_016790475.1 Rhodoferax sp. | reverse complement strand
CGTCTTCGATGATCAGCAGGCAGGCCATGGTGTCAGTGGGCGGGTGCGGTGGATGAGGGGGCCAGCGGCAGGCGGAGCTCGACGCAGGTGCCGCGCACCGGCGCGGGCTGCAGCGCGATCTGGCCGCCCCACTGCTCGACCATGCGCTTGACCAGCGCCAGGCCGATGCCCAGCCCGCCGCTCTTGGTGCTGAAGAAGGGCCGGAACAGCGCCTTGCGCACGTCCTCCTGGATGCCCGGGCCGCTGTCGATGATGCGCAGCTCCAGCAGACCGGCCTGTACCGACCACTGCACGTCGATCGTGCCGCCCTGCGGCAGCACGTCGATCGCGTTGGCCAGGATGCTGACCAGGATCTGCCGCAGCATCGCGGTATGCGCCTGGATGGCGGGCGCTTCGGCCGGTGGCAGCGTGCAGGTGATGCGCTGGCGCGTCATCTCGACCTGCATCTCCTGCAGGCAGTCGCGGATCACCGGGCTGGGCAGCACCGCCTCGGATTGCAGCTGCGGCGCCTGCGACACCCGCACCAGTTCGCTGATCCAGCGGTCGGCGCGGTCCACCGAGGCGGTGATGTCGCCGCAGTGCTCGGTGTAGTCGCGTGCCTCCAGGTCGTCGCCCTGCAGCATCTCGGCCGACACCCGGATCGATGCCAGCGGGTTGCGCAGGTTGTGCGCCACCGCGCGGGCCAACTCGACGGCGGTCGACAGCGACTGGGCCTCGTCCAGCTGGGCCTGTTGCGCCCGCATCACCTGGTCGGCCCGGGCGACCGTCCAGTACAGCGCGGCGAACAGGCCGGCCGCGCTCAGCGCACAGGCGATCCACAGCCGGATCAGCGCGTCGCGGATCGCATCGTTCAGCTGCACCGGCACCTTGTAGAGCTCCATGACGCCGATGACCTTCCGCGACTGCGGATCGAAGATCGGCATGTAGCTCTCGACGAACCAGGAGTTCGCGGCGCCCAGGCCGACATGCTCCGCCTTGGCCAGTGCGCCGCTGTCCAGCCGCCCATGGTGCACCACCAGCTTGCCTGCCAGCGCCTCGTCGAGCTCGTCGTTGACCGGGTAGCGCCGCCCGACCAGCGCCTTGTCGGTGGACCAGGCCACCGTGCCGTCCGGCCGGTAGGCATTGGCGCGCACCGGCTCGCTCATCGAGGCCAGATGCGCCATCGACTGCTGGAAGCGCTCGCGCAATTCCGGGTCGTCCGGCGCGGACAGGAACGCGGCGGAGCGGTCGGTCTGCAGCAGGTTCTGGATGAAGTCCATGCTGACCTGGCCCTCGCGCTGCAGCATGCGCTGCGTCAGCATGCTGGACATCAACCAGCCCAGGAAGAGTGCGATCGCGGTGATCACGCCCAGGCTGGCCAGCGCGAAGCGGCGGCGCAGGT
>JAEUOX010000259.1 GCA_016790475.1 Rhodoferax sp. | reverse complement strand
TACTTCCACGGTGTCGGAGGCAATTCGTAACATTTCGTCGGTTCGCCCGCTGGCATCGCTCGACCTGGCGCTGGTGGGCAACTGCGCCGTCAGCGCGCTGATCGACCCGCTGGCGCGGGTGGTCTGGTGCTGCATGCCGCGTTTCGACAGCCCGCCAGTGTTCCATGCGCTGCTGGACTCGGCGCAGGGCCTGCCCGAGCACGGGTGCATGGCCGTTCAACTGGAGAACTGCAGCCGGTCCAGCCAGGCCTACGTGCCGGGCACGGCGGTGCTGCGCACGAGCCTGTTCAACGACGCGGGCGACGGGATCGAGATCACGGACTTCGCACCCCGCTTCCAGCACCACGACCGGATGTTCCGGCCAGCGCAGCTGGTGCGGCGCATCCGCCCGCTGTCCGGCCGCCCGCGGGTGCGGATCACGGTCCGCCCCTGCGGCGACTGGGGCGCCAGCGCGCCGGAGCCGACCCGCGGCAGCCACCACCTGCGCTACCCGCTGCCCGCGACGACGCTGCGGCTGACGACGAATGCGCCGCCGACCTACCTGGCCGAAGGCACGCTTTTCTCGTTGCAAGCGCCGGTAAGCCTGCTGCTGGGGCCCGACGAGACGCTAGCCGATGGCGTGGAGGACACCGCGCGCCTGTTCGAGGAGCAGACGCTGCTGCACTGGCGCCAGTGGACGCGCCGGCTGGCGCTTCCGCTCGAATGGCAGGACGCGGTTATCCGCGCCGCGATCACGCTCAAGCTATGCCAGTACGAGGAGACCGGCGCGATCGTCGCGGCGATGACCACCAGCATCCCGGAAGCCGCCGACAGCGGCCGCACCTGGGACTACCGCTACTGCTGGCTGCGCGACGCCTTCTTCGTCGTGCGGGCACTGAACACGCTGGCGGAGATGGGCACGCTGGAGGGCTATCTGCGCTGGCTGCAGGACGTGGTGCGCAATGCCGACGGCGGCCATGTGCAGCCCTTGTATGGCCTGGGCCTGGAGCAGCAACTGCCGGAGTGGACGGTGAGCCACCTGGCCGGCTCCCGCGGCAGGGGGCCGGTGCGCTGCGGCAACCAGGCCTTTGAGCACCACCAGCATGACGTCTACGGCAACATCGTGCTGGGCGCCGCGCAGGCTTTCCATGACCACCGGCTGTTCCAGCGCGCCGGTCTGGCCGACTTTCAGGCGCTGGAGCGCGTGGGGGAGCAGGCCTGGCGGCTGCATGACCAGCCCGACGCCGGCATCTGGGACTTGCGCACACGCGCCAGCGTCCACACCTCGTCCTCGCTGATGTGCTGGGCCGCCTGCGACCGGCTGGCCAAGATTGCGCAGGCGCTCGGGCTGGACGCCCGGGCGAAGGTCTGGACGCGCCGGGCGGCCGCGATCCGGCGCACGATCCTTCGCCGCGCCTGGAGCCCGCGGCGGCAGTCCTTCACCGAGAGCTTCGACGGCGAGACGCTGGATGCCAGCCTGCTGCTGATGGGTGAAGTCGGCTTCCTGCCGGGCGACGACCCGCGGTTTCGTGCCACCGTGCTGGCGCTGGAGCGCAGCCTGTGCGACGGCCCCCACCTGCGTCGCTACGAGCGGGCCGACGACTTCGGCACGCCGCAGGTGGCCTTCAATGCCTGCTCCTTCTGGCGCATCGACGCGCTGGCGCGCATCGGGGAGCGCGAGCGCGCCCGGGCCGACTTCGAGACACTGCTGGCCTGCCGCAACCCGGCCGGGCTGCTGTCGGAGGACATCGATCCGCGGGACGGCAGCCTCTGGGGCAACTTCCCGCAGACCTATTCGATGGTGGGCATCATCCACTGTGCGGTTCGGCTGTCCGAACCCTGGGACACGCAGGTCTAGCGGATCAACGCTGCCCGAGCGGGATGTTCGCGTCGCTGGTCTTGGTCTTGATGCGCGGGATCAGTTGCGCCAGATCCGCCTCCAGGCGGTCCAGCGTTGCCGGGTCCAGCGTCGCCAGCGCCTCCGGCAGCACGCCGGCGAACGGGCCGGGGCTGCGCTTGAGCATGCGCCGACCGGCAGGCAGCACCTTCAGCTGGACGGTGCGGCGGTCCGTGCCCTGGCGCACAGCCGCCAACAGCTCGCGTTCCGCCAGGGAACGCACCAGGTTGCTGGCGGTGGACTGGTGCACGTCCATCGCCAGGGCCAGATCCTTCATGCCGATGCCGGGCCGGGCCTCCACGATGCTCAGCGCCCAGATCTGCGCACCCCCAACGCCCGTGCGCTTCTCCACCTGCTGGAAATGGGTCTTGACGGCGT
>JAEUOX010000229.1 GCA_016790475.1 Rhodoferax sp. | reverse complement strand
GCGCGGCGTTCACCGGCCGGCTGGGTTCGGACGTGCTGACGGTGGCCACCGCAGTGGGCAACTTCAGCGACAAGAACGTGGCCAACCCGAAGACGGTGAATGTCACCGGCCTGTCACTGGGCGGCGCGGATGCCGGCAACTACACGCTGGCCAGCACCACGACGACGACAGCGGCGGCGATCACGCCGGCCACGATCAGCGCGGTGGGCGGCCTGACGGCGAGCAAGGTGTATGACGGTTCGACCGGCGCCACCGCCGTGACCACCGGTGCGACCTTCACCGGCGCAGTGCCCGGCGACAACCTGACGGTGACGGTCGCCAGCGCCAGCTTTGCCGACAAGAACGTGGGGACCGGCAAGGTGCTGACGGCCTCCGGCCTGACGCTGGGCGGCACGGATGCGGGCAACTACAGCTTCGCGGTCGCCACGTCGACCGGCACCGGCGTGATCACGCAGCGCCCCCTGTCCACCTGGACCGGGGCCGGTGGCGACGGCCTGTGGGCCAACCCGCTGAACTGGGACGCCATCCCGGACCTGAGCAATGTGGCGGCGGTCAGCATCCCGGCCGGGGCTGGCAGCGTCACGTTCGACAGCAGCGTCGGCGCCACCAGCCTGCAGATGATCTCCAGCCTGCGCCCGCTGGCGATGGCCAGCGGAAGCCTGGCGGTCAGCAACACGCTGGCGGTCGAGGACTTCAGCCAGTCCGGTGGCGCCGTGACCGGCACCGGCAGCCTGATCGCCACCAACAGCTTCAGTCAGACCGGCGGCAGCATCGCGATGGGCAGCCTGACGCTGGTGCAGAACAGCGGAAACCTGTCCTTCACGAACCTGAGTGGCACGACGGTGGCGCTGGTCGCCTCCTCCGGCGCGATCAGCCAGTCCGGCCCGCTGGTGGCCGGGACGCTGACCAGTTCCTCGCAGTCCGGCACGACGCTGACGAACGCGGGCAACCAGATCAGCAACCTGTTCGCCGAGAACCTCGGCAGCGGGGCGATCAGCGTCAGCAGCATCGGACCGATGAACGTGCTTGGGCTGGACAACGCGGGCGGCAACATCAGCGTGTCGACCGCTGGCGCGATGTCGCTCTTCGGCCCGGCCACATCGGCGACCGGCAACGTGTCGCTGGCGGCCACCGGTCCAAGTGGCAACCTCGGTCTGTTTGCACCGGTGACGGCCGGCAACCAGGTGGTGCTGGATGCGGCGCAGACGCTGACGCAGGATGCCGCGGTGACCGGCGCGAACGGCGTCACGGCGGATGCGGGTGTGTCGATGGTGTACGGCACCTTCGCGACGGCCAACTATGTGCCGGTGGTGTACCGCGTCAACGGCCTGGCCGTCGCGGCGCCGGCCAGTACCCTGGTGGTGACGGATTCGACCGCCGAGATCCCGCCGCTGGTCACCTTCGTCGAGCTTCTGGTGCAACTGGTGGATCCGCCGCCTGACGCGACCGATTTCACGGCGGACGGCAAGCGCAAGGACCAGGCCGAAGGCACGATCGTTGCCGAGGGGGAAGTATGCAAATGAGCAGGCGCATTCTGTGGACGGCGGGTCTCTCGCTGGTTATGGCGTCGGCGCTGCCTGGCGGCGCGTTGGCCCAGTCGGTGGGCCAGGTCGAGTTTGCGCGCGGTGTGGGTTACGCGCAGACCCCCGGGCAGGGCGCCCGGATCCTGGGCAAGGGGCTGGAGCTGCGCGAGGGCGACACGCTGAGCACGGCCGAAGGCGCCTCGGCCATCATCCGGATGCAGGACGGCACGCGCATGACGCTGCGCCCCGGCACCGACATGGTGGTGCAGCGCTTCCAGTACCGCGAGGGCGCCAGCAACAACAGCATGATCATGCAGCTGTTCTCCGGCGGCCTGCGCGCGGTCACCGGCCTGATCTCCAAAGGCTCGCCGGATGCTGCACAGTTGCAGACGCGCACCGCGACCATCGGCATCCGCGGCACCGATTTCGACGCCCGGTTGTGCCAGAACGACTGCGCCGCGGAGTCCGCGCGCGTCAACGAGACAGCGCGCGCCAATGCCGTGCAGGCTAGCGCCAAGCTGGTGTCCACGCAGGGCGAGATCAATGCGGTTGACACCAACGGCACGCGTCGCCGACTGGTCGACGGTGGTGCGATCTACCCGGGCGAAACGGTCGAGACCGGCCCGGCCGCGCGCGGCGTGTTGGCGTTCCGCGACGACAGCCGGCTGACGCTGGGCGCGACCACGCGCTTCAAGGTCGATACCTTCGTGTTCGACGACAAGAACCCGGGGGAGGGCAAGTTCCTGGTCTCGCTGCTGCGCGGCTCGATGCGCGCGCTGACCGGGCTGATCGGCAAGGCGAACAACCGCAATGTGGGTTTCACGACGGCCACCGCGACGGTGGGCATCCGCGGCACCGGCCTGGACATGCAGTGCGACGAGGCCTGCAGCTTCTTCACCTGGCTGGGCACGATCGAGGTCACGCCGAGCAATCCGGGGCAGGGCGGGGGCCTCAGTGCATTGCAGGTGCTCAGCGCCGGGCAGGGGCTGTTCGTCAGCACGACCGGCATCCGCGCGCTGCCGGCGCCGCCGCCGGAGATGAACAACCTGCCGCGCCCGGACGATGTGCCGGTGGACACGAAGCAGCTGTTCTCGGCGACCAACATGCCGCAGGACCAGGAAGGCCTGTATGTGTTCGTGCGGGATGGCCACATCCAGGTGACCACCGCCAGCGAGGTGCTCCACCTGGGCAAGGGCGAGGCCGGGTTTGCGAACCCGACGGGCCAGATGCTGCGGCCGCTGCAGATTCCGCTGTTCCTCGACTTTGACCGCACGCCGCGGCCCGACAGCACCAACCCGATGTTGCAGACCATGTTGAACGAGACGGTCAACCGGCCCGCGAACCAGTGCCGATGAACGCCCAGCCATTGACCCACAAGGTGCCACTGATGCGCACGACCTTTCTTCTGCCGATGCTGGCCCTGGCCCTGGGGGGCCTCGGCGGCCCCGCGCAGGCGCAGACCGCGCCGGGGGCCGGCGCCGCCGCCGCCCCGGTCAAGCCGGTGTTCGCGATCCGCGGCTTCGACATCAGCGGCGACAACCCGCTGCCCGGTGCCGAGACGACCCGCGTGCTCGCCCCCTTCCTGCGCGCCGACGCGACGATGGACACGCTGCAGAAGGCCACCGCCGCGCTGGAGGCGGCGCTGAAGGCGCGCGGCTTCGCGCTGCACCGGGTGGTGCTGCCGCCGCAGACGCTGACGGACGCGGTCAAGCTGGAGATCGTCAAGTTCTCGATCGGCAAGATCACGGTCGAGGGCTTGTCGACCTACGACACCGCCAACATCCGGGCCAGCGTGCCGGAGCTCACCGAGGGCAGCGCACCGAACTTCCGCACGCTCGCGGTACAGACGGCGATTGCCAACGAGAGCCAGGGCAAGAACATACAGATCGCGCTGAAGGAGGCGCAGGAGGCCGACCAGATCGACGCGCGCATTGTCGTGACGGAGGCCAAGCCCTGGAACTTCGCGGTCAGCCTGGCCAACACCGGCTCGCGCACCACCGGGCGCGACCGGCTGACCTTCTCCGGCTCGCACGCCAACCTGTTCAACCGGGACCACCAGCTCACCGGCGCCTACACCACGTCGATCGAGCGCCCGGGGGATGTGCGGCAGTTCGGCGCGAACTACCGGGTCCCGCTGTACGCGCTGGGCGGCGTGCTGGGGGCCAGCTTCACCCGCTCGACGGTGGTCGGGGATTTCGGCGCGCTCAAGAGCACCGGCGCCGGCCAGACGATGGGCCTCAACTACAGCCACTACCTGGCGCCGGAGGGGGGCTACCGCAGCTACATCACGATCGGGCTGGACGACAAGCGCTTTGACATCACCGAGATCGCCGGCGTGCCGATCCCGGGGCAGCAGGTACGCCGCAGTCGGCCGGTGTCGGTCGAGTACTCCGCGCGGGTCGAGACGGACACCTCGACCTGGGGTTACAGCACCTCGCTGGCGGCGAACCTGGTCACCGGTGGCGGCAACAACCTGAGCGCCTACCGCAGCGAGGACGCGCGCATCGGCACCGCGGCGTTCCGGGTGCTGCGGGCGAATGCCAACTACATCGGCAGCCTGAGCGGCGGCTGGCTGTGGTCCGCCAAGGGGCAGCTGCAGTACAGCCCGGATGCGCTGATCTCCGGCGAGCAGTTCGGGCTGGGCGGGGCCAGCAGCATCCGCGGCACCAGTGAGCGACCGATTGCCGGCGACAAGGGTCTGATGGCGGCGCTGGAGCTGACCACGCCGCCGCTGGCGCCGGGTCTGCGCCTGGTGGGCTTCCTGGAAATGGGCTGGTTGCGCAACAACAACCCGAACGGCATCAACAAGCCGGCCCATGACCAGCTGGCCGGCGCCGGCTTCGGTCTGCGTTATGCGCTGGGTGTGGTCGAGATCTCGGCGGACTGGGGACGCATCCTGAACGGCAGCACGCTGTCGGGTGCGGCCAACCCGACCTTGCCCAAGGCCGGCGACAACAAGTTCCATGTGAACCTGAGCGCGCGGTTCTGAGGCGGCGAGACCGAGGGTGCTGCGCATGCCCCGCATCCTGATCATCAACCCGAACACCAGGCCGCCGTGACCGCGGGCGTGCTGGCCACCTGCCGGTCGGCCCAGCCCGCAGTGCATTGGGAAGCCACCACGGCCCGCTTCGGCGCGCCCTACATCGCCAGCGAGGCCACCTACGCGGTCGGCGCCCATGCGGTTCTGGACGCCTACGACGCGAGCCCTGGCCCCTGGGATGCCGTCCTGATCGCCTGCTTCGGGGATCCGGGCCTGATGGCACTGCGCGAAACGGCCGGCGTTCCGGTGCTGGGGCTGGCCATCGCCAGCCTGCAGGCAGCCGCCGCGCTGGGGCCGTTTGCCGTGGTGACCGGGGGTGCCGCCTGGGGGCCGATGCTGCAGCGCTTTGCCCGGATGCACGCGCTGGATGCGCAACTGCGCGGCATCCACACCGTCGAGCTGACCGGCGCGCAGATCGCGCAGGATCCGGCGCGCGCGCACGACATGCTGGTGCAGGCCTGTGGGCAGGCGGTGGCGCAGGGCGCGCAGCGGATCGTGCTCGGCGGCGCCGCACTCGTCGGGCTGGCGGCCGCGCTGCAGGCCTGTGTCCCGGTGCCCTTGCTGGACAATGTGTTGCTGGGTGCGGCGGCGGTGACGCAGGCGGTGCGGGCGTCACCCTGACGCGGACCGTATCATCCGCCGCATGGACCTTCACGGAACAGCGGCATGGCCTACGAGCAATTGATGCGCGATCTGCGCGCCGGCGACATCCTGGTGCTGGATGGCGCCACCGGTACGGAACTGCAGCGCCGCGGCGCACCGATGGATCCGGCGAGCTGGTGCGGCCCGGCCACGCTGGGCAACGACCGGCTGCTGCAGGCGATCCATGCGGACTACATCCTGGCCGGCTCCCGCGTGGTCACCGCCAACACCTTCGCCGCCTCGCCGCTGATGCTGGGGCCGGCCGGCCTGGCGCACCGCAGCGGCGAGATCATCGAGCGGGCGGTCGCAGCGGCCCGTGCCGCGCGCGACACCACGCCCGGTGGCAACCGCGTGGTGGTGGCCGGCTCGCTATCCCACATGGTGCCGGTCGCGTCGGGCACTGCGGTCGTGGACCTGGCACAGCTGCCGTCCACCACAGCCGTCCGGGATGCACTTTTTGCGGTGGCGCACGGCCTGAAGGCGTCCGGTTGCGAGCTGATCCTGCTGGAGATGATGTACGAGCCGAACCGCGTCGCGCTGGCGCTGGAGGCAGCGCTGTCGACCGGCCTGCCGGTCTGGTTTGGCCTGAGCGCCCGCCGTGGCAGCGATGACGGGCCAGTCTGCTTCCACCATGTCGAGGATCTGCCGATCTCCGCCGTGACCCGGCTGATTCCGCCTGGCCGTATCGATGTGGCCGGTGTCATGCACACCGGCGCCGAGATCATGCAGCCCGCACTGGAGGCGCTGCGCCAGGACTTCGCCGGGCCGCTGATGGCCTACCCGGATTCCGGCTACTTCGAGATGCCGGATTGGCGCTTCGTCGACATCATCTCCCCCGAGCGCTACGAGGCCTTCTGTGTGCAGTGGCTGCAGTCCGGCGTGCAGCTGGTCGGCGGCTGCTGCGGCCTCGGCGTGGAGCACATCCGGGCCGCCAGCCGAGCCCGCGAGACGGTGCTGGCGCAGCGATGAGCCAGCCGAAGGACGGTGCCCCGTACCGCCGAGCCCTGGTGGCTGGTGGCGGCATCGGCGGCCTGGCCGCGGCGCTGGCCTGCGGACGGGCCGGCTGGCAGGTGCAGCTGTTCGAACGTGCGCCGGCCTTCGGCGAGGTCGGGGCCGGCATCCAGATCGGTCCCAACGTGACCCGTGTACTGGCGCACTGGGGCCTGTCGGAGGCGCTTTCACAGGTGGCCGCCTTCCCGACCCATCTTCAGGTGCGCAGTGCCCGCTCGGGGGACGAGCTGGCGGTGTTGCCGCTGGGCGCCGAGGCGGTCGCGCGCTACGGCGCACCCTACGCGACGATTCACCGGGCGGACCTGCACCAGCTGCTGTTGCAGGCGGTGCACGCGCAGGGACGCGCGCAGCTGCATCTGGACGCCACGCTGGGCAGCTTCACGCAGAACCAGGCCGAGGTGCGGGTGCAGACGCAGCGGGGCGGGAGCCACACCGGCGATCTGCTGGTCGGCGCGGACGGCCTGTGGAGCGCCGTGCGGCAATGGCTGCTGGACGACGGCATGCCGCGCGTCACCGGCCACCTGGCCTACCGGGCGATGGTGCCGCAGGCCACGCTGCCCGAGCGGCTGCGCAGCCAGCATGTCACGGTCTGGATGGGGCCGCGCCTGCACCTGGTGCAGTACCCGGTCCGGCAGGGCCAGTGGCTCAATGTCGTCGGCATCCTGCAGGCCGGCCTGCCGGTGCAGCCGGACGGGCCGCCGCTGCAGGCCGAGGGCTGGGACCTCAACGCCGATGCCGCGTCGCTGCAGGCCGCGCTGACCGGCGCGGCCGGCCCGCTGCAGGAGCTGGTGCGCGCCATCGCGCACTGGCGCATGTGGGTGCTGTGCGACCGCACGCCGATGGCCCATCCCCGCCAGCATGCGCGCGGCCGCGTGGCCTTGCTGGGCGATGCGGCCCACCCGATGCGGCCGTATCTGGCGCAGGGCGCCGGCATGGCGATCGAGGACGCCGCGGAGCTCGGCAGCCTGCTGGCCGGCGCGCAGGACGACCTGCCGGTGCAGTTGCACCGGTATGCCGAGCGCCGCTGGCAGCGCAACCGGCGTGTGCAGGAGCGCGCCATTCGCAATGGCCGGATCTTCCATGCCGAGGGGCTGGTGCAGTGGGGTCGCGACCGCGCACTGCAGCTGCTCGGCCGGCGGCTGATCGATGTGCCCTGGCTGTATGGTTACGGCCTGCCACCCACTCCGAACTGACTGAGACCCGATCCCGCAGACACCATGCACAACGACCCGGCTGCCACCCCCTGCATCTTTCACATCTGCCAGCGTGCCGATGCCGAGGCCGCGCTGGCGGCCGGCAGCTACCGGGCCGCAAGCCTCGCAACAGAAGGCTTCATCCACCTGTCGCAGGCGCACCAGGTCCGACCAGTGTTGCAGGCTTTCTACCCGGATCCGCGCGGCCTGGTGCTGCTGGTGGTGGACCGGTCACTGCTGCAGGCGCCGCTGCGCTTCGAGGCGCCGGCCAGCCTGCCGGTGGTTGGCAGCGCCCCGGCCCCCGATGCGTCGCAGTCTTTCCCGCACCTGTACGGCCCGCTGAACACCGACGCAGTGCTGGACGTGCTGCCGGTGGAACAGTTCGACGGCACTCCGGTACAGCCGTCGACGGCGGCGCTGCTGCGGCACTACCGGTTTGCCCGGCTGCCAGTCGAGGGCACGCTGTACCGCAGCACCTGGCGCTCCGGCACATCGGGCGACGGGCTTGCGGTGGCCGGTACCGCGATGCTGGGCCTTTATGCGGACAGCCCGCGCAGCGTCTCCTGCTTTCACCGACTGCGGCACGACGAGGTCTGGCATGCCTACGACGGCGACCCCTTCGCGCTGTGGCTGCTGCATCCCGGCGGCCGTGCGGAGAAGGTGCTGATGGGCAGCAACCCACAGGCCGGGCAGCGGGTGCAGCACGTGGTGCCAGCCGGCGTCTGGCAGGCCGGCTGCCTGGAGCCGGGCGGGCGCCATGCGCTGTTCGGCTGCACGATGGCGCCGGGTTTCACCGGCGACTGCTTCGAGGCGGCCGACCCCGCGCAATTGGCGCGCGACTACCCCGATCAGGCGGACCTGATCCGTCGCCTGGCGCCGCCGGACGGAACTCGAACGATGCCGCAGGGCTTCGCGGCCTGAAACCGCCGGCAGGACGCTGACAGCATGCGCCACGGTCGGGTTGCACTTCTGCAGCAGCGGATCGGGCCGCCGGGCGTCCGGGCGTTTGCGTTCATCTCGGCCTTCGACGCGGTCGTGCGGGGCACGATGCTGTCGGTCTATCCGCTGCTGATGTACCGCGCCTGGGGCGACGCCGCTGTCGTGTCGCTGTGGTACTTCGGCATCGGCCTGGCGTCGTTGTTGACCGCGTTGTCGATTCCCTGGCTGGTGCGCAAGGTGCCGCGGCGCCGGGTCTATGCGATGGGTGTGGGTTTCTACCTGCTCGCGGC
>JAEUOX010000226.1 GCA_016790475.1 Rhodoferax sp. | reverse complement strand
ACCGTGATGCCGCTCCGGATGGGCCAGGCGGTCGACGATGGCATGGAATTCGCAAGGCAGGCTCGGCCAGCCGTGGGTCATGACCAGCGGGGGCAGGCTGGGGTTGGAGCCAGGCTCCAGCGTGATGTGCACGGTCAGTTCTGTCCCGTCGGCCAGCGAGACCGGCACGAGGTACTGGGCGAAGCGATTGAGACGATGTTCCGCCGCCTGGAAGTCGTAGTCGTCACACCACTCGGCGAGAAAAGCCTGCAGGTAGGCTTGTGGCGGGCCGGTGCGCCAGTCCGGACCGCTGGCCTGCGGGGCCGAAAGGCGGGTCGACAGGCGTCGGCGCAGGTCGGATACCGCCGTGGGATCGAATCGCACCTGGAACGGTTTGCCTGCGCGTGGTGCGGACAGGACGGAATGGCCGGTGTCACGCATGGCGGAAGACGGGTTTTCGTTTCTCCGCGAAGGCGCGCATGGCTTCCTTCTGGTCTTCCAGCGCAAACGTGGCATGCAGCAGGCGGCGCTCCAGGTTCAGGCCCTCGCGCAGCGGTGTCTCGAAAGCCGCCCGGATGGACTCCTTGATCATGTAGACGATGGGACGGGAGCATTGGGCGATGCGCCGGCCGATGTCGATGGCCTTGTCGAGATGGGTTCCGGTCTCGACCACCAGCGACACGATGCCGATGCGCTCGGCTTCAGCAGCGTCGATGTGCCGTCCGCTAAGGCATAGTTCCATCGCTTTGGCCTTGCCAATGGAGCGCGCCAGGCGCTGGGTGCCACCGCCGCCCGGGATGGTGCCGACCAGTACCTCGGTCTGGCCGAACCGGGCGGTGGTGTCTGCCACCACGATGTCGCACATCAGCGCGAATTCGCAGCCGCCACCCAGGGCATACCCGGCGACGGCGGCGATCACGGGCTTGCGGCAGTTGTCGATGGCCAGCCAGTCCCGGGTCACGAAATCTTCCAGGTAGGCGTCGGCGAACCGCTTCTCGGTCATTTCCTTGATGTCGGCGCCCGCGCTGAAGATGGCATTGCCTCCCGTGATCACGATGGCTCCCACACCGTCATCGGCTTCGAACGCCCGAAGGGCCGCGTCGAGTTCCGCCACCAAGGCGCGGTTCAGCGCGTTGCGGGCATGGGGTCGATGCAGGGTGATCACGCCCACGCCCTCGGCGGTCTCTGTCTTGATGTGCTGCATCGTTGTGCCTCAGGCCTGGCTCGTCATGCGGGCGTCGAGCTCGGCGTCTTCCATGGCGTAGCCGGCGCGCATGTCGTAGTCCGCCTCCACGCCATCGACCCACTCCAGCCCGGCTTCCTTGAGGCGCTTGCGCGTCAGCTCCAGGTAGCGTTCCTGGGTTTCCTCGGGTCTCTGGATCTTGAGGCCCATTTCGTAGTAGCGATCGAAGTTCTTGGACGCGTTCTCGCCGGACAGGCTGGGCCGGCCGCAATGGCCCAGCCCGGTGGCGATGAATTTCGGCACCCGCGCCTGCAACCGCTCGCGCGCCTTCTCGCCGCCGAACTGGATGCACCGCTTGGTCGCCCACAGGCCGAATCCCATGTGGCCGACTTCTTCGCGGGAGATCCGCTCGGAGATGCGGGCCCAGGGGAGGTACGAGCACTTTTCGTACTGGGAGAGGAAGATGACCGCCGCAGGCGTAGCAACGCAGGACATCATGGCGACGTCCTCCCAGCATTGGTACTGGTCGCGCCAGTAGGAGCGGCGAAAGCCGTTGATGATGTTCACCTTCTTCGGGTCGGGGTCCTCCGGGTTGTCCCGCAACTCGGCCAGACGGGCCTTCACGTCGATGCCCAGATCTTCGACCAGCGTCCACAGGTAGAACGCGTGGCCGTACTCCTCCATGGTCTTCTTGGCCAGCCGATATGCCTCTTCGGGACGGGGGGCGAACTGCATGTTCTCGCCCACGCGCTGGGCGCCCGCGTACTCCGAGTCTGCCTGGAAGGTAAGCAAGTGGACCAGGGCCCGCTTGTAGTCGGGCGGCATGGTGTCGCCTTTGTCATAGAACTTCATGTTGGCTCCGATCTGAAGGTTGAGTTGTCACGCCATCGGGTCTGTTTGTGGTCTCGATGTTATGACACAAGAAGTGAATCGTCAAAACTTTTTCTGTATTTCATTTTATGGGACGTGAGACAGGACCGGAGCCGGTTGGTGCCACCGGGGCCAATAGAGGCGCACCGCCTCACCGTCGGTGCGAAGGCCGCGGCATCCGTCGAGCGCGGGCGGTCGTTCGAGAGACCGGCCGTCGTCCCGAACCGCGACCACTTCGCCTGCGAACGACTGGATGGCCAGCGTGGGCAGCATGCCGGCGAGCGTGGTCAGGTGGTGGCAGCCCGACCGCTCGCCCAGACGGTCTTTCAGGCGCGCCGAGAAACGATCGAAGACATTGAGTCCGATCAGTTCCGCATAGTCATCCGCGGAGGACCGGCAGGACACCTCGAAGGGAACCGAGGTCATGCGTGCGTCGGCGTGGGTCACCGTGCCATCGGTACTCAGCGTGCAGGCCAGGGTCATGCCGTGTATCGGAACGCCGGCGGGGTGGTCACCCGCTCCACCAGGGAAAGTCCGCGTCTTGCGGTCATGCAGGGTGAGTTCCATCTCCCATAGGCCATCATCTCGGACAAAGGCAACGGCCTCGATTTGCCGCAAGTGGATCATATGCCGGTTCATCGCGTGTCTCCTGTGCCTGGTTGCTTGGTTCGAGATTTTTTATATGATACACTTTTTTGTTTTGAAGTTTGCATTTTGTATTTTATTAAGATGAAGCGCGTATCATGGAATCACTCTTGATCGTGGTGGGCTCGCAGTCCGGGAACGCCGCCATGGTCGCGCAGACCCTGAAGAACCGGCTGGAGCAGCTGGGTATCGGCGTGGACATGCTGCCGGAGGATTGCGCAGACCCGTCCACCCTGGTGGGGCGCAGCTGGGTCCTGGTTTGCTGTTCCACGCATGGTGCCGGCGATGTTCCGGACAACCTGGTTGCACTGATGAACGAGCTGGCAGACCAGAGCGTCGACCTGGATGGGATGGCCTATGGGGTGATCGCCCTGGGCGACCGGACCTACTCGGACACGTTCTGCGGCGGCGGCCGTCGTGTCGACGGGCTTTTTTCCCTGCTTGGCGCCCAGCGCGTCGGTTCGATGCTGGAAATCGATGCGTCCACGCAACCCTTCGCCGACGAGGTGGCCCTGCAGTGGCTACCGGGTTGGCTGCAGGATGTCAAGACCCTGTCCCCTCACTGATGCAATAAGGAGCAGTTCTCTGATGTCAAAGCCCTGTTGACCCGAAGAGTCGACGGCAAAGAGCCCTCGTCCATCGAGACCTTTGATGCAGTGGCTCTTGGGGAAGGCAGTGTCACGGTCGCCGTCGTGTGGTCGACAGTGAGCTACAAGGACGGTTTGGCGCTGGCGGGCGCCCATATCATGCTGCGCTACCCACTGATCGGCGGGATCGATTCTGCCGGCACCCTCGCGCGTTCGGACCATCCCGACCTGCGGCTCGCGGACCGGGTCCTGGCCAACAGCAGGGGCTTGTGTCAGACTCACCACGGTGGTTATGCGAAGAAGGCCCGAGTGCGCGCGGGTTCTGCCCGTCATGCGGTGCCCGGCGCATGGCACAGACGGCGGTGCGCCTGGTGGACCATGTTCGTCCTCACCTGGACGCGCATTGGTAGCAAATTGACCGCCAGGAACCTGCCGTTCGTGGGTGTCGGGTAACGCTGGAGGCTGTGTGAAAACTCTCCGCGCTTGTCCACGTTTTGGAACGCTGCTGCGTTGATGTCAAAGTCAAGAAATTGGCGGAGGACGGAAGATGACGCGATTCATCCAGGGCAGCGATCGAAGTCAGGTCACCTTGTTACCGGAATGTCTGGACGACTTTATCGCCCAGGACAACACGGTTCGGGTGGTGGATGCGTTCATTGGCGAACTGGACATGGTCGCCATGGGTTTTGAGGGAGCAATGCCGGCGCTGACCGGGCGCCCCTCGTACCACCCATCGGTGCTGCTTAAGGTCTATCTTTACGGCTACCTCAATCGCATTCAGTCCAGCCGCCGCCTGGAGCGTGAGTGCCAGCGCAATTTGGAGTTGATGTGGCTGACCGGGCGGCTTGCGCCGGACTTCAAGACGATCGCCGATTTCCGTCGAGACAACGGCAAAGGCATCCGCAACGTCTGCCGCCGCTTTGTGCTGCTGTGTCGCGAACTCAAGCTGTTCACGCAGGCTGTGGTGACTATCGATGGCAGCAAGTTCAAGGCGGTCAACAACCGGGAGCGCAACTACACGCCAGGCAAGATCGAGCGGCGCGAGCGTGAACTCGAAGAAAGCATCCAGCATTACCTCGATGCGCTCGATACAGCCGATCGCACCCAGCCAATAGACTTGCAAGCCAAGACCGAACGCTTGCAGGGCAAGATCCACAAGATGCGCCAACGCATGCAAGAGCTGCAGGCAATCAAGGCACAGTTGGAGACGCAACCCGATCGCCAGCTCTCGCAAAGCGATCCCGATGCACGGGCGATGACCACGCACAGCATGAAGGGCACGGCGATGGTGGGCTACAACGTGCAGACGGCCGTGGATACCAAGAACCATCTGATCGTGGCCCACGAGGTGACCAATACTGGCAGCGACCGGGCGCAACTGAGCAAGCTCGCGCTGGCTGCGCGGGAGGCGATGGGCAAAGCCAAATTGAAGGCCATTGCTGACCGTGGCTACTACAGCGGTATCGAGCTCAAGGAATGCGAAGACGCTGGCATCGCAGCGGTTGTACCCAAGCCAATGACTTCAAGTGCCAAAGCTGGTGGTCGGTTCGATAAAGGGGACTTCATCTATATCGCCCGCGACGACGAGTACCTATGTCCGGCGGGACAGCGCGCGATTCATCGATTCAGCCGAGAAGAGGATGGTCTGTTGATTCACGTTTACTGGAGCAGTGCCTGTATTGGATGCGCGATCAAGGCGCAATGCACCCCCAGCAGTTACCGGCGCATCCGGCGTTGGGAGCATGAAACGGTGATGGAAACAGTTCAGAAGCGGCTCGACCGTATGCCCAATGCGATGACGGTGAGAAAGAGCACCATCGAGCACGTTTTTGGAACCCTCAAGCACTGGATGGGTTGGACGCACTTTCTGACACGCGGGATGGAAAACGTATCCACCGAAATGAGCCTCAATGTGCTGGCTTACAACTTCAAGCGGGCAATCAGCATCCTTGGTATTACCCGAATGATGAAGGCGATGCGGATGGTAGGTGCATAGGCACCTTTTTGCAGTCTCAAGACGCCAAAGCGTCCTTCCAAAGAGCCGTTTAGGCCGTGAATTGACGCCGCCACGAAGTCGAACCACTGTTTGAAATTCTGGCCGAAGATCACTTCGCCGAAACGTTGCACGATAGTGACCTTCGATGAGTTATCACACAGCCTCCAACGATGCCCGACATCCACATCACCTACCTCAACGGCCCCGACATCGAGCGTCTGGCCATCACCGACCAGGAGATCCTGGACGCGATCGAGTCCAGCCTGGGCGCGCAGGGCCGCGGCAGTTGCGTGATCGAACCACGCATGCATCTGGCGCCCAAGGCCGGCGTGGACGGGCATTTCAATGTGCTGCGCGGCGCCATCGGCGCACCGATCGATCTGGCCGGCGTCAAGGTGGTGGGCGATTTTGTCGACAACTACAAGCAGGATCTGCCCTCCGAGGTGGGCGTGCTGACGCTGTTCG
Organism: Rhodoferax sp.; assembly: GCA_016790475.1. Taxonomy (GTDB): domain Bacteria; phylum Pseudomonadota; class Gammaproteobacteria; order Burkholderiales; family Burkholderiaceae_C; genus CAISIP01. The sequence goes on along the minus strand of JAEUOX010000226.1, from coordinate 6,916 downwards.
ACCCGCGCACCGGCATTCCGGTGGCGATCCTGGACGCGACCGCGATCACCGACATGCGCACCGGTGCCGTCACGGCCGTCGGCGCGAAGTACCTGGCGCGCAAGGGCTCCAGGGTGCTGGGCCATATCGGTGCACGCGGCACCGCCTACTGGAACGTGCGCCTGCTGGACCGCCTGTTCGACTTCGACGAGATCCGGGTGCATTCGGCCCGCCCGGAAAGCCGGCAGGCCTTCGGTGAGCGCCTGTCGCGCGATCTCGGCAAGCCAGTGCTTGTCTGCGACAACTGGCACGACACCGTGGCCGGCGCAGACATCGTGGTGGAGGCCTCCCGCCTGCGCGCACCCGAGCCGCTGCTGCGCACGGAATGGATCAAGCCGGGCGCCTTCGTGGTGCCCTACGGCACGATGAGCGCCGTCGAGTTGAGCCTGACCGACATCATGGCCAAGCTGGTGGTCGACGACTGGGGCCAGTGCAAGGGCGGACAGTTCGGCTCCCTGCGCGCCCATGTGGAGGCCGGCAAGCTGTCGGCACAGACATTGCATGCCGAGATGGGCGAGATCGTGGCCGGGCGCAAGCCGGGGCGCGAGTCGGAGGACGAGAACATCCTGTTCTGGCACCGCGGGCTGTCACTGAGTGACATCGCGTTGGGATTTGCGATGCTGGAGAAGGCGCGGCTGCTCGGGATCGGGCAGACGCTGCGGTTCCACTGAGGTCATCGTGGTTTCCATGCGTAGCCTGAATGGGGGCCATGCAATTTATTCGAATGAGGCGAAGGCAGCCTCGATATGCTGATCTGGTCTTCGGGATATGTTGATCTAACCAAGGAGCGAGCAAATGGCGACGAAGTTGACACGGCGTGAGGTTCTGGCGGCGGGCGCCGGCATGGGCATGGCGGGGGCGGCCTTCTGGCCGGAGGTAGCTTTGGCGCAGAGTGGTGGTGCCACCCGGCCCCTGCTGACGGTGCGCTCGGCGGCGGAGTTCGATCTGATCGACCCGGCGCACCGCCGCGGTCCGACCGACGGCAACGCGATGCGCGTGGTCTACCAGCGCCTGATGCAGCCCAAGCCCAATTCGTCGGAGCTCGAGCTGGACGCGGCGGCCGAGGTCAAGCAGACGTCGCCCACCACCATCGACTTCAAGCTCAAGCCGGGCCAGATGTTTACCGACGGATTTGGCGAGATGACTGCCGAGGACGTGAAGTTTTCGTTCGAGCGCATCGGGCTGCCGCCGGTGGCGGGCGCCAAGGAGTCGTCGTACAAGGGGGACTGGCTGCACCTGGTGGGGGTCGAGGTCAAGGGCAAGTACGAAGGGCGCATCACGCTGGCGCAGCCCCGCGCCAACATCTTCGACGTGGTCATTGCCGACGGGTCGGGCTGCATCGTCAGCAAGAAGGCCGTCGAGCAGCGCGGTGCCGAGTTCGGCCTCAAGCCGGTGGGTTCGGGTCAGTACCAGGTGGTCTCGCTCGACAAGCAGAAGGGCGCGGTGCTCAAGCGCAATCCCAACTACAAGGGCACGCGCCCGGGCCGGTTCGAAGAGATCAACGTGCGCGTCATCACCGACCCGAAGACCACCGACCTGGCGCTGCGCGCGGGCGAGATCGATTTCGCCATCCTCGCGCCGGCCGCCGCAGATCCCCTGCGCAGTGTCGCCGGCATCACGGTGTCCGACCAGCCCTCGATCGCCTATGTCTGGATGGGCATGAACATGGAAAAGGGCCCCCTGGCCGATCTGCGTGTGCGCCAGGCCATCCGCCTCGGCGTGGACGTGGACCAGATGCTGCTGGCGGGCTACAACGGCAAGGTGCCGCGGCTGAACACCGCCTTGCCGCCGCAGATCATGGGCCACTGGAGAGAGGCGCCGGTGTACAAGCGCAACGTGGCGGAGGCCCGGGCCTTGCTGGCCGCCGCCGGGCAGACCAACCTCAAGCTGCGCCTGACGATCCTGAACCAGCCCGAATACCAGAACATGGCACTGGTGGCCAAGGCCCTGCTGGCCGAGATCGGCGTGACGATCGACGTGGACGCCCAGCCGGGGGGCACCTACTGGAGCTCGGGCAAGGCCGATGCCGGCAAGAACCTCGAGCTGTACATGTCGCGCTTCAACGCCAAGCACGATCCGAATTTCGTGCTGCAGTGGTTTACCGCCAGCCAGATCGGCAACTGGAACTGGTCCCGCTGGAACAGCCCGGAGTTCGACGCTCTGTTCAAGGCATCCGACAGCGAGACCGATCCGGCGAAACGCCGCCAGATGGTGCTGGACATGCAGAAGGCGATGGACAAGACCGCGGCCTACGTGTGGCTCACGAACGAAGCCAGCGCGCTCGTGCACAAGAGCTGGCTGAAGCCCGCCTCGATTCCGGGCTGGGCGGACTGGCAGTATTCGGACTTCAGTGCAGGCTGATACCGCCCGTTATCTCGCCAGCCGACTGGTCACCACCGCGCTGATCATCGTCGGCGCGATGGTGCTGCTGTTCACGCTGAGCAGCCTGGTGCCCGGCGACCCGGCAGCGATCCTGCTCGGGCCGCAGGCGACGCCGGAGTACTCGAAGCGCATGATCAGCGAGATGGGCCTGGACCAGCCGCTGCACATCCGCCTGTGGCGCTTCTTCTCCAGCGTGGCCAGCGGCAACCTGGGCATCGACATCGTGTCCGGCCGCTCGGTGGCCAGCATGATCGCGGCGGTCATGCCGTACACCGTCATCCTGACCTTCTCGGCCATCCTGCTCGCCGTGGTCACCGGCATCCCGCTGGGCATCTACGCGGCCACCCACCGCGGCACGGTGATGGACAACCTGCTGGCCTTCGTGTCGGTGGCGTTCATCGCGGTTCCGGGCTTCGTGATCGCGATCTTCCTGTTGCTGATCTTTGCCATCTGGCTGGACTGGCTGCCGGTGCTGGGAACCAGCCGTACGGGAGATTGGCTGGACGAGTTCAAGCGGATGATCCTGCCCACGGTGGCGCTGGCCCTCGGCTGGGTCGGTTTCATCGCGCGGCTGGTGCGCACCTCGATGCTGGAGGTGATGGGCGAACACTACATCCGAACGTCGCGGGCCTATGGACTGTCCGAACGCCTGATCACCTACAAGTACGCGCTCAAGAACGCCTGCATCCCGACCATCACCATCCTGGGGCTGGGCGTTGGCCGCCTGCTGGGTGGCGCGGTGCTGATCGAGATCGTGTTCGCGCGCCCCGGTCTGGGGCGTCTGATCTATGGCGCGATCTCCGAACGCAACTACCCGGTGGTGCAGGGCGCGGTGCTGGTGGTGGTCGTCATCTTCGTGCTGGTCAATCTGGTCGTGGACCTGTCGTACTCTGCGATCGACCCGCGGATCCGCCACGGCAGCGGCGGGTCGGGAAGTGGGCACTGAGCATGCGGGCTGCCGTCTGGAGCACCCTTCGCAAGGTCTGTGGCACGCTCACCGGCGCGGTCGGTCTGCTGATCGTCGTGCTGGTGCTGGGTTGCGCGCTGTTTGCGCCCTGGGTGGCCACCCACAACCCGGATGCGCTGGATGTGATGAACCGGTTTGCCGCGCCCTCGGGTGCGCACTGGCTGGGCACCGACCACCTCGGGCGGGATCTGTTCTCCCGCATGGTGCACGGGGCGAAGGTCGCCATGGAGGTCGCGCTGCTGGCCATTGCTATCGCGCTGTCGGCCGGCACGGCGCTCGGCATTCTTGCGGCCTATCTGCCCACCCGCAGCGAGCGTTTCGTGCTGATCCTGTTCGATGTGGTCTCGTCGTTCCCCAGCCTGGTGCTGGCTCTGGCGGCGGTGGCGGTGTTCGGGCCGTCCACCGGCATCGTCGTGGTGATCGTCGCCGTGACGCTGATTCCGCATTTCGGCCGGGTGGCCCGCTCGCAGACGCTGACCCTCAAGAGCGCGCCGTTCCTGGAGGCGGAACGCATCCTGGGCGCGTCCTGGCCGCGCATCGTGTTCTTTCACGTGCTGCCCAACATCCTGGGCCCGCTGGTGATCCTGGCCTCGATGGACATCCCGGTCGTGATCACGATCGAGGCCGGCCTGTCCTTCCTGGGCCTGGGCGTGCGCCCGCCGCTGGCCAGCTGGGGCACGCTGATCCAGGACGGCTACCAGTACCTGTCCCAGACCTGGGTGCCGGTGGTGGTGTCCAGCGTGGCGCTGGGCGTGGCCACCCTGGGGTTCACGCTGTTCGGCGAGGCGCTGCGCGACGCAGTGGACCCGCGCATCGGCAGGGAGCACTGATGCCGGACGCCATGCCATCCGCTGCGACGACCCCGCTGGTGCGGGTGCGCAATCTGCGCCTGGAGGCTTCGACGCAGCGCGGTACGGCCCACATTCTGCGCGGGGTCAGCCTGGACATCGGCCGCGGCCGCATCCTCGGGGTGGTGGGGGAATCCGGCTCCGGCAAGTCCAGCCTGGCGAGCTGCCTGCTGCGGCTGCTGCCGGGCAACATCACGCGGCTGGACGGCAGCATCGAATTCGACGGAACCGAACTGATCGGCCTGAGCGAGTCGGCGATGGCCCCCTGGCGTGGCGCACGCATCGCGATGATCTTCCAGGATCCGATGACGGCGCTGAACCCCCTGTTCACCGTGGCGACCCATCTGGTGGATGTGCTCAAGCGCCGGCACCCGGGCATCGCGCGGGCGGATGCGCTGGGGCGGGCCCGCGAGGCGCTGGTCAGCGTGGGCATCGCCGATCCGGATCTGCGGCTGGCGGCCTACCCGCACCAGCTCTCGGGCGGCATGCGCCAGCGGGTGATGATTGCCATGGCGCTTCTGATGCAGCCGGACCTGCTGCTGGCCGACGAACCGACCACGGCCCTGGACGCCACGGTGGAGGCGCAGATCGTCGATCTGCTCGAAGGTCTGCGGCGCAAGTTTGCCGGCTCCATCGTGTTCATCTCGCACCACCTCGGGCTGGTGGCGCAGCTGTGCGACGACCTGTGTGTGATGTACGGGGGCACCGTGGTCGAGACCGGCCCGGTGGCCGAGGTGCTGGCGCGGCCCCGCCACCCCTACACCCGGGCTCTGCTGGAGTGCGAGCTCGACGACGATGCCCAGGGTGGACGGCTCCAGTCGATTCCGGGCGAGGTCCAGGACCCGGTGGCGCCGCATGGGGCCTGCGTCTTCGCGCCCCGCTGCAGCCATGCCACCGAACGGTGCCGGGGCGAGGTGCCCCCGCTCGTGGAAATCGACGGTGGGCGTCGCGTGGCCTGTCTGCGCCACGGGGAGATCGCATGAGCGAGCTGCCGCTGGTGGCGCTGCAGGGCGTCAGTGTCGTGTTCGGCGGCCGGGTGCGCGCGCTGGATGACGTCACGCTGAGCCTGGAGCGTGGCGATATCCTGGGCCTGGTCGGCGAGTCCGGCTCCGGCAAGACGACGCTGTGCCGGGTGCTCGTGGGGCTGACGCCCCCCACCGCCGGCCGTGTGTCGGTGGGTGGCCAGAGCGTGCCGGAGCAGCTCGCACGCGAGCCACTGGCTTTCCGGCGCAGGGTGCAGATGCTGCTGCAGGATGCGGTGGCCTCGCTGTCGCCGCGCATGACGCTCGGGCGCACGCTGCGCGAGCCGATCGCGATCCACCGCCTGCCCCGCGCCGAGGCGGAGCAGCGCCTGGCCGGCATCCTGCAGCGCCTGGGCCTGCCGGCCGATGTGTTGGCCAAGTACCCGCACCAGATTTCCGGCGGACAGGCGCGGCGTGTGGGTGTGGCGCGCGCGCTGGTCATGCAGCCGGAGCTGATCGTCGCGGACGAGCCGACTGCGGGGCTGGACGTGTCGGTGCAGGGCGAGCTGCTCAACCTGCTGCTGGACCTGCAGCAGGAGTTCGCGCTGACCTATCTGCTGGTCAGCCACAACCTGAACGTGATCCGCCGCGTGACCCGCCGCACCGCGGTGATGTACCTGGGTCAGATCGTCGAGCAGGCCCCGACGCAGGCACTGTTCGAGAAGCCCGCCCACCCCTACTCGGCCGCGCTGCTGTCCACCAATCCGGCCATCGATCCGGCACGGCGGGCGCGGCGCATCGTGCTGCAGGGCGAGATTCCCAGCGTCGTCAACCCGCCACCGGGTTGCCGCTTCCATACCCGCTGCCCGGTGGCGCAGCCGCGCTGCAAGACCGAAGCGCCTGCCCTGGCGGAGGTCGGCGACGGGCGTCTGGTGCGTTGCCATTTTCCGTACGCGCTGAGTCTGCAGCGCTGAGCTTGCCGATGCAGTCGGTCTTGACCTTCCCCCGCCCGATCCGCGAGATCATGACCGCCTGGATCCCGATGCCCGACGGTGTGCGCCTGGCCGCCCGCATCTGGCTGCCGCAGGACGCCGAGGCCGATCCGGTGCCGGCGATCCTGGAATACCTGCCCTACCGGCGGCGCGACGGCACCAGCTACCGCGACTCGGTGACGCAGCCCTACATCGCCGGCCACGGGTACGCTGCGGTACGTGTGGACATCCGCGGCACCGGTGATTCCGAAGGCGTATTGCGCGACGAGTACGACAAGCCCGAGCTGACCGACGGCGTCGCGGTGATCGCCTGGCTGGCGGCGCAGCCGTGGTGCAGCGGGCGGGTCGGCATGTGGGGCATCAGCTGGGGGGGCTTCAACAGCCTGCAGGTCGCGGCCCTGCAGCCGCCCGCGCTGAAGGCCATCCTCCCGATCGGCTTCACCCATGACCGCTACAACGGCGACTGCCACTACATGGGCGGCTGCATGATCGAGGGCAATACCAGCTGGGGCGGTACGCTGCTGTCGGGCACCGCGCGGCCGCCGGACCCGGCCGTGGTGGGCGATCGCTGGCGCAGCCAGTGGATCGAACGGTTGGAGGCCAGCACGCTGCCGGTGCACATCTGGCTGTCGCACCAGCGGCGCGACGACTACTGGAAACCCGGCTCGGTGTGCGAGGACTACCGTCGCATCCAGATACCGGTGTATGCCGTCAGCGGCTGGCAGG
>JAEUOX010000216.1 GCA_016790475.1 Rhodoferax sp. | reverse complement strand
CTACCAGGAAGTCATCAACCGGCACAAGACCAGCGACCTCTCCGACAGCCAACCGACCAAGGGCAACATCGCCGGCGGCCTGACGACGATCGAGGAAAAGGCCCTGGGCAACATCCAGAAGATCGGCAAGCTGTGCACCGTGGACGGCGTGATCGACAAGGCCGAAATGCCGACGCACCCGGGCCTGTGGTTCATGGACTCCAGCAGCGCGGCCGCCGAGATGGTGACGCTGTGCGCCGCCTCCGGCTATGCGGTGCACTTCTTTCCCACCGGCCAGGGCAACGTGATCGGCAACCCGATCCTGCCAGTCATCAAGATCTGCGCCAACCCGCGCACCGTGCGCACGATGAGCGAGCACATCGACGTGGACACCACCGGCCTGCTGCAGCGCGAGATCACGCTCGACCAGGCCGGCGACAAGCTGCTGGAGAGCATGCTGCGCACCGCGAACGGCCGGCTGACGGCGGCCGAGGCCCTGGGCCACCGCGAGTTCGTGCTGACCCGCCTGTACGAGAGCGCCTGAGCCCGCCATGGCCCGCATCGTCATCACCGAGATCATGGACGCGCCGGCCGTGGCGCAGCTGCAGGCCACGCACGACGTGCTGTACGACCCGAACCTGGTGGACGACCCGGCCCGCCTGCTCGCACTCGCCCCCGAAGCGGACGCGCTGGTGGTGCGCAACCGCACCCAGGTGCGTGGCGAGCTGCTGGCGGCGCTGGGCCGGTGCCGGGTCATCGGCCGGCTGGGCGTGGGGCTGGACAACATCGACGTGCCGGGCTGCGAGGCCCGCGGCATGGCGGTGATCCCGGCCACCGGCGCCAACGCGCTGAGTGTTGCGGAGTACGTGATCACCGCGACGATGATGCTGCTGCGCGGCGCCTTTGCGTCGACGCCCGACGTCATCGCCGGCCACTGGCCGCGCAATGCGCTGGGCGCGCGCGGCCGCGAGACCGCCGGCAAGACGTTGGGCATCATCGGCTTCGGCTCGATCGGGCAGCTGACGGGCCGCCTGGCGCGTGGGCTGGGCATGAACGTGATCGCGTTCGACGCGATGATCGACGACGACGCCCCGGTGTTCCAGGACAGCGGCGTCAAGGCCACCGGCCTGCACGACCTGATCCTGCAGTCCGACGTGGTGACACTGCATGTGCCGCTGGTGGACGGCACGCGCGGGCTGTTCGACGCCCAGCGCATCGCGTCGATGAAGCCGGGTGCGATCCTGATCAACACCTCGCGCGGCCCGATCCTGGACGTGCCGGCCGTGGCGGCTGCGCTGCGTTCCGGCCATCTGGGTGGCGCAGCGATCGACGTGTTCGATGTCGAGCCGCTGCCGGCCACGCCGGCGTTGGCCGGCTGCCCGAACCTGCTGCTGACACCGCACATCTCCGGTGTGAGCTCCGAATCCAACGAGCGGGTGTCGACGATGATCGCCGCCCGCGTGCTGGAGGCGCTGCGCTGATGGCCCGCCTGAGTCTGGCGCAGGCCACCGAGCTGGTCGAGCGCGCGCTGCGGGCGGCGGGTGCCCATGCCGGCATGGCCGCCTCGACCGCGCGGGCGCTGGTGCTGGCCGAATCGCAGGGTCTGGCTTCGCACGGGCTGAGCCGCGTGCCGCAATACGCCACGCATCTGCGCAACGGGCGCGCCGACGGCGCGGCCGTCGCGCAGGTGGCCCGCCAGAAGGGCGCGGCGCTGCTGGTGGACGCCCGCCAGGGCCTGGCCTTCCCGGCCTGCGATCTGGCGGTGGCCCAGGCCGTGGACACCGCCCGCGCGCTGGGCGTGTGTTTTGCCGGCGTCACCAACAGCCACCATGCCGGCGTGCTGGTGGACCATCTCCGCGCCGTGGCCGACGCCGGCCTGGTCGGCCTGGCGTTCACGAACTCACCGGCTGCGATGCCGGCGGCCGGCGGGCGCCATCCGGTCTTCGGGACCAACCCGGTGGCGGCGATCTTCCCGCGCCGCGATGCGGACCCGCTGATGATCGACCTCTCGCTCAGCGAGGTCGCCCGCGGCAAGCTGATGGTCGCCGCGAAGGAAGGCCGCAGCATCCCGGCCGGCTGGGCGCTGGACGCCGACGGCAACCCGACCACCGACCCGCAAGCCGGCCTAATGGGTTCGATGCTGCCGATCGGTGCGGTCAGCAGCCCGAAGGGCGCCATGCTGGCGCTGGTCGTCGAGTTGCTGGTCACCGCGCTGATCGGCGCGCAGTTCGGCTTCGAGGCCTCCTCCTTCTTCGTCGACGAGGGCAACCAGCCGCGCATCGGGCAGGCCTTCCTGGTGATCGATCCGGGCGCACTGGCCGGCTCCGACCGGTACTTCGAGCGCATGGAGACATTGATCGCGGAGATGCTGGTCGACGACGGTGTCCGGCTCGCCGGGGGCCGGCGCCTGGCCCTGGAGCGCACGGCGCACAAGGACGGCATCGCCATCCCGGACGCGCTGCACGCGCAGATCGTCGCACTGGCCAGCTGAGCGCCGGTCGCCACAGGAGACAACGGATGCTAAGACGCCATCTGATCGCGGGCGCAGCAGGCGCCGCCGCGTTGGGCCTGCCAGGCCTCGTGCAGGCCCAGGAGTTTCCACGCGCCGGCATGACGGTCAAGTACATCGTGCCCTTCCCGCCGGGGGGGCTGACCGACGTGATGGCGCGCTCCGTCGGCCAGAAGCTCGCCGAGGCGATCAAGGTTCCGGTGGTGGTCGAGAACCGGGCGGGCGGCAATGCGCAGATCGGCGCCGACCTGGTCGCCAAATCGCCGCCGGACGGCGGCAGCCTGCTGGCGATCACGCTGGCGCATGCGGCCAACGTCACGCTGTTTCCGGACGCCCCCTACAACCTGCTGCGCGACCTGCGGCCGGTAGCGTTGCTGGTGGGTTCCCCGATGCTGATCGTGGTGCCGGCCAACAGCCCGATCACCGACTTCAAGGACCTGATGCGGGTGGCCAAGACCCGCACGCTGAATGCCGGCTCCAGCGGCAACGGCACGCCGCCGCACCTGACGATGGCGCTGTTCAACGACATCAACCAGTCGTCGATGACGCACGTGCCCTACCGTGGCGGCGCACCTGCCATCGCGGACCTGATCGGCGGCCAGATCGACATCATCTTCTCCAACTTCCCCGAATCCATCGCCCATGTGAAGGCGGGCAAGCTGCGCGCGCTGGCACTGTGCAGCCCGGCTCGCAACGCGGCGGTGCCGGACGTCCCGACGACGATCGAGGCCGGCATGGCGGCGCTGCAGGTCGAGAACTGGACCGCGGTGATGGCCCCGGCCAGGACGCCGGACACCATCATCGAGCGTTATTCCCGCGAGATCCTGAAGATCATGGCGGCGCCCGACATGGCGGAGCGCGCGACGCAGCAGGGCTTTCGCCTCAGCCCGAGGGGTGCGGAGGAATTCGCTGTCTTCCTGAAGAGCGAAGTCGAGTTGTGGAGCCGCGTCATCAAGGCGGCGAAGATCACCGCGAGCTGACCGATGAAGACGCTCGCCGAACTGCGCTCCCGCCGCTGGTTCTCCGACCAGGGCATGCGGGGCTTCGCGCACCGGCAGCGCATGCAGCAGCAGGGCTTCCGGCGCGAGGACATGATGGACCGCCCGATGGTGGCCCTGATCAACACCTGGAGCGACCTCTCGCCCTGCCATGCCCACCTGCGCGAGCGCGCCGAGGCCGTCAAGCGCGGCATCCTGCTGGCCGGCGGCTTCCCGGTCGAGCTGCCGGCGATGAGCCTGGGCGAAGTGATGGTCAAGCCCACGACCATGCTGTACCGCAACTTCCTGGCGATGGAGGTCGAAGAGCTGCTGCGCAGCCTGCCCTGCGACGGCGTCGTGCTGCTGGCCGGCTGCGACAAGACGACGCCCGGCACGGTGATGGGTGCGCTGAGCATGGACATCCCGACGCTGTTCTGTCCGGCCGGGCCGATGCTGAACGACCGCGTCGTGCAGAACGGCGTCGCGCGGACGGTCGGCGCCGGCACCCACACCCGGATGTTCTGGGACGAGTACCAGGCCGGGCAGATCGACGCAGCCGGCATCCAGCGCCTGGAGGCCCGGATGACCCGCGCACCGGGCACCTGCAACACGATGGGCACCGCGTCGACGATGACGGCCATCGTCGAGGCGCTGGGCCTGACGCTGCCAGGCGCCACGTCGATCCCGGCCATGGATTCCGCGCACATCCGGATGGCCACCGACTGCGGCCAGCGCATCGTCGGGATGGTCTGGGAGGACCTGAAACCCTCCCGGCTGCTGACCCGCGGCAGCTTCGACAACGCGATGGCGGTACAAATGGCGCTGGGAGGCTCGACGAACGCAGCGGTGCACATCCTGGCGATGGCCGGCCGCGCCGGCATCACGCTGACGCTGGACGACCTGGACGCGATGGCCCGGCGCGTGCCGGTGCTGGCCAACCTGTTCCCCAGCGGCGACCGCCTGATGGAGGACTTCTACTACGCCGGCGGCCTGCCGGCGCTGATGCAGGTGATCCGGACCCACCTGGACACCGGCGCCGCCACCGTGACCGGCCGCAACCTGGGCGAGAACATCGCCAGCGCCCAGGTGCTCGACCCGCAGGTGATCCGGCCCCTGGACCAGCCCGTCAGCGCAGCCGGCGCGCTGGCGGTGGTCTATGGCAACCTGGCACCGAACGGCGCCGTCATCAAGCCCAGCGCGGCCAACCCGCGGCTGATGCAGCACACCGGCCGCGCACTGGTGTTCGACAGCCAGCCGGAGATGCTGCGCGCGATGGCCGACCCGGCGCTGGACTGTGACGAAGACACCGTGCTGGTGCTGCGCAATGCCGGCCCGGTCGGGGCGCCCGGCATGCCGGAGTGGGGCAACCTGCCGATCCCGCGCAAGCTGCTGCAGGCCGGCGTGCGCGACATGCTGCGCATCAGTGATGCCCGGATGAGCGGCACCCACTATGGCACCTGCGTGCTGCATGTGTCGCCGGAGAGCGCAGTCGGCGGCCCGCTGGCGCTGGTGCGCACCGGCGACCGGATCGAACTCGACGTCGCCGCGCGCCGGCTGCAGCTGCTGGTGGACGAAGCCGAGCTGGCGCGCCGCCGCGCAGCCTGGACAGCGCCGCCGCCTGCGGTGCAGCGCGGCTTCACCCGGCTGTACCAGGCCCATGTGACGCAGGCCCACCAGGGCTGCGACTTCGACTTCCTGCAGGGCAACGCGCCCTCGCCGGAACCCGCCATCTTCTGAACGCTGGAGACCGCCCATGAACAACCCCTTTGCCGACCTGCTGGCCCGTCGCGACCTGCCTGCGGGCTACCCGGTCGGCAGCTTCGTGATGTCGGCCTCGCCGCTGGTGGCCGAGGCCATGGGATGCGCCGGCTTCGACTGGGCCGTCATCGACATGGAGCACACGCCGCTGGACCTGGCCGACCTGGTGCACATGCTGCAGGCCGTGGCCGGCACCCGGATGCTGCCGGTGACCCGCGTGCCCTGGAACGACACCGTGATGGTCAAGCGCGTGCTGGATGCCGGCGCGCAGACGCTGCTGTTCCCGTTCGTGCAGAACGCCGACGAGGCGCGCCGCGCGGTGGCCGCCTGCAAGTACCCGCCGGTGGGCGTGCGCGGCATGGCGGCGATGAGCCGCGGTTCGCGCTTCGGCACCGTCAAGGACTACTTCAAGGTCGCGAATGCCGGCGTGTCGGTCATCGTGCAGATCGAGACGCCGCAGGCCATGGACCAGCTGGAGGCGATTGGCCAGGTCGAGGGCGTGGACTCGCTGTTCATCGGCCCCGGGGACCTGAGCGGCGCGATGGGCCATGTCGGCGACCTGCTGAACCCGGCGGTCGTCGAGGTGATGGCGCGCAGCGTGCAGCGCTGCCATGCGCTGGGCAAGCCCATCGGCACGGTGGGGGGCACGCCGGAGGCGGTGGCGATCTACCGCAAGGCCGGTTTCGACTACATCGGCGTGGCCTCCGACCTGGGGCTGATGATGCGCACCTGCGCCGCCACGCTGTCCACGATCCGCGCGATGGACATCCAGAACCACGCGCAGGGCTATTGAGACGAAAGGCAGGCAGGACATGCAATCCAAGATCCGCTACGCACTGATCGGCTGCGGCAGCATGGGCCGCGAGCACATCGAGAACATCAAGTGCATCGAGGGCACCGAGATCACCGCGATCGCCGACCCGCATGCCGCCAGCCGGGAGGCCGCCCAGGCGCTGCTGCCCGGCCCCGTGCGGGCCTACGCGGACTACCCGGCGCTGCTGGCGGCCGGCGGCTTCGATGCACTGGTGATCTCCACGCCGAACCACACGCACATCGACGTGCTGCGCCATGCGCTGGCCACCGATGCGCACATCCTGATCGAGAAGCCGCTGTGCACCCGCATCGCGGACTGCCTGGAGCTGGTGCAGCAGGCGCAGGGGCGCAAGCCGCTGGTCTGGGTCGCGCAGGAGTACCGCTACATGCCGCCGGTGGCCGAGATGCTGCGCATGGCCCATGCCGGCGCGGTCGGGCGCATCCACCAGGTCGCCATCCGGGAGCACCGCGAGCCCTTCTATCCGAAGGTGGACGACTGGAACCGATTCTCGGCGAACACCGGCGGCACGCTGGTAGAGAAGTGCTGCCACTACTTCAACCTGATGGACCTGGTGCTGGGCGAGCGGCCGGTGTCGGTGTTCGCGTCCGGCGGGCAGCGCGTCAACCACCTGGACGAATCCTACGGCGGGCGCACGCCCGACATCCTGGACAGCGCCTATGTCGTCGTCGAGTACCCGAGCGGCGCCCGCGCGATGCTGGACCTGTGCATGTTTGCCGAGAACTCGGTCGACAACGAGCAGATCATCGTCGTCGGTGACGAGGGCAAGCTGGAGTCGCTGCTTCCGTCGATGACATTGCGCTACGGCCGGCGCGAGGACTGGGGCACGCGCAAGGTCTGGGGCCAGACGGCCAGCAGCGGCAAGGGTGTCTCGGTGCGCCGCATCTGGGACACCAGCATCAAGTACATGGGCAACCACTTTGGCGCGTCCTATGTCGAGCATGTGAAGTTCGCCGCGGCGATCCGCCAGGGCCTGCCACCGGAGGTCACGCTCGAGGAAGGGCTGCGCGCGGTCGCCACCGGCATCGCGGCACACCGCAGCATCGACACCCACAGCGTCGTCGCGATGGCCGACGTGCTGCCGGCAGGCTGGTAGACCCCCATGGCGGACTACACCCCCTACCCTTCGCTGCGCGGGCGCAGCGTGTTCATCTCGGGCGGCTCGTCCGGCATCGGGGCCGAGCTGGTGCGGGCCTTTGCGGCGCAGGGCAGCCAGGTCGCGTTCTGCGGCACCCGGCCCGACGGCGGCGACGCGCTGAGCGCCGAGCTGACTGCGGCCGGCCTGCCCGCGCCCTACTACGAGGCCTGCGACGTGCGCGACATCCCCGCGCTGCAGGCCCTGCTCGAGCGCGTGGCCCGGCGCCACGGGCCGGTCCGCGTGCTGGTCAACAACGCCGGGCGCGACGACCGCCATGCGCTGGACGAGCTGACGCCGGAGTACTGGGACAACTGCCTGGCGATCAACCTGCGCCACCAGGTGTTCGCGACGCAGAGCGTCGCGCGGCAGCTGCGCGCGGCCGGCCTGGGCGGCAGCATCATCAACATGGGCTCCATCAGCTGGATGCGCGGGCGCCCGAACCTGATCGGCTACACCGCCAGCAAGGCCGCCATCTCCGGCATGACCCGGACGCTGGCCCGCGAACTCGGCGAGGCCGGCATCCGTGTCAACGCGCTGGTACCCGGCGCCATCGTCACCGAGCGGCAGACCCAGCTCTGGCGCAACGACGACGAGGACCGCAAATTCATCGACCTGCAATGCCTGAAGTTCCGGCTGGACTCGACGCATGTGGCACGCTCGACGCTGTTCCTGGCAAGTGATGACAGTGACGGGATCACCGGGCAGAACCTGATTGTGGATGCGGGGTTGGCGCAGGTGTCGGTGGCGGGGTAGGTTGGCGTTTCGGGTGATGGGGGTGTCGGTTCGGTTTCAGACACTCATCGCAAGTGTTTTGCACAAGTACGCCTCAGGGCGGCTATCGCAGCGTGAGGCCCTGTCACCGCCACAGTCGCCCAAGACAAAGGTCGGTCGTCGCGCAGGTAACGCCGACGGATGCCCCTTGGTCCATCGGACACGCAATGGCACACCCCTCATTGGGGCGCAGAATTCCGAATCCACGTCATCTTCACCGTTCAATGCGTCGGACCATGCTGCTCACAACCACCCCGAGCGTCGAAGGCCACAGGATCACCAGGTACTGCGGTGTCGTGACGAATGGGCTGAGCGAGCCGTGGGATGCCGCGGAACTCAAAAGGAAGGCGCGGGCCAGCCAGGCTGCAAAGTCAAGCGCCGCATAGTTGGTACGTGGATCGCGCCGCCCAGAGGCCCATGCCGAGTGCTGACTGCTGTCCTCGTGCCAAAGTGGGTTGCCATGTGGGATAAGCTCCAAGTCTGGGCGGCAAGGCCCACCTTGCCCAGGCTTGCACGGTTCGCCCAGGGCAGCGATCAGTTTGTGAGTGCCCACAAAGTAGCGGCGCCCACCCCCACCCTCTGCAAAGTTCTGTAAATCCCCTACCCCGACGGAACCCAGGGATTAGCACTCGATCACAGAGAGTGCTAATATTCACACCATCTCTGGAGGAGGTTTGGCATGACAGTTCGTACAGCAGCACCCGGATCCGCGCTCGCAGTGGCCAATCCCTGGGCCATGGTGCCTGCGCTGGGCAATCTGGACGCCTACATCTCCGCCGTCAACCGGCTGCCGTTGCTCACGCTGGAGCAGGAACAGGCCTATGCCCGCCGGCTTCGGGACGACAACGACCTGGAAGCCGCCGGAAAACTGGTGCTCTCCCACCTGCGGCTGGTCGTCTCGGTGGCCCGCCAGTACCTGGGTTACGGCCTGCCGCACGGCGACCTGATCCAGGAAGGCAATGTCGGCCTGATGAAGGCCGTCAAACGCTTCGATCCGGACCAGGGCGTGCGCCTCGTCAGCTACGCGCTGCACTGGATCAAGGCGGAAATCCACGAATACATCCTGAAGAACTGGCGCATGGTCAAGGTGGCCACCACCAAGGCGCAGCGCAAGCTGTTCTTCAACCTGCGCTCGATGAAGCAGCGCTTCCGCTCCGAGGACGGCATGGCGGATGCCGGCAGCCCGCGCGACACGCTGAACGACGCCCAGATCGACGCCATGGCGCGCGAGCTCGACGTCAAGCGCGAGGAAGTGATCGAGATGGAAACCCGTCTGGCAGGCGGCGACGTGCTGCTGGACCCGACGCCGTCCGACGACGGCGAGGAGGCCTTCGGCCCGATCGCCTACCTGACCGACCACAAGCATGAGCCGACCTCGGTGCTGGAAGCCCGCCAGCGCGACCGGATGGCCTCCGACGGCATCGCCACCGCGCTGGCCAGCCTGGATCCGCGCAGCCGGCGCATCGTCGAGGAGCGCTGGCTCAAGGTCAACGACGACAGCTCCGGCGGCATGACGCTGCATGACCTGGCGGCCGAATACGGCGTCAGTGCCGAGCGCATCCGCCAGATCGAGGTGGCGGCGATGAAGAAGATGAAGAAGGCGCTGGTCAGCTACGCCTGACCGCCTGCTCGGCCCGCCGTCCGCGGCGGGTCAGCGTGCCTGCGCCAGCAAGATGCGGATGTCCGCGGCCAGCGGCGCAGCCCCCGTGCCATACCGCGTGAACAGCCGGATCCGCCCCTGGGTGTCGAACACATAGCTGCCGGCCGAGTGGTCCATCGTGTAGCTGGTGGGCGTGCGGCCGTCGACCTTCTTGTAGTAGGCCTTGAAGTCCTTGGCCAGCGCGGCGAGTTGCTCCGGGGAGGTCGGGCGCAGCGCCAGGAAGGACGGCTCGAAGTTCTCCATGTAGGCCTTCAGCACCTCGGGCGTGTCGCGCTCCGGGTCCACCGTGATGAAGATGCCCTGCAGCTTGTCGCCGTCCGGGCCGAGCAGCTTGCGGACTTCCGCCAGTTCGGACATCGACGTGGGGCAGACATCCGGGCACTGGGTGTAGCCGAAGAAGACCACGACCACCTTGCCGGCGAAGTCCCGGACGCTGCGCTGCCGGCCGTTGTGGTCCGGCAGCGGGAAATCCCGGGCGTACTCGGCGCCGGTGATGTCGATCGCGGTGAAGGACGGGGCCTTGTCCGAGCACCCGGCCAAACCCAGCGTGGCGCCACCGGCCACCAGGGTCGGGATCAGGAGGGTGAACTTTCGTCGAAGCATCGTGTGTGGGCCCGGGCGGCAGCGGCCGTCAAAGCAGGTAGTGGTCCAGCAGCAGCGCTGCGAACAGCAGACTCAGGTGCCACAGCGAGTACCGGAAGGTCTTGCGCGCCAGGGCATCGGAGTAATCCCGCCAGAGTTGGAAAGCATACAGGCAGAAGCCGCCACTCAGGAGCACCGCCGCGGCCAGGTACAGCCAGGAGCTCATGCCGTAGACGAAGGGCAGCAGGCAGGCCGCGAACAGCACGCCGGTGTAGAGCAGGATCTGCAGCCGGGTGAACGCGCTGCCGTGCGTGACCGGCAGCATCGGCAAGCCGGATTTGCGGTAGTCCTCCACCCGGTACAGCGCCAGCGCCCAGAAGTGCGGCGGCGTCCACAGGAAGATGATCAGGAACAGGATCAGCGCCTGGGGCCCGACATCGTTCGTGATCGCCGTCCAGCCCAGCACCGGCGGCATCGCGCCGGACGCGCCGCCGATCACGATGTTCTGCGGCGTGAGCGGCTTGAGCACGACGGTGTAGATCACCGCATAACCGACGAAGGTCGCGAAGGTGAGCCACATCGTCAGCGGATTGACCCAGACGTAGAGCAGCACCGAGCCGGCCAGGCACAGCAGCGCCGAGAACAGCAGCGTATGGAGGTTGCCCAGCTCCCCCCGCGCGGTCGGGCGCCAGGCGGTGCGTTTCATCTGGGCGTCAATGCGCTGCTCGACGATGCAGTTGAAGGCAGCCGCGGCACCGGCAACCAGCCAGATGCCGACGCAGGCGATCAGGATGCGCCCCAGGTCGGCGGCGTTTGGCAGGCCGGGAATCGCCAGCACCATGCCGATCAGCGCGCAGAACACGATCAGCTGCACGACGCGCGGCTTGGTCAGCGCGTAGAACTGCCGAACCAGCCGCGGCCAGTGCGATTGGCGAAGCACGGAGGATTCGTCCGTCATGTCGGGACCCCCGGAACGCCGGCGTGCGAATGCGCGACCGGCGCGGCTGCGGGCTGCCGCACGGTGCGCGCCCAGACGGTGGTGAGCACCACCACCATCGCGGCCGCACCGCCGGTATGCAGCAGCGCCGCGGCCAGCGGCCAGCCCAGCACCACGTTGCCGAGGCCGCTGGCCAGCTGCAGCGCCGCCAGACCACCGAGCCAGCGCGCATGCCGCACCAGCGGCACGAAACGGTGCAGCCGCGCGACCAGCCAGGCCATCGCCAGCAGCACGACCACCGCCATCAGGCGATGGATGTAGTGGATCGCCGTGAGTGCCGCGAAGCTGATCGCCTCACCGTCCGGCGTCATGCCCAGATCGCGCCACAACGTGAAGGCCTGGTCGAAGCGCATGTCCGGCCACCAGCGGCCCTGGCATTGCGGGAAATCGGTGCAGGCCAGCACGGCATAGTTGGTGCTGACCCAGCCGCCCAGCGCCAGCTGGACGCCCAGCAGCACGCAGACCAGCAGCAACAGCCGCGCACTGCCGGTGTCGAGCCGGACCGGCTCCGTCTGCCGGACCCGGCGCGCCTGGTGCTGCGCCTGCACGCACAACAGCGCGAGCAGCAGCAGGCCTCCCAGCAGGTGCAGCGTCACGATCGCCGGGCGCAGCTTCATCGTGACCGTCCAGGCGCCAAAGGCACCCTGCACACAGACCCAGACCAGCGTCAGCGTCGGCCACCAACGCTCCACCGGCGACAGCCGCGCGGAACGGTCCGCCAGCTCGCGCCAGCTGGCGACCGCCAGCACCAGGATCAGCGTGCCGACGCCGGTCGCCAGGTAGCGGTGCAGCATCTCGATCCAGGCCTTGCCATGGGTCACCGGGCCGGTCGGCATGGCCGTCTGCGCGGCCTGGATATGGTGCACCGCGCCGACCGGGCTGGCGTGACCGTAGCAGCCCGGCCAGTCCGGGCAGCCCAGACCGGAGTCCGTCAGGCGCGTGAAGGCACCGAACACGACCAGGTCGAAGGTCAGCACCAGCGTCAGCACCGTGAGCTTCTGGCGCCAGGTCCAGGCCGCCTGCCCGCGCTGGCGCAACCAGACCCAGCCCAGCGCCAGTGCGGCCACCATCGCGCCCACGAGCAGCATCTGGGCCAGCGGCGCCAGATCCACGGCGACGTGCGTGGTGTTCATCGGAGCGCGCTCCGCAAGGGCATGGGCGGGCGCATCATGGCTGACTCTGCCGCCCGGCGGTGTCCCAGGAGCTGGTGGCACGCAGCACGCGCTCGATGTCGCGCTTGGCGCGTGCGGCGCCGGCGGCATCCAGGCCGGCCGGGAAACGCATCATCCAGTTGCCCAGCGGATCCACCAGGTACAGGTGCTCCTGCAGCGCATGGCCCGGGGCCGGTGCCAGCCATCGCGCCAGGCCGGCCGGGTCGACGCGCAGCACCGTCGCGTCCTTGACGGCCGGGCGCAGCGCGGCCGGCACGTCCACAGCATCCTGGACCAGCCAGACCCGGTCAACCCGGTCCTTCTCGCGGCCCAGGCCCTCGCGCAGCTGGCGCTGCAGGTACAGGTTCTGCTGGCAGGAGGTATCGCAGGCGCCGCCGGAGACGCTGAGCAGCAGCCACTGGCCCCGCAGCTTGCGCAGATTGGAGGGTGCGCCTTCGAGCGGTGTGGCGGACAGATCCGGCAGGGGCCGCTGCGGGTCGATCAGCTCCCCGAACACGCGCCGGGATTCCGGCCGGATCACGTAGTAGGTGAAGTAGGACGCGATCACCGGTGCGGCGCACACCGCGAGCACCAGAAACATCTTCCAGCGCCCGGCCGCGCGGCGCACCGGGTCGGCCACCTCGTCCGTGGCGTGCGCGGCGTCGGGCAGCGAATGGACCGTGAGCCCCAGCGGCTGGTCGGGACCGTCAGCGGGCGAGGAAGAAGCGTTTGACAATTTGGAACCAGCCATAAAGGAGGGCGATCAACCCTGCCAGTGCAAACCATTGCACCGCGTAACCGTAATGCTTGTCGACACCCAGATCGATCCGGGGCCAGTCGCGCAGCAGACCGTCCGAGGGCGGCCCGGCCTGCTGGACGGTGACCGCGGCCAGCGGGCGCCCGATCTCGCCGGCAAACGACGACAAGTCCAGATTTTGCCGGATTGCACCGGACCCGGATGCGGCGAACTCGTATAACTTGCCCGGTGGCGGGGCGATACGCCCGCTCACCGCGACCGGGCCCTCCGGGGTCGGCACCACTGGCACCTGCGAACGGTCGATGAAGTTGCGCGGCACCCAGCCCCGCTGCACCAGCACCGCCGGCCCGTCCGGCGCCAGCAGCAACGGCGTCACGACAAAGAAACCGGCCTTGCCCTGCATCTGCCGGTTGTCCAGGTAGAGGGTGTGTCCAGGCAACCAGGCCCCGCGCAGCTGGACGGACCGGTAGAGGTTGCCCTGTGCCAGCGCCGGGTCGCGCAGCGTCGCACCGTCCAGCTGAGGCAGCGCCCGGCGTGCGTCCATCGTTTCCTGCAGGGCCAGCTTGTCCGCGGCGCGGGACAGCTGCCAGAACCCCAGCGACAGCGTCAGCGCGACACCGACAAGGGCCGCCAGCGTGACCAGCCAGAAGCGGGCTGTCGAGGCACGGGCACTCACGGGATAATCCGATGCATGGTCTATCTCGTCATCCTGGCATTCATCGCGATCCTCGGCAGTCTGGGCGCAGCGCTCTATTACATGATGAACGGGGGCCAACAACAGGGAGAGTCCCGGCCGAACCACATGGCGCGCGCGCTGGCGTTCCGGGTCGGCTTCTCGATCCTGCTGTTCGTCTGTGTGCTGATCGCCTGGAAGCTCGGCTACATCCAGCCTACCGGCATTCCCGCCGGAAAATGAACAACGGCCGGTCAGGCTGACCGGCCGCCACAGACAGGGACCACCCGCGGGTAGTCCCGATCAGAGCCAGTAGACCAGGATGTACAGGCCCAGCCAGACCACGTCCACGAAGTGCCAGTACCAGGCGGCGCCCTCAAAGCCGAAATGCTTCTGCGGCGTGAAGTGGCCCTTGCCCAGGCGCAGCGTGATGAACAGCAGCATCAGCATGCCGATGAACACGTGGAAACCGTGGAAACCGGTCAGCATGAAGAAGGTCGAGCCGTAGGCGCCGGAGGTCAGCTTCAGGTTCAGGTCGCTGTAGGCGTGGGCGTATTCATAACCCTGCACGAACAGGAACACCAGGCCCAGCAGCACCGTCATCCACATGAAGGCGATCGTACGGCCGCGGTTGCCGACCTGCAACGCATGGTGCGCGATCGTCAGCGTCACGCCGGAAGACAGCAGCAGCGCGGTGTTGATCGTGGGCAGCCAGAACGGCGTCATGGTCTGGAAAGGCTCGACGATGCCTGCCGGCGAAGCCGTGGCGCCCGCCACCGCACTGGGCCAGGCCGCCTTGAAGTCCGGCCAGAGCAGCGAGTTCTCCAGGCTGCCGAGCGCCGGCACCGAGTGCACCCGCATCCACCACAGCGCGGTGAAGAACGCACCGAAGAACATCACCTCCGAGAAGATGAACCAACTCATGCTCCAGCGGAAGGACAGGTCCACCTTGCGGCTGTAGGAGCCGCCTTCGCTCTCGGAGATGGCGGCGCCAAACCACTTGAACAGCACCGCCAGCAGGATCAGCAGGCCGGCGTACAGCGAGTACTCGCCCCACGCCACGCCGTTGATCCACTGCCCGGCGCCGAGCGCCATGAAGAACAGGCCGGCGGCCGCCAGCGCCGGGTAGCTCGACGGCGATGGAACGAAGTAATAGGGCGTGGCGCCGTGGCTTGTTGAACTCATATCTTCTTCTCCAGCTCTCGATTCAAATCTTCTGAAAAACGCATGCGGGCACGCTCACGCCGCCACGACCCAATTCACCAGCGCAACCAGCGCCAGCACAAAAACGATGACGGCCGCAAAGCCCACCAGGATGATGTGCAGCGGATTGAGCCGCGCGCCATCCTGCTCGAAATCACTGCGCTTGCGCAGGCCGACGAAGGACCAGCAGACCGCCTTGACCGTCCCCAGCAACGAGCCCTTGCGCGACAGCGCCGCTCCGGCGTCGGACGGCATGCTCACGAACGCACCTCGGCGTCTGCGGCGGGGCGGGCCGCGGCGGTCGGCTGCGGGGCCGCCGGCACGCTGCCACCGACTTCAAAGAAGGTGTAGGACAGCGTGATCGTGGAGACATCGCGCGACAGCTTCGGGTCGATGACGAACACGACCGGCCAGGACTTCTTCTCGCCGGGCTCCAGCGTGTACTGGTTGAAGCAGAAGCACTGCAGCTTGTTGAAGTGCGCCGCCGCCTGCATCGGTGCGTAGCTCGGGATCGCCTGTGCGGCCATGCGGCGGTTCTGCACGTTCTGGAACTCGTACATCACGGTGACCATTTCACCGGGATGGACCTGCATCGAGCGCTGCGCGGGGCGGAACTCCCAGGGGCCACGCGCGTTGGCATCGAACTCCACCGTGATCGAGCGGCTGCGGTCCACCTGCGTGTTGACCGGATCGCCGACCTTGACGCCGGTGGTGTTGCGTTCGCCCAGCGCCAGGATATTGATGCCGGTCATCTCGCAGATCGCGTTGTAGATCGGGCCCAGCGCATACCCGAAGGCCAGCATGCCCAGCGCGATGACCGTCAGCTTGCCGGCCATCGTCATGTTGGCAACGCGCAGGTTCATGCGTCAGGCACCCAGCACCAGCATCTTGAGCACGAAGCCCAGGAAGAACACCGCCACCACCGACGCCAGGATCAGCGCCAGGCGCAGGTTGGACTTGCGGGTATCGGGCGGCAGTGCCATGGCTTGCTGCGGAAGGATCAGCCCACCACGCGGTTCGCGGCGGCGTTGAGCTTGGGCGGGTTCTCGAAGGTGTGGAACGGCGCCGGCGAGGCGACTTCCCACTCCAGGCCTTCCGCACCGTCCCAGGGCTTCTGCGCCGCCTTCTCACCCTTGCCCATCATGGCCGGGATCACGATGAAGAAGATGAAGTAAACCTGCGCCAGACCGAACGCGAAGGCGCCGACCGAGGCGATCGCGTTGAAGTCGGCGAACTGCATCGGGTAGTCGGCATAACGGCGCGGCATGCCGGCCAGGCCGAGGAAGTGCATCGGGAAGAACGTGACGTTGAACGCGATCAGCGACCACCAGAAGTGGATCTTGCCGCGCGTCTCGTTGTACATCACGCCGGTCCACTTCGGGCACCAGTAGTAGAAGCCGGCGAACATCGCGTACAGCGAGCCGGCCACCAGCACGTAGTGGAAGTGCGCCACGACGTAGTAGGTGTCCTGGATCTGGATGTCGATCGGGGCCATCGCGCAGATCAGGCCGGTGAAACCGCCCATCGTGAACACGAAGATGAAGCCGACCGAGAACAGCATCGGCGTCTCGAAGGTCATCGAGCCGCGCCACATCGTCGCGATCCAGTTGAAGATCTTCACGGCGGTGGGCACGGCGATCAGCATCGTCGAGTACATGAAGAACAACTGGCCGGTCACCGGCATGCCGGTCGTGAACATGTGGTGCGCCCAGACCACGAAGCTCAGGATCGCGATGCTGGACGTCGCGTACACCATCGAGGCATAACCGAACAGGCGCTTGCGGGCGAAGGCCGGCACGATCTGGCTGATGATGCCGAAGGCCGGCAAGATCATGATGTAGACCTCGGGGTGCCCGAAGAACCAGAAGATGTGCTGGTACATCACCGGGTCACCGCCACCGGCCGGGTTGAAGAAGCTGGTGCCGAAATGACGGTCCGTCAGCGTCATCGTGATCGCACCGGCGAGCACCGGCATCACCGCGATCAGCAGGTAGGCGGTGATCAGCCAGGTCCAGACGAACATCGGCATCTTCATCAGCGTCATGCCGGGTGCGCGCATGTTCAGGATGGTCACGATGATGTTGATCGAGCCCATGATCGAGCTCGCGCCCATGATGTGCATTGCGAAGATGCCGGCGTCCATGCTGGGGCCCATCTGCAGCGTCAGCGGCGCGTAGAGCGTCCAGCCGGCGGCGGGGGCGCCACCGGGCATGAAGAAGGAGCCGACCAGCAGCAGCGCGGCGGGAATCAGCAGCCAGAAGCTGAAGTTGTTCATCCGCGCGAAGGCCATGTCGGAGGCGCCGATCTGCAGCGGGATCATCCAGTTCGCGAAGCCCACGAAGCCGGGCATGATCGCGCCGAACACCATGATCAGGCCGTGCATCGTCGTGAGCTGGTTGAACAGCTCCGGGTTGACGACCTGCAGGCCCGGCTGGAACAGCTCGGCCCGGATCAGCAGGGCCAGCACGCCGCCGACCATCAGCATGGTCAGGCTGAACAGCATGTACAGCGTGCCGATGTCCTTGTGGTTGGTGGCCAGCACCCAGCGCCGCCAGCCGGTGGGGGCGTGGTGGTCATGGTGGTCGTCATGCGCGTGGCCGTGGTGGTCCAGTACTGCACTCATCCTGATGTCCTTCTCAATGCTCGATCTGTTTCAACGCGGGTGCCGGCGAACCGTCACTTGCGGGCCGCGACGATGTCTGCCGGCTGCACCAGCTGACCCGTCTTGTTCGACCAGTTGTTCTTCGTGTAGGTGATCACCGCGGCGATGTCGGTATCGCTCAGCGTCTTCCAGGCCGGCATCGCGCCGTTGTTCGCACCATTGAGCAGGATCGCGATCTGCTTGCTCTTGTCGGCATCCAGCACGATGGCGGAGCCGTCCAGCGGCTTGATCGGGCCGGCCCCCTTGCCGTTGGGCTGGTGGCAGGCGGCGCAGTTGGCGGCATAGACCTTCTCGCCACGCTTGATGATCTCTTCGGCCGTCCAGACCTTCGTGGGGTCGTCCGCCTTGGCAGCCATCTTCTTCTTCTCGCCTTCGACCCACTTGCTGTAGTCCTGTGCCGACAGCACCTTCACGTGAATCGGCATGTAGGCGTGCTCCTTGCCGCAGAGCTCGGCGCACTGGCCGTAGAAGTCGCCGGTCTTCTCGGCACGGAACCAGGTGTCGCGCACGAAGCCGGGAATCGCGTCCTGCTTGATGCCGAAGGCCGGCACCATGAAGGCATGGATCACGTCGGTGGCGGTGGTGATGATGCGCACCTTCTTGTCGACCGGAACGACCAGCGCGTTGTCGACCTTCAGCAGGTAGTTGTCGACCGCCTCGCCGGCCTTCGGTCCGCCCGCGTCGGACATCGTGCGGTGCATCGGGTCCAGGGCCGACACGAAGCCGATGCCTTCCCCTTCCCCCTTCAGGTAGTCGTAGCCCCAGCGCCACTGCATGCCGGTCGCCTTGATCGTGATGTCGGCATTCGTGGTGTCCTTCATGGCGACGATCACCTTGGTCGCCGGCAGCGCCATCAGGATCACGATGATGAAGGGGATGATCGTCCAGACGATCTCGACGGTGACCGACTCGTGGAAGGTCGCCGCCTTGTGCCCGACGGATTTGCGGTGCTTCCAGATGGAATAGAACATCACCGTGAACACGCCGACGAAGATCACGGTGCACAGGATGAGCATGAACCAGTGCAGCCAGGCCTGCTCTTCGGCGATCTTGGTGACGGCCGGGTGCAGGTTGAGCTGGTTGACCGCCGGACCACCGGGCAGATCCCGCACGGCATGAGCCAGGGAGAAGACCGCCGAACCGGCCCAGCCGGCGCCTGCCAGCACGGGGTGGGCCCAGCGGCCCCAGATGCTCTTCGTCATGTTCACTCTTTCATCGCCTCTCAATACCAATCACTCTGCGGCCGATCCGCCACCCTGCGCTCACGCGCCGCGCAGGGCCCTGCGGATCTCGCTGGCCAGCATCGGGCGCAACTCCGGCCGCACGAAACGGCCGACCTGCACCTTGCGCCCCTGGCCGGACAGCTCGATCAGGGAGTTGTCCGCCGCACCCGGCTCGACACGTACCCAGTCGCGCCGAAACTCCGCGCGCTCCATCCTTCCACCGCGCTCCAGCTCGACGACCAGTTGCCCCCCCGCCAGGCGGATGGTTTCGCCGTCCGTCGCGTGGCGCGCATAGGCCGCAAAGGCAGCACCGACGGCGACCAGCTCGATCCACGCGAACGGCAGTACCAGTTTGGCCCCCTGAAACCAGAAGACGGCACCGATCGCCAACGACACCGCACACAGCGACAGGTACATCCAGCCCAGCTGCCTTGGCGACACCGAGCAGTTGCGGCGCAGAAACCACTGGATGTTGTGGCCCTGCACCGTTGCGAAGCGAAAAACTGGATTCGTCACGCCCAATGTCCATCCCACTGCGTGCCGGCGACCGCTGGAGCAACCCGCGCACCCGCAAACCGACCCGGCTCGAATGGGCGGCATTGTAGCCGACGCTCCCCGCGTCGCGAGGGCGACTCCGGGCCCACCGGGGTCATTGCGCGCCCTTCGGCAAGCCCCGCGCACCGCGCAGCGCCTGGCGCATGTCGCCCAGCGGCACACGCGTCTCGGGCAGCACGGCGGCCCGGGGGGGTGGTTTGAGCGCATGCCCGTAATTGACCTCGAAGCCGAGCGCCAGTTCGCCGCCCTCGGGGTTGGCCAGCCGGGCCAGCGCCGCCAGCATCCGGCCCTGCCATTGCCGGCCCCGCAGGCCCGCAAAGCGCCCGACGTGCAGGTTGCGGCCGAGCTCGCGCAACTCGCGCAGCAGGCGCTCGGCGCTTGGAAAGGTCAGCGTGATGTGCTCCATGTCCATCACCGGCTCCGCAAAACCGGCGCGCACCAGCATGTCGCCCCAGTCGTGCATGTCGGTGAAGGCATGGGCAGGCGGCGGCCAGCCGGCCTCGCGCCAGAGCTCCTGCACGGTGCGCAGCGAGTCCGGCCCGAGGCAGGAGAACATCAGGAA
This sequence comes from Rhodoferax sp., assembly GCA_016790475.1. Classification (GTDB taxonomy): domain Bacteria; phylum Pseudomonadota; class Gammaproteobacteria; order Burkholderiales; family Burkholderiaceae_C; genus CAISIP01. The sequence continues at coordinate 1,686 of JAEUOX010000216.1, read as the reverse complement.
GCCTTCCGGGGCCAGCGCCTGGTGCCACTGGCCCAGCACCGCCTGCGGGTCCGGGGCAATGTGCAGCGCCATGTTGGACCAGACCATCTGCACCGAGCCGGGTGCCGGCAGCTCCCATTGCGTCCGGGCGCCCGCCCAGCGCGCGGGCTGCCACCAGGGCGGCCGCAGGGCCCGTTCCGCGACGGCGCGGCGGGCCGGCTGCGGCTCGACGATCACGCACTGCGCCTGCGGGTAGCGCTGCACCAGCGCGGCATGGATGCCGAGCCCGCCCTGCAGCGGCTCCCAGTGGGCCCAGCGCGCCGGGACGCTGCGGATCCATTGCAGCCGCTCCTCCATGCGCCGCGCGACCTCCTCATGCAGCCAGGGCGACGCGCCGGGCACCCGCCGGCTCCAGCGCAGTGCGGCCACGGGATCCAGCGTGGGAGGGTGGTCGGAGGACATGGTTCAGACGGTGGGAGCGGCGAGTATATTGAGTGCATGTTCCGTGAGCTGCTGCAGGGGCTGCCAGGGCGCCTCCCGAGCCAGTGCGCCGTCTGCCACGCCTGGCCGGCGCAGCCGGTGTGCGACGCCTGCGTGGAGCAGTTCGCGCAGCCCCAGCCCCGGTGCGCGACCTGCGCGCTGCCGGTGCCGGCCGGCATCCGGCAGTGCATCGCCTGTGTGCGCCACCCGCCGGTGCTGGACGCCTGCGTCGCGGCCGTTCCGTACGCGTATCCCTGGTCGCGGCTGGTCGCCGAATTCAAGTTCCGCGAGCAGGCCGGCTGGGCCCGCAGCCTCGCGCTGCTGATGCGCAGCACGCCCTGGGTGGAGCCCGCGCTGGAGGCGGCCGATCTGGTGCTGCCGATGCCACTGGCCGAGGCCCGGCTGCGGGAGCGCGGTTTCAACCAGGCGCTGCTGCTGTGCCGCCAGCTGGCACCGGCCAAGACGCACGCCCGGCTGCTGCTGCGCCTGCGCGACACCGTGCCCCAGGCCACGCTGTCGCGTAGCGCACGCCAGCACAACCTGCACGACGCCTTCGCCGTGGAGCCGCTGGAGGCGGACCGGGTGCGCGGCCGGCGGGTCGTGCTGGTGGACGACGTGATGACCAGCGGTGCCTCGCTGCACCATGCCGCGACCGCCCTGCGCACAGCCGGCGCCAGCCACCTCACTGCGCTGGTGCTGGCGCGCGCCGAGCTGCCGCCGGCCGACGATTGACGCATCGTCACCCGGTCGCCGCCGCGACGGCGCGACAATGCCGGCCCAGCCAAAGCGCCACCTCCCCATGTTCCACATCGTCCTGGTCGAGCCCGAGATCCCGCCCAACACCGGCAACGTGATCCGGCTGGCGGCCAACACCGGCTGCGCGCTGCACCTGATCGAGCCGCTGGGCTTCTCGATGGACGACCGGCTGCTGCGCCGCGCCGGCCTGGACTACCATGAATACGCCCCGGTGCAGCGCCACGCCAGCTGGCCGGCCTTCCTGGCTGCGGCCCAGCCGCCCCGAACGCGCCTGTTTGCGTTCACGACGCGCGGCACGCAGAGCGCCTTCGAGATGCACTACGCGCCCGGCGACTGGCTGGTGTTCGGCTCCGAATCCCGCGGACTGCCGGAAGCGGTGCGCCAGGACCTTGCCGCGGAGCAATGCGTGCGCCTGCCGATGCGCCCGGAGCAGCGCAGTCTCAACCTGTCGAATGCGGTGGCCGTGGCGGT
>JAEUOX010000207.1 GCA_016790475.1 Rhodoferax sp. | reverse complement strand
CTCCACGCGCTGGCCGGTCGAGTCGACGGCCGGGTGGTCGAACACGATCTCGAAGCTGAGCTTGTAGCCGTGGTACGGGTCCAGGCGCGCCCACTTGACGCCGGCGCCCTCGCCCTCGCGCACCTCGATGCGCTGCTTGACACGGATGAACTCGCGCGGCGCGTTCTGCCATTCGATGCCGGCGTTCTGCAGCAGGAACACGAAGGACGCGGCCGAGCCGTCCAGGATCGGGACCTCCTCGGCGGTGATGTCCACATAAAGGTTGTCGATGCCCAGGCCGGCACAGGCCGACAGCAGGTGCTCGACGGTGGCGACCTTGGCGCCGCCGCTAGAGGCGGTGGTCGCCATCCGGGTGTCCGTCACCGCCGTCGCGGAGATCGGGATGTCCACCGGCACCGGGAGGTCGACCCGGCGGAACACGATACCGGTATGGGGCGCGGCCGGGCGCAGCGTGAGTTCCACCCGCTGGCCGCTGTGCAGCCCGACGCCGACGGCGCGGGTCAGGGACTTGAGGGTGCGTTGCTTGAGCATGCCGGCATTGTAGGAACCAGGCTGCTGCGCGGCCCGCAGGCCGATAACGGCATCGCGAAGTTCCCCGCCCCGCGGGTCAGCGACCGGCGCGGTCGAATGCCGCTGCCGCGGGCAATCCGATCTGTTCGAGCAGCGATGCCCGCAGATTGCGCAACTCGGTGTCGCTCGGGTTGCGCTCAATCAGCTTCGAAAGCGAGGCGATTGCGTCGTACCACAGGCCTGCCTCGGCATAGATGCGCGGCACCATGCGCTCGGTAGCGGCGGCGACACGGGCCGCGACGGCCGGGTCCGGGGCAACCCGTCGGATGGTTCCCCCGCTGGCCATGTCTTTGGAGCGCTGGTTGACATTGGTGACCACCGATACGAACCATTCGTATTCGGTGTCCGGCGCTAGCGTCACGCCATGGCTGCCCAGATCAATGGCCTGCACGCCGCCAGGCGTGACAGTAAAGTTCTTCGACAGCACGGGCGACTCGGCGGCGTCCGAGATCAGCGTCAACTCGATCAGGGTGTTGATGGGCTTGGATGCATACCAATAGAGCACGGGCTGTGGCTGGGTGGTCAGGCCCGTCTGGTCCGGCGCCAGTACCTGCAGGACCAGGTTCGGATCACCGCCGCCGCGGGTGGCTCCGCCTACGCGCCGGGCGGGTGCCCCGCGCATCGGAGGCTTGTAGACCACGCCGTCGGAGGCCTGGGCTTGGGCTGTGCCGGTCTGCGCCTGCGCCACGGCACTGCCCGGCTTGGCCAGCGACAATACCATGCAAAGTGCCGCCATTAACGCGAAGTGAATGCGCATGCAATGCTCCTAGAGGGGTGGTACAGGACCTGGAGATCCTTGTGTCGGGGTTCGGACACCGTGCGGAATGAGTATAGAACAGGCGGCGAGTACGCAGGGCTCGGCTTTTCGCTTCCCGCCGCGATGCACGGTCCGGCTCAGCGGGCTGGCATCTGTTCACCTTCCACACGGTAGACTGTCACCACTGTTTCTTTGCCCTTGAGCTTGAGGGCACCAACCGCCTCCGTGACAAAGTTGCTGCCGATGCGCCGGGCGGTCTCCTCGGAGATGAGTACCCGGCTGATGCTGTCCGGTGCGGTCACCTTCGGGTCGTCCTTGCCATAGGTTTCGAGCCGGGCGGCGGTGTTGACGATGTCGCCCAGCGTCGTGAACTTCATGCGTTTCGTGCTGCCCAGGCAACCGGCGACGACCTCGCCAGTTGCAATGCCGACCCGCATCGAGATATGGGGCAGACCCGCGGCCTCCCAGTCGCGGTTCATGGTCTCCAGCGCCACACCCATGGCCAGGGCACAACGTACGGCCTGGCGGGCGTCCTCGTCCATCGCCTGTTCATTGGTACGGGCGATGGGCACCCCGAAGTCGGCCTTGATCGCATCCCCGTAGTAGTCGTCCACCACACCGCCATGCTGCATCACCAGGCCGGCCATGCGGTCCATGTACAGGTTCAGCCAGTCCATCAGTTCGGTGGGCGTCAGGCGTTCAGCCACCGGCGTGAAATTGTGCAGATCGGTGAACAGGATCGTAGCCGTCAGCAGTCGCGGCTCCAGCCGCCCGCCCTTGATGAACTCGTCCCGTGAACGCCACATCTCCGCCGCCACATCGGGGGAAACCTGCTTGGAAAAGATGTCCATCAGGTAGCGGCGCTCCTTGCGCTCCAGGCTCGACAGGTAGGCGATCGACAGGCCGGCGCAGACGATACCCACGAGCGCCAGGGGCACTACCGGCACCCACCAGCCGGCCAGGAACGCGGCATAGCTGCCGCCCAGCAGCGCGGCGGTTTCGACGCCGGCCAAAACCGCGAACACGCCGAGCACGCGCACCCACAACGCGGTCGCGACGGCGATCAGGCTCCAGACGAACATGCCCAGATATAGCCAGTCTGGCGTCACGAAGGCCATTGGGCGCTCGCCGTCGATCCCGGCGCGCAACAGCTGGCTGACGGCATGGGCGTGCACCATCACGCCCGGCGTGCCGGCGGAGTCCGACTGCCTGTGGTTGAACGGTGTCAGAAAGAAGTCCTTGACGCTGTCGGCGGAGACACCGACCAGCACAACCCGGCCGCGCAGCGCATTGGGTGGCAGACGCTTGTCGAGAACATCCGACAGGGAGTACGTCGCGAAGGGGTTCGCGCCACCCTTGTAGTCGATCAGGAACTGGTAGCCCGCCGCATCGGAGCGGACATAGGGCCCGTCGTTGGCCTCCAGGGGCCGCAGGGTAACCAGACCGAGGCGCACATGGTCCGGGTTCGGCTCACCGGGCGCAGGTGCGATGCTGCGTGCCGCCAGGTAGTGGGTCGCCAACCGCCACGCCAGCGAATACCCGACGGTCTGGCCGTCGTCCAGGAACAGCAGGCCGCGGCGCACGAAACCGCCCGGGTCCACGATCAGATCGGCGAAGCCGACGCGTTCGGTGCCGCCCAGCGCCGGTGGCGCAGCGACCCGTGCTGCATTCTGGCCGCCGAACTTCATCACGAAGTAGACCTGCTGGTGAACTCCCAGCAGACTCTCGAAACGGGCGGTGCCGGGGGCCACCGGCAGGTCGCGGTACAGGTCGAATCCGACCGCGGCGGGGCCGGCCTGCAACAGGTTTTCCACGACGCGCGACAGTGTGTCGTCGGTCAGGGGCCATTGGCCGAGCTGGCGGATGTCGTCGTCGTTGATGAGCACCACGGCGACGCGATCTTCGTGCCAGCCGGCGGCTGGCCGGGTATTGAGGTACAGGTCGTAGGCGGCGAGTTCCAAGGGTTGCAGTCCGCCCAGAAGGCGCAGGCCCGCCACCGCCACGAAGGCCACAAGTCCGATGCCGAGCCCGACACCAGCCGGGTGCGCGAGCCATTTGCCAAGGAGGCGGAAAAAGGCGGTGGCAATTGCCATGGGCTTGCTTTGAGGGCGCTCGGATTGGGGGCTGGACCGGCCGTTGCAGGAACTCGAACAGCGTATCACGCCGCCTGGCCATGGGGATGCGTGCAGTGACGGGAATTTTTACAGTGCCTTTCTCCAACGGACCCGGTGGCTCCTACCGACGTGCGGTGGAAGCAATTCGTCAAGGCCGAATCCCGGCATTGACCCGTCGCGTTCAATCAGTGGCTCGACATCGATTTCCCGCTCTGAAACACGGCCAATGGTGACGCGTACGGGGACCCCATGGGTTGGTCTCGCCCGGCCAATTCGACCGGCCCGCCGAGCCCGCTGCACGCGGTCAGGCTCAGAACTTGCTTGTGCCCGCTCGGCGGTGTCTGCTTTGTTACATCGCCCTCACCTACTGGAGTTATTCCCATGTTGATTCGCGGACTAGTTGCAGCGATTGCCACCCTGGTGGCCAGCGTCACAATGATCGACACGGCGCAGGCGCAGACATCGACGTACCCCGTGACGTCACGCAGCGGGACAACGACCGTCACCCGCACGTATGCGCCCCTGGACCTGAACCTGCAGACCGGCATTGGTCAAGGCGAATTGGTCAAGGAGTCGGGCAAATACGGCTACACGGGCATATTCACCGGGACGTTTAGCAGCTCGGTGGGCAGTGGCTACACGGCGAGCGGCGATGCGGGCACCTGGACGCTGAACTTGGGATACACCGCGTTCAACAATGGCAACGCTACGGTTACAGGCTACAACACGCCGGGCGAGGTCATCAAGCCCATCATGGATGGAAATGTCACCAGCAGCGAGTCAGGCAACGTGATCACGATGAAAGTCACCGCCAGCAATCGCCCGATGGGTACCTTGGTTTACAACGGGGGCCTTAACGTGACGAGTGGCACGCTGCCGGCATGGGACACACCCATCGCGGGGGACATGTTCTTGCTTTACGCACACAATTCCGGCGACGTATTGGACATTACAGTCAACGATATTCTGAATCCTTCCGACTTTTTGTTGCAGTTTGCGGGTAACAACTATCTGCAGCATCTTGGCCCGTTTGTAGAAGTCACCGAGAACCTGTACGCGTTGGATGACACGATTCTCCCGGGCACAGACAAATCCCGTGTCAATCCGGAGTGCCAGCAGACCGGGCGTGCGGGATGCGGCAGCATCCCGAATGACAGCTTTTTCGTCAGCAGCGTAGCGGGTGCCAGCCAGCCGGAACCTACGCCGACTCGCGTCCCCGAACCCGCCAGCCTGGCCCTGGTTGGCCTGGCCCTAGCGGGTCTTGCCGTTGTCCGCCGCCAGCAGCGCCGGGGTCCGCGCAGCGTCTGACTGCGACGCCGCAGCGACCTGCAACGGCTTTACGCCCCCACAGCTTCGGCTGGCGGGGGCGTTTTATCTTGTCCACCTTCCCTGATCCGCATTGACAGCGGTAATTTGTTGTTACCCTTGTAAACTGCGTTACACAGCCAAGGAAATTGTGATGGCGACAACGATGCGTTTGCGGGCGGTGAATCGCGCCTGTCTGGGTTGCATGTTGCTGGCTTTGGCCGGGGCAAGCCACGCGGAGGCGGTCTTCACCGGCACCGGTGCCGTCATCTCTGGCGACATGGTGGTCGACGCGTCCAGGGGCGTCACGCGCGGCACCAACCTGTTCCACAGTTTCAGCGTCTTCAACGTGCTGGCGGGCGAGAGCGCGGTGTTCAGTGGCCCCGGTGGCATACGCAATGTGATTTCACGCGTGACCGGTGGCACCAGCGAGATCACGGGCCTGAAGTCCAGCCTGTTCGACGGACCGTTGAGCGTGGCGATTCCCGGTGCCAACTTTTTCTTCATCAATCCCAACGGGGTAGTGATCGGGGCCAACGGCTCGTTCAGTACGTCCGGCTCCATCTACCTGAGCACCGCTGACAACCTGCGCCTCGCTGATGGCGGTGTATTCCATGCCGACCCCACGAAGAACAGCGTGCTGACCACCGCTGAGCCAGCGGCCTTCGGATTTCTTGCCGCTACGCCGGCTCCGATCACCTTGTATGGTCCCTGGCTGGGCGCCCCCTATTCGCCGATGCCGGTGCCCCCGGGGAAAACCTTCGCGCTGGTGGGGGGGGCCATTGACTTCGGCGCTGGCGATTACGGTGGTGGCGCCATCGTCGCGCCGGGTGCAACCGTCAGCCTGTCCAGTGTGGCTTCTGCGGGTGAAGCCGTTCTTCTGGAGGGGGGCGCGATCGATGTGGGCGGATTCCCCACGCTTGGCGCTGTCCGAATTTCAGGCGGCAGTTTCATCAACGTCGGCGATCCGGGGGTGTTCGACGGGTCTGGCAATTTTCTCGGGTTCGACGGTGACGGCTCCAGTGGCTCGATCATTGTTCGTGCCGGGAGTCTGACACTGTCGCCCGCAGGGCTGCTCGCGCAGACGTTCGGAGATGTCGACAGCAGTGGGGTCATCGACATCGTGGTACGCGGTGACCTGCGCGCCGAGACCGATCCAGTGTCGGGATTCATCTCGGTGCTGCTGGCCGGCAGTTATGGCGGCCTGGGCAAAGGCCCTGCCGTTCGCCTCGACGTAGGTGGCACACTGGCCATCAGCGATGGTTCTTTTGTGGTCAGCGAGAGCTATGGCCCGGGATCGGCGGGAGATATCCATATCCGCGCGGGTGCCATCGAGATCCGGGGCCAAGGCCCCAACGTGTTCACTGGAATTGCTGCCGACAACTACAGTGAGGCGGCAGGCCCGGCGCTCTCGGCAACCACGACCGGAAGCATGCAGTTGCTCAATGGGGGTTTCATGGGCACCCGCAATCGCGGCCCGGGCACCGGGGGCGACCTGACCGTCATCGCCGATCAACTGCTGGCCACTGGCGCGGTCGACCCCGCTGGCGGCGCCGGTGTCGTCACGCTGAGCCTTTCGACCGAGACCACGGGCGGCACAGCCGGCAACATGCGCATCCAGACCCGAACACTTTCGCTTGCCGACGGCGCGCGGATCAGCAGTTCCACTGGCGGGCCTGGCGCGGCCGGCAACATGGACATTCATGCCAGTGAGGCGGTGGACATCACCGGCTCCCTGAGTGGCCTCTTCACCGCGTCGGCAGAGGGCCCGTTCGGTGATGCCGGCACTCTGCGCTTGACCACCTCCATGTTGCGGATGAACGGCGGCGTGATCGACTCGACCACGGTGGGTGATGGCAATGCCGGTGCGGTCGAGGTCAACGCGGGGGGGCTGCACCTGGCAGGCGGCGCGCAGATCCGCAGCTTCAGCGGTGGTTTCGACGAAAGCAACAACGGCGCACTGGTCGTCGGCAGCGGCAATGCAGGCCGGGTGAGCGTGGTGGTGAGCGGTCTCGCCACGATCAGCGGTAGTGTGCCCGGGCGGCCTACCGGCCTGCTGGCCGAGACCCGTGGCGCTGGCGCCGGTGGTGACGTCAACCTGCAGGCATCGGTGCTGCAGCTCACCGATGGCGCCACGATTTCCTCCAGCAGCCGCGGCGACGGGTTGGCGGGCAATATCGAGATTGCCCTGGGCGACAGCCTGGACATGCAGGGCGGCATCATCGCCACCCGCGCGCTGACATCAGATGGCGGCAACATCCGCATCACTGCGCCACGGCTGATCCACCTGACGGACAGCCAGATCACGACTTCGGTGCAAAGCGGCACGGGCGGCGGCGGCAACATCTTCATCGACCCCGACTTCGTGATCCTGCAGAACAGCCAGATCATTGCCAATGCGTTTGGCGGGCCGGGCGGCAACATCAGCATCGTCGCTGGCCAGCTGATTGCCGACCCGGGCACCATCATCTCGGCGTCCTCGGCGCTGGGCATCGACGGCTCGGTCAACATCGATGCGCCCGACACCGACGTCAGCGCGGGCCTGGCGGTGCTGCAGGTGTCTTTCCTGGACGCCGCCAGCCTGCTGCGTGCCGGTTGCAGCGGGGCACGGGCCGGGTTGTCCAGCCTGGTCGAGGTCGGGCGCGGTGGCCTGCCACCCGACCCGGACGGCTACCTGCCGAGCCTCGATCTGGGGCAACTGGCCCGCAGCGCTGTGGCCGTTTCGTCGACCGGTGGCCTGCAGGCTGCGCGTCCTGCGCCGCTGGGCCTGGTCGCCGCGCTGTCGGGGGCGGGTTGCGCACCATGATAATGAAGAGACTCCCTTCCGACGTCGCCACCCGACGTGGCCTTCACCCCAGCCGCCTTCCGGTGCTGGCCGGCAGTCTGGCGACCGCCTTGCTGTCGGTGCCGCCGGCGCTGTTCGCCCAGGACGTGGGGCCTCCGGCCGTGCCCGGCCGCGACCCGCGCCAGCCGTCGCTGATGGCGCCGGGCGGGCCGCCAGCAGCACCTGTCCTGCAGACTCCGCCTGCGCTGCGGCCACCCGCCGCCCCGGGGGCAGCGGGCGTCTCACCACGTATCCGTGTCCTGGAGATCCGGGTCAGCGGCAGCACGGTATTCAGCAAGCAGGAGCTCGACGCCGTTACCGCGCCGTACGTGGGGCGCGACGTCACGGCCGAAGAGCTGTCGGCGCTGCGGCAGGCCCTGACCCTGAAATACGTCAACGCCGGGTACATCAATTCGGGGGCGTTGTTGCCCGATCAGTCGGTTACGGAAGGGGTTATCGAGTACCGGATCATCGAAGGCGGCCTGAGCGACATCCAGGTCACGGGTACCAGCCGTCTCGACAGCGCCTATGTGCGCGACCGCCTGGCCATTGGCGGCGCAACCCCGCTCAACGTGAATGCGCTGCAGGACCGTCTGCAGCTGCTGCTGCAAGGGCCGTTCATCGAGCGCATCAATGCCGAGCTGGCCCCGGGTGACCGGCCGGGTGAGGCCCGCCTCACGGCACGGGTGCAGGAGGGGCCCCGCTCCCAGATGTCGGCCATGCTGGACAACGATCTGTCCCCCAGCCTGGGGCAGGCGCGCGCAGCGCTGCGCGGGCAGGTGTTCAGCCCGACCGGTCGGGGTGACATCCTCGGCTGGGACATCGCCTACGCGCAGGGGTATGCCAAAGCCTCGGTGAACTACGGTGTGCCGATCAACGCCCGGGATACGACACTGGATTTCTTCGCCGACCTGTCGCGCGCCACCGTGGTCGAGAAGCCGCTCGATGCCCTCGATATCCAGTCCAGTTCGCGGACCCTGGGGGTGCGCGTGAACCACCCTGTTTTTCGCGACGCACGTACCCAGTTCAACCTGACGGCCGGATTCGACCTGCGCCGCAGCCAGTCCGAGCTGCTTGGCACCGGTTTCGCGTTCTCGCCGGGCGTCAAGCCGGATGGTGAAAGCAAGGTCAGCGTGTTCCGCTTCACCGGCGACTATGTGGGCCGCGACAACAGCCAGGTCACTGCTATCCGATCCACGCTCAGCGTGGGCGTGGGTGCGTTCGGTGCGACCAACCTGGGCAACAACGTACCCAATGCCAGGTTCGTCGCGCTGCTCGGCCAGTTCCAGCATGCCCGGCGTCTTGGCATGACCGACAGCCAGTGGGTATTCCGGTTCGATGGTCAGTTGACGAACAAGGCGCTGCTGCCGCTGGAGCAGTTTGCCGTGGGCGGCGTGCGTACCGTGCGCGGCTTCCGTACCAACCAGCTGGTGCGCGATTACGGGTATGCAAGCTCACTGGAGCTGCGTGTGCCTGTGATGCGAAGCTCCGAAGGCGCCGCGCTGCTGCAGATCGTGCCCTTTGTCGACGTCGGGGGCGCCTGGTTCAAGGGCCGGGCGTCGGCCGCGCCGTCCTCGCTGAGCAGCGTCGGGCTGGGCCTGCGCTACGACCCTGCCCCTGGCGTACATGCCGAGCTGTACCGGGCCAGCACCATGGCTGGTCGCCAGGTCGTCAACCCCAGCCAGTCGCTGCAGGACCG
>JAEUOX010000190.1 GCA_016790475.1 Rhodoferax sp. | reverse complement strand
AGGAGATGGTGATGCCGGGCGACAACGTGTCGATCACGGTGAAGCTGATCAACCCGATCGCCATGGAAGAAGGCCTGCGCTTCGCGATCCGCGAAGGCGGCAAGACCGTGGGCGCCGGCGTGGTGGCCAAGATCCTCGCGTGATCCGCGAAGCACGCAAGGAACAACCATGGCAACCAAGCAAAAGATCCGCATCCGCCTGAAGGCCTTCGACTACAAGCTGATCGACCAGTCCGCCGCCGAGATCGTCGACACCGCCAAGCGTACCGGTGCGATCGTCAAGGGTCCGGTGCCGCTGCCGACCCGCATGAAGCGCTTCGACATCCTGCGCTCTCCGCACGTCAACAAGACCAGCCGGGACCAGCTCGAGATCCGCACGCACCAGCGTCTGATGGACATCGTCGATCCGACGGACAAGACGGTGGACGCGCTGATGAAGCTCGACCTCCCGGCCGGCGTGGACGTGGAGATCAAGCTGCAGTAATCCAGTGCCCCCGGGGCGACCGGTGGCGCCGGGGCAGGCGCCAGGCAGCGATATTTTGCTTGCCTGAGCGTTTGCCACGGCATATACTCGCGGGCTCGACTTGTCTGGCACCAGCCGGGCGGGCGGGTTTTATCAACAGTCTCTCACGCCAAAACGGCGTCACCAATTGCAGTGGCGCCGGTGAGAGTTACGGAGAACAACATGAGTCTTAGCAACTCCCTGGGGTTGCTGGGTCGCAAGGTGGGCATGATGCGCCTGTTCACCGACGATGGGGACGCTGTCCCTGTCACGGTGGTGGACGTGTCCAACAACCGCGTGACCCAGGTCAAAACCCAAGAGAACGACGGCTATGTCGCCCTGCAGGTGACATTCGGTGCACGCAAGGCCTCTCGCGTGACCAAGCCGCAAGCGGGCCACCTCGCCAAGGCGGGTGTCGAAGCCGGCGAGATCATCCAGGAATTCCGCGTCACCGCTGATGCCGCCGCCAAGTACGCTGCGGGTGCCACGGTGCCGGTGGGCGACGTGTTCGCCGTCGGCCAGAAGGTCGACGTGCAGGGCACCTCGATCGGCAAGGGTTATGCCGGCACGATCAAGCGTCACAACATGAGCTCCCAGCGTGCGTCCCACGGCAACAGCCGTTCGCACAACGTTCCGGGCTCGATCGGCATGGCGCAGGATCCGGGGCGCGTGTTCCCGGGCAAGCGCATGACCGGCCACATGGGCGACGAGACCGTCACCACCCAGAATCTCGACGTCATCCGTATCGACGAAGCCCGCCAGTTGCTGCTGATCAAGGGCGCCGTGCCCGGGTCGGCCGGCGGCTTCGTGACCGTCCGCCCGGCCGTGAAGGCCAAGGCGACGACCGCATCCAAGAAAGGGGCGAACTGATGCAGCTCGAGCTCCTCAATGACCAGGGCCAGGCGACCGCCAAGTTCGATGCGCCTGAAACCGTGTTTGGCCGCGCCTACAACGAAGACCTGGTGCACCAGGTCGTGGTGGCCTACCAGGCCAATGCCCGCCAGGGCACGCGTGCCCAGAAAGACCGTGAACAGGTCAAGCACACCACCAAGAAGCCGTTCAAGCAGAAGGGTACCGGCCGCGCACGTGCCGGTATGACCTCCTCGCCGCTGTGGCGCGGCGGTGGTCGCATCTTCCCGAACATGCCGGACGAAAACTTCGGCCAGAAGATCAACAAGAAGATGTACCGGGCCGGCATGGCCTCGATCTTCTCGCAGCTGGCGCGCGAAGGCCGCCTGGCCGTCGTCGACTCGCTGAAGGTCGAGTCCCCGAAGACGAAGCCGCTGGCTGCCCGCTTCAAGGCGATGAACCTGGAATCCGTGATGGTGATCGCCGAGGAAGTCGACGAGAACCTGTACCTCGCATCGCGCAACCTGGTCAACGTGCTGGTGGTGGAACCCCGCTACGCCGATCCGGTCTCGCTGGTCCACTACCGCAAGGTGCTGGTGACCCGCGCCGCGATGGACCAGCTCAAGGAGATGTTCGCATGAGCGCCGTCAAATTCGATGAAAGCCGCCTGATGCAGGTGCTTGTGGCGCCGATCGTGTCCGAGAAGGCCACGATGATCGCGGAGAAAAGCAATTCGGTGACCTTCAAGGTCCTGCAGAACGCGACCAAGCCGGAAATCAAGGCTGCTGTCGAGCTGATGTTCAAGGTCGAGGTCAAGGGCGTGTCGGTCGTCAACACCAAGGGCAAGGCCAAGCGCTTCGGCAAGTCCTTCGGCCGGCGCGACAACATCCGCAAGGCGTACGTGACGCTCAAGCCCGGTCAAGAACTCAACCTGGCTGGGGAGGCTGCATAACCATGGCTGTCATCAAGATGAAACCCACCTCGCCCGGTCGCCGTGGCGTCGTGAAGATCTCCCGCGATCACCTGCACAAGGGTGAGGGCTATGCGCCCCTGCTGGAGCCGCAGTTCCAGCAGGCCGGCCGCAACAACAACGGCCACATCACGACCCGGCACAAGGGTGGTGGTCACAAGCACCACTACCGAGTGGTCGACTTCCGTCGCGCCAAGGATGGCATTCCGGCGAAGGTCGAGCGCATCGAGTACGACCCGAACCGTTCCGCGCATCTGGCCCTGGTCTGCTATGCCGACGGTGAGCGCCGCTACATCATCGCCCCCCGGGGCCTGGAAGTCGGCGCGAGCATCCTGAACGGATCCGAAGCGCCGATCCGCGTCGGCAACACGCTGCCGATCCGCAACATTCCGGTCGGCTCGATCATCCACTGCATCGAGCTGCAGGTCGGCAAGGGTGCGCAGGTCGTGCGTTCGGCGGGGGCATCGGCCACGCTGCTGGCGCGTGAAGGTACCTATGCACAGGTCCGGATGCGTTCGGGCGAAGTGCGCAAGATCCACATCGACTGCCGTGCCACGATCGGCCAGGTGGCCAATGAAGAGCACAGCCTGCGCCGTCTGGGCAAGGCCGGTGTCAAGCGCTGGATGGGCATCCGCCCGACCGTCCGCGGTGTCGTGATGAACCCGATCGATCACCCGCACGGTGGTGGCGAGGGCAAGACCGGCGAAGGGCGCCATCCGGTGGATCCGTGGGGTAACCTGACCAAGGGTTACCGGACCCGCAACAACAAGCGGACACAGGTCATGATCGTGTCGCGTCGCAAGAAGTAAGGGGCAGGAAAAATGACACGTTCTCTCAAGAAGGGCCCGTTCGTCGACCATCACCTGGCGGCCAAGGCCGACAAGGCGGTGACCAGCAAGGACAAGAAGCCCATCAAGACCTGGTCGCGCCGTTCGATGATCCTGCCCGAGTTCATCGGCCTGACGATTGCCGTGCACAACGGCAAGCAGCATGTGCCGGTGTACATCACCGATCAGATGGTGGGCCACAAGCTGGGCGAGTTCGCGCTCACCCGGACGTTCAAGGGTCACCCGGCCGACAAGAAAGTCGTGCGAAAGTAAGGCAACACCATGGAAACTAAAGCATCCCTGCGCGGCGTGCGCCTGTCGGTGGACAAGGGTCGCCTGGTGGCAGACCTGATTCGCGGCAAGAAGGTGGATCAGGCGCTCAACATCCTGCAGTTCACGCAGAAGAAGGCCGCCGTGATCATCAAGAAGGTCCTGGAGTCCGCCATCGCGAACGCGGAGCACAACGACGGTGCCGACATCGACGAACTGAAGGTCAAGACGATCTACGTCGAGCAAGGCGCCTCCCTCAAGCGCTTCACGGCCCGCGCCAAAGGTCGTGGCAATCAAATCAGAAAACCCACGTGCCATGTGTACGTGACGGTTGGCAACTGAAAAGGGCCTGGAAAACATGGGACAGAAAATCCACCCCACCGGCTTCCGGCTCTCCGTCAGTCGCAACTGGTCCTCCCGCTGGTACGCGAACGACCGTGACTTTGCCGGCATGCTGGCCGAAGACATCAAGGTCCGCGAATACCTCAAGGGCAAGCTGAAGAATGCCTCCGTGTCGCGCGTGCTGATCGAGCGGCCTGCCAAGAACGCCCGCATCACGATCTTCTCGGCGCGCCCGGGCGTCGTGATCGGCAAGAAGGGCGAGGACATCGAGAACCTGAAGCGTGAACTCGGCAAGCAGCTGGGCGTGCCGGTTGCCGTCAACATCGAGGAAGTGCGCAAGCCCGAGATCGATGCCAAGCTGATCGCCGACAGCATCACCCAGCAGCTCGAGAAGCGCATCATGTTCCGCCGCGCGATGAAGCGCGCCATGCAGAACGCGATGCGCCTGGGCGCCCTGGGCATCAAGATCATGTCCTCGGGTCGCCTGAACGGCATCGAAATCGCCCGTTGCGAGTGGTACCGCGAAGGTCGCGTGCCGCTTCACACGCTGCGCGCAGACATTGATTACGGCACCTCGGAAGCCAAGACCACCTACGGCGTGATCGGCGTGAAGGTCTGGGTCTACAAGGGGGACACCCTGGGGCGCAATGACCTGCCCGCCGCCGTCGAGCCGCGTGCCGACGAAGAGCGCCGCCCGCGCGGCCCGCGCCGCGACGCGCGTCCTGGCTCCGACCGTCCGGGTGCCCGTCCGGCACGCCGTCCGCTGGGCGGCAATGCCGCTCCGGCCGATGGCAGCGACAAGCCGGCCGAAGCCACCGCAGGTACCGCCGGTGACGCCCAGAAAACCGCCGTTAAGCGCGTCCGCAAGGTAAGCGCGCCAGCTGCAGCAGCTGACGGCAACAAGGCCTCGTAAGAGGCCGTGAACTACGGAGAATAGATATGCTGCAACCAGCTCGCAGAAAGTACCGCAAGGAGCAGAAAGGCCGCAATACCGGCCTGGCTACGCGCGGCAGCACCGTGGCATTCGGGGACTTCGGTCTGAAGTCCACCGACCGCGGGCGCCTGACGGCACGTCAGATCGAGTCCGCCCGCCGTGCCATTTCGCGTCACGTCAAGCGTGGCGGACGCATCTGGATCCGCGTGTTTCCCGACAAGCCGATCTCGCAGAAGCCCGCCGAAGTCCGGATGGGTAACGGCAAGGGCAACCCGGAGTACTACGTGGCCGAGATCCAGCCGGGCAAGGTCCTGTATGAAATCGTCGGCGTGCCGGAAGATCTGGCGCGTGAGGCGTTCCGCCTGGCTGCCGCCAAGCTGCCGCTGCGCACTACCTTCGTGGCGCGCATGATCGGCCAATAAGGCGACCCTTCTTACGGAGCACCTTCTGTGAAAACTACTGAACTACGCCAAAAAGACGTTGCCGGGCTCGAAGCCGAAGTCAAGGCGCTGCAAAAGGCCCATTTCGGCCTGCGCATGCAAAAGGCCACGCAACAACTGAACAACACGGCCACGCTGCGTTCGACCCGGCGTGACATCGCCCGTGCGAAGACCATTCTGGCCGAGAAGAAGAGCGCGGCTGCGCAAGGAGCGTCCAAATGACCGAAGCGAAGGCATCTCTCAAGCGCACGCTGATCGGCAAGGTCGTCAGCGACAAGCGCGCCAAGACGGTGACCGTGCTGATCGAGCGTCGCGTCAAGCACGAGCTCTACGGCAAGATTGTCGGCAAGTCCAGCAAGTACCACGCCCATGACGAAAAGGGCGAGTACAAGATGGGCGACATCATCGAGATCACCGAAAGCCGGCCGATCTCCAAGACCAAGAACTGGGTTGCCACGCGTCTGATCGAGAAGGCAGCCGCGGTCTAGGTCTATCCGGTGCAAGAACTGCACAGGCACGCAAGACGGCTCACAATGTGGGCCGTTTTGCCTTGTGCGCCCCAGTGGCCGGCACAGGCCGGAACATTCCCCCCGTCCCCCCCAACAGGAGCAAACAATGATCAAAGTCGGTGACACCCTTCCAGAATCCACGCTGATGGAGTATTCCGAAGTCGAGGGCAATGGTTGCAGCATCGGCCCGAACCCGGTCTCGGTGTCCAAGGCGACTGCCGGCAAGACGGTCGCGCTGTTCGCACTCCCGGGCGCCTTCACGCCCACCTGCTCCGCCAAGCACGTGCCGGGCTACCTGGAGAAGTTCAACGAGCTCAAGTCCGCCGGTGTGGACGAGATCTGGTGCGTCAGCGTCAATGACGCGTTCGTGATGGGCGCCTGGGCCCGCGATCTGAAGACCGCCGGCAAGGTGCGCATGCTCGGCGACGGCGACGCCGCCTTCGCCAAGGCCACCGGCCTGACGCTGGACCTGACCGGCCGTGGCATGGGCCTGCGCAGCAACCGCTATTCGATGCTGGTCAAGGACGGAAAGGTCGCCACACTGAACGTCGAGGCACCCGGCAAGTTCGAGGTCAGTGACGCCGCCACGATGCTGGCGCAGGCCAAGGGCTGATCGCCCACCGGCTCACAACCGGACCCTCAGGTAGTGGGCCCCAGGAATCGGGTTGTGGTAGTACGGGGGAATCTCCTCGAACCCGAGTTCCTGGTACAGGGCCCGGGCCGTCTCCATGTCGCTCAGCGTGTCGAGCAGCAGGCTGGAATAGCCTGACTGCCGTGCGGCATCCAGGATGCCCTCCGCCAGCAGGCGGCCCAGCCCGAGCCCGCGGTAGGCCGGACGCACATACAGGCGCTTCATCTCGCAGGCGTTGACGTAGTCCACGTTGTCCAGCAGCCGCAGTGCGCAGCAGCCCGCCAGCATGCCGTCCACATGGGCGATCAGCAGGGCGCCTCCGGGCGGTGCGTAGTCACCCGGCAGACGGGCCAGTTCTTCCTCCAGCCCCTGGAAGCAGAGATCAATCCCCAGCGACTCCGCGTACTCCCGGATCAGGGCACGCACAGAGTCGAGATCCTGCGGCTGGAAGGGGCGCAGCGCGATCGTCATGGCAGCAGCCCGTGCATCAAAATCAGCATTCGGCGAAACTCCGGGCGGTCAATCCGCTCCAAAAGACGCCGATCCGCGCAGTGCGCGTCGGCCCCGATCCAGCCACCTCTGCCCCGAGATCTCGCATGAAACTGTCCCGTTTGCTCCATTCCTTGTTTCTCACGCTGTGCGCCGTGTTGCTGCAACCTGCGGCCTTTGCCCAGGGTGATGCCAAGGCAGGCCAGTACATCGCCAAGGCCGGAGGCTGCGTCGGCTGCCATACCGATACCAAGACCGGGTCCGTGCCGTTTGCGGGGGGGCGCGCTCTGGAGACCCCGTTCGGCACCTTCTTCGGCCCCAATATTACCCCCGACAAACAGGCCGGCATCGGCAAGTGGACCGAGGCCGACTTCAAGCGGGCCCTCCGCCAGGGGGAGCGCCCGGACGGATCCCATTACTTTCCGGCCTTCCCCTACCCGTCGTTCACCGGCATGAGCGACAAGGATATCCAGGATCTCTGGGCCTATCTGCAGACGCTGCCGCCCAGCAACCGCGCCAACCAGGAACACGCCCTGCGCTTCCCGTACAGCCTGCGCTTCCTGGTGGGCGGTTGGAAGATGCTGTTCTTCAAGCAGGGGCCGCAGCAGGCCGCCGCGCCGGCCAACGATCCGGTGGCCCGGGGCGCCTACCTGGTCAACGTCCTCGGCCATTGCGGCGAGTGCCACACCCCGCGCAACTTCCTCGGGGGCCCGGATACCAAGGCGCTGCTGTCCGGCGCCGTGATCCCGGAGGGCAAGGTGCCCAACCTGACGCCGACCCGCCTGAAGAAATGGAGTGACGCCGAACTGAAGGAGTACCTGAAGACCGGCAATGCCCCGAATGGCGACGTGGTGCTGGAGCCCATGAGCGAGGTCGTCACCAACACCACCAGCCAGCTGACGCCCGAAGACCTGGCCGCGATGGTCGCCTACCTGC
Source organism: Rhodoferax sp. (assembly GCA_016790475.1). Taxonomy (GTDB): domain Bacteria; phylum Pseudomonadota; class Gammaproteobacteria; order Burkholderiales; family Burkholderiaceae_C; genus CAISIP01. The sequence goes on along the minus strand of JAEUOX010000190.1, from coordinate 35,343 downwards.
GCACCGTGCCGGCGCATGAGGGTATCGCTGCCAAGAAGTGAGGGGGCCGGCCGCGGCCGGCTGGCGACATCCACTAAACTGGTTGACCGCATCGTGAAGGACCTGCCATGGATCGCCGCCAATTCAACGCCACCGCCTCCCAGTCCCTTGCCGCGTTGATCGCGCTGGCCTATGGCCAGGCTTACGCGCTTTCGCTGTCGGACCTGACCAATGCCGAGGCCTCGCAAGGCCTGAAGACCGCGCTGGAGAAGGGGGCGCTGGCCGCCGTCGGCCTGCTCGGCAAGACCGACGGGTTTCTGGGCAACGACAAGGTCCGCATTCCGCTGCCCGGCTTCCTGGAGGACGCCGCCAAGCTGCTGAAGTCGCTGGGCCAGGGCAAGCGCGTGGATGAACTGCTGGTGTCGATGAACCGTGCCGCGGAAACGGCCGTCCCGATGGCGAAGGACCTGCTGGTGGGGGCGGTCAAGTCGATGAGCGTCTCCGACGCCAAGAAGATCCTGTCCGGCGGCGACACCTCCGTCACCGGCTTCTTCGCCGAGAAGACGCGGGAGCCCCTGGGCGTCAAGTTCCTTCCGGTCGTCAACAAGGCGACCGAGAAGGTGGGGCTGGCCGCAAAGTACAACCGTGTGGCGGAGAAGGCCCAGGGCATGGGCCTGGTCAAGAAGGAAGACGCCAATATCCAGCAGTACGTGACGCGCAAGTCGCTGGACGGCCTCTACTTCATGATCGGCGAAGAGGAAAAGAAGATCCGCCAGGATCCGGTCGGTACCGGCAGCGCGGTGCTCAAGAAGGTCTTCGGCGCACTGAAGTAGCCCGCTCGGCGCCGCTACAACGCCTTCGACATCTCCAGCGCCAGTACCTGCGGCAGCTGGCTCTGCAGGTCCCCCCGGCCGACGCGGGCCGGGCCTGCGCTGCCCCAGGAAGCCATCGCCGGGCTGCTGCTGCTGCCATAGGCGATCTCCACGACCGGAAAGTGGGCCCGGACCTGGTTCATCTGCTCGCGCAGCTGCGCAAAGCGCTCGTCGTTGAAGCGTTCATCGACGATCAGCACATCCGGGGCATCGACGGCGCAGCGCTGGGCCGCCAGCGCGGAGGAGGGGACGTTGTCCACCACCATGCCCATGTCGCGACAGACCCGCTTGACCTCCTCGCGCAGCTTCACGTCGCTGGAGATGATCAGGGCCCGGTGCCCGGCCAGCACACGCGGCGAGTCGCCGATGGCCGATGGCATGTCCATGTCGACTTCCATCGCGGTGAGGCCGTCGAGCTCGCGCACGGTGCGCGGAAACTCCAGCACCATCTGCAGCTGCCCGGGCGTGCGCACCCGGTCCACCGTCACGCCGAGCAGCCGGGCGAGTTCGCAGACCAGGTACCAGCTGACCCGTTCATGCGCGTCGTCCTGCGTGTCCGTCACCCCGGGGGCCAGTGCGCCGATGCGCAGCAGCGCATGGGCCGGCCAGTGCTTGATGTGCAGCGCGACCTCCAGCCGGTGGCCCGGGGACAGCGCCGCATCCAGCGCGGCTTCCACCAGGGCGCTTGTCAGGTCGCGGTCCACATGCACCGTGGCCGCCGTGATGGCACGCTCGCACGGCACCGTCGGGCTGGCTTGCAGGCGCGCTTCCAGCACTGCTTCGAGCAGCTGGTCGAGCCGCACATGCTCGTTGCGCGGGCGCGGCGCATCCTGGGCCAGTCGCGCGAGGAGACGGCTTTGCCGGGCGATCCGCGTGGCCTCCTCGACGCCCTGCTGCAGCACGACGCAGGCGGCCGCTGCTTCGGGGTGCTTCCGCTGCAGGCCCTCCAGCGCGCGACGCATGCGCACCAGTACCGTATTGAGCTCCGCGCCGACCGCCCCGGCGGCCTGGAACTCCGCCTGTCGCACGTCGATCGCGGATTCCGGCGCAGGGGGTGGCGCAGGCATGCCATCCAGCGGGGCCGGCACGGTGCTGGAATAGCGGTGGTCGAAGGTCATGGCAGTCCTCTTGCGCTTCCCGGCGCACCCGACCGAACCCGCAAGGCCCGTGCCACAGGCCGGGATAATGCCGGAATGCGCGCAATCATTATGACCGCGGCGGCCTGTGCCGCGGCCTTCGCCACCGTTGCCTGCGCGCCGGAATTCAACTGGCGTGACATCCCTGTCGGCCCCGGTGCGCTGACCGCGCTGTTCCCGTGCAAGCCCGAGACCGGCACCCGCACGGCACCGATGGCCGGCGGGGATGTGGAGCTGCGCATGCGCCACTGCGAGACCGGGGGCCTGACGGCCGCTGTCGGGCAGGCCACGCTGCGTGCCGGCCAGGCGCCCGGACCAGTGCTGGACCAATGGCGCCTCGCCACGCTGGCCAGTCTGCGTGCGAACCAGTCCAGGGAAACCCCGTGGGCGATGGCTGGCGCGGCGCCGCTGCCGCAGAGCCGCCGGGTCGAGGCGGCCGGTCTCGATGCGCAGGGTCGGCCGCTGCAGCTGCGGGCGGTCTGGTTCAGCCAGGGGGCCGAGGTCTACGCCGCACTGCTCTACGGGCCGTCGATCCGTGCCGAGGTGGCGGACACCTTCTTCGGCGGGCTGCGCCTGCGATGACGCTGCTTGCCCGTCGCGCCGTGGTGCAGGTCTTCCTGGCCTTCGCACTCGCCTATTTCCTGTCGGCCCTGATCCGGGCCATCACCGCCACGCTGTCGCCGGTGCTGATGCAGGAGTTCAGCCTGCAGGCGCGGGATCTGGGCCTGCTCGGCGGCGCCTATTTCCTCGGCTTCTCGATGACGCAGCTGCCGCTGGGCACCTGGCTCGATCGCCACGGGCCCCGCCGGGTGCTGCTCGGCTTCCTGACGGTGGCGGTCGTCGGCTGCCTGGCCTTTGCGGCCGCGCCCAACCTGCCCGGGCTGTTTGCGGCCCGGATGCTGTGCGGCGTGGGTGTCAGCGCCTGCCTGATGGCACCGCTGACCGGCTACCGGCGCTGGCTGTCGCCCGCGGCCCAGATGCGCAGCAATGCCTGGATGCTGATGACCGGCTCCATGGGCATGGTCGCATCGACGCTGCCGGTGCAGTGGCTGATGCCGATCCTGGGCTGGCGCCCGCTGTTCGTGTTGCTGGCCGGCCTGATCGCGCTGGCGATGGTCGGCATCGCGGCCACCGTGCCGGCCTGGAACGCACCGGCATCCGGCGCGACGCCGGCTCCGGCACCTGCGCAGGAAGGGTATGCGCAGGTCTGGCGGCATCCGTACTTCCGTGCGCTGGTACCGCTGGGCTTCTTCTGCTACGGCGGACTGGTCGCGGTGCAGACGCTGTGGGCGGCGCCCTGGATGGTCACGTTGGCCGGCCATGACGCGCTGCAGGCGGCCACCGGCATGTTCTGGATCAATGTGGCGATGCTGTGCGCCTTCTGGAGCTGGGGCGTCGCGACGCCCTGGCTGGTGCGCCACGGCTGGCCGGCGGACCGGCTGATGACCTGGGGCCTGCCGCTGAGCTTCCTGGTGCTGGGTGCGACCATCGTGTGCACGCCCTGGCTTCCGGGGGCGGCGGCCGGCATGCTCGCGGCGTTCTGCGTCACCTGCAGCTGCGTCACGCTGTCGCAGCCGGCAGTGGGCATGGCCTTCCCGCCGGCGCTTGCCGGGCGCGCACTGTCCGCCTTCAACCTGGTGATCTTCCTGGGCGTGTTTGTCGTGCAGTGGTCGATCGGCCTGCTGATCGACGGCCTGGGCGCGCTGGGCCTGGCCCGGTCTGCCGCGTTCCAGGTCGCCATGGCGATGTTCCTGGTCTGCTGCATCGCCGCCTATGGCTGGTTTCTGCGTGCGGCAGGCCATAATCGGCCGGCATGAGCACCGGCATCCTGATCGTCGCCCACAGCCCGCTGGCCAGCGCGCTGCGCCAGTGCGTGCTGCATGTGTTCCCGGACGACGCCGCGTCGGTGCTGGCCTTCGACATCATGGGCAACATGCCCTTTGACGAGGCGCTGGCAGGGGCCCGCATCGCCCTGGACCAGCTCAAGGAGCCGCGACGGCTGGTGCTGACCGACGTCTTCGGCGCCACACCGTGCAACGTGGCCCAGAAGATCGTCGACGGCAACCGCTCGCGGCTGATCGCCGGCGCCAGCCTGCCGATGCTGCTGCGCGCCGTGACCTACCGGCGCGAACCCCTGGACATCCTGGTCGCCCGCGCGATGGCCGGTGGAACCCAGGGTGTGATGCAGGTCGCGACCGCAGCGCCCCAGAACCAGGCCAGGAAGAAGAATGATCAAGACGACAACGACCATCAGCAATAAGCTGGGCCTGCATGCCCGGGCGTCCGCCAAGCTGACCAAGCTGGCCGGCAGCTTCCCGTGCGACGTCTTCCTGTCCCGCGGCGAGCGCCGGGTCAACGCCAAGAGCATCATGGGCGTGATGATGCTGGCCGCCGGCATCGGTACGGCGGTGGTCATCGAGACCAGTGGTGAGCGGGAGCAGGAGGCCATGGATGCCCTGCTGGCGCTGATCGCCGACAAGTTCGGAGAGGGCGAGTGACCTTCGCGATCCACGGCCTGGCCGTGGCGCGCGGCATCGCCATCGGGCGGGCCGTGCTGGTGGCCTCGAGCCGGGTCGACGTCGCCCACTACTTCATCACCGCGGATCAGATCGACGCTGAGATCGACCGTGTGCGCCGGGGCCGCAATGCGGTGATCGACGAGATCCACCGGCTGCAGCGCTCGATCGTCCACATGGGGCCCAAGGAGGCTCCGCACGAACTGACGGCTCTGCTGGACGTTCACCTGATGCTGCTGCAGGACGAGGAGCTGATCCAGGGCGTCAAGCAATGGATCGCTGAGCGGCTCTACAACGCGGAATGGGCCCTGACCTCGCAGCTGGAGGTGATCGCGCGGCAGTTCGACGAGATGGAGGACGACTACCTGCGCGAGCGCAAGGCCGACATGGAGCAGATTGCCGAGAAGGTGCTCGCCGCGATGAAGGGCCTGTCCTCGCCACTGGCCTCGCCGGTCGCGCGCCAGGCCCGCCGCGCCACCGCGCAGGACCTGCTGCTCGACGACACGCAGGATGTTCCGCTGATCCTGGTGGCGCATGACCTCTCGCCCTCGGACATGCTGCAGTTCAAGCAGAGCGTCTTCGCCGGCTTCGTGACGGATGTCGGCGGGCGCACCTCGCATACCGCGATCGTCGCGCGCAGCATGGACATCCCGGCCGTCGTCGGTGCCCGGCTGTCCAGCCAGCTGATCCGCCAGGATGACTGGGTCGTCATCGACGGCGATGCCGGAGTCGTGATCGTGGACCCGTCCGCGATCATCCTGGCGGAGTACGGCTTCAAGCAGCGCCAGGGCGAGATCGAGCGCGGCCGCCTGTCACGCCTGCTGCACACGCCGGCGGTCACGCTGGACGGCGAGAAGATCGAACTGCTGGCCAACATCGAGATGCCGGAGGATGCGCTGGCCGCCGTCAAGGCCGGCGCGGTCGGCGTGGGGCTGTTTCGCAGCGAGTTCCTGTTCATGGGGCGCCAGGGCAAGCTGCCCGACGAGGATGAGCAGTACCAGGCCTACCGGCGTGCGATCGAGGGCATGCAGGGCCTGCCGGTGACGATCCGCACCGTGGACATCGGCGCCGACAAGCCGCTGGACAAGTCGGCGCGCGAGGACGCCCACCTGAATCCGGCGCTGGGTCTGCGGGCCATCCGCTGGAGCCTGGCCGACCCGGACATGTTCCTGACCCAGCTGCGGGCGATCCTGCGGGCAGCCAGCTTCGGCCGGGTCAACCTGCTGATCCCGATGCTGGCGCATGCGAGCGAGATCCGCCAGACGCTGTCGCTGATCGACCATGCCCGGGCCCAGCTCGACAACCTCGGGCAGGTCTACGGCGAGCTGCGCATCGGCGCGATGATCGAGATCCCGGCGGCCGCGCTGACGCTGCGCACCTTCCTGAAATACTTCGATTTCCTGTCCATCGGTACCAACGACCTGATCCAGTACACGCTGGCGATCGACCGTGCCGACGAGTCGGTGGCCCATCTCTACGATCCGCTGCATCCGGCGGTGCTGGCCCTGGTGGCGGGCACCATCGCCGAATGCAACCGGCAGGGAAAGGGGGTGAGCGTGTGCGGCGAGATGGCCGGTGATGTCGCGATGACGCGGCTGCTGCTGGGCCTGGGCCTGCGCAGCTTCTCGATGCACCCGGCGCAGATCCTGGCAGTCAAGCAGGAGGTGCTGCGCGCCGACACGCGCCGGCTGCGCAGTTGGGCCGATCAGGTCATTGCCGACGAGGACCCGGCCAGCCGCATCACGTCGCTCTGACGCCAGGCTCCACACCGGCGGCGTGGGCCTGCTGGTCTGCGTGGTAGCTGGAGCGCACCATGGCACCGACCGCCGCATGGCTGAAGCCCATCGCGCGGGCGCGCTCCTCGAACATCCGGAAGGTGTCCGGATGCACATAGCGCTTGACGCTCAGGTGGCTGGTGCTGGGGGCCAGGTACTGGCCGATCGTCAGCATGTCGATGCCGTGCACCCGCATGTCCTGCATGACCTGCAGGATCTCCTCGTCGGTCTCGCCCAGGCCCACCATCAGCCCGCTCTTGGTCGGTACATGCGGGAACAGGGCCTTGAACTTGCGCAGCAGGTTCAGGCTGAACTGGTAGTCCGAGCCGGGGCGGGCCTCGCGGTAGAGCCGGGGCACGGTCTCCAGGTTGTGGTTCATCACGTCCGGCGGGGCGGCCTTCAGGATGTCGAGCGCACGGTCATCCCGCCCGCGGAAGTCGGGCACCAGGATCTCGATCTGCGTGGTTGGGGAAAGCGCGCGCGTCTCGCGGATGCAGTCCACGAAATGCTGGCTGCCGCCGTCGCGCAGGTCATCCCGGTCCACGCTGGTGATCACCACATAGCGCAACCCCAGGCGCGCGATCGTCCGAGCCAGGTTCTTCGGCTCGTCCGGGTCCAGCGGATCGGGGCGCCCGTGCCCGACATCGCAGAACGGGCAACGGCGCGTGCACTTGTCGCCCATGATCATGAAGGTGGCGGTGCCCTTGCCGAAGCACTCCCCGATGTTCGGGCAGGACGCTTCCTCGCAGACGGTCACCAGCTTGTTGCTGCGCAGGATCTCCTTGATCTCGTAGAAGCGCGAGCCGGGCGATGCGGCCTTGACCCGGATCCAGTCCGGCTTCTTGAGGATCTCGCCCGGAACGACCTTGACCGGGATGCGCGACAGCTTGGCCTCGGCCTTCTGCTTGGTCCGCGGGTCGTAGGGGCGGTCGGCCGCGGGGGCGGCGGCGCTGGGGGTGTCTTGCTTGCTCATGGCGCTGTGGCGGTTCCCTTCAGGGAGCCAGGTAGGTGGCGAGCTTGCGACTCAGCTCGTGGGCGACGTCCGTCCAGGCGGCGTCGATGCCGATTGTAGAAAGGTCCACCGTGCGCAGGCCGGAATAACCGCAGGGGTTGATCCGCGAGAAGGGTTCCAGATCCATGGCGACGTTCAGTGCCAGCCCGTGGTAGGTGCAGTTGCGGCTGACCTTGATGCCCAGCGCAGCGATCTTGCCCAGACCCGCGAAATCCGGCGTCGGAGCACCCTGCGCGGCCGGGCCTTCGCGGCGCTGCGGGCGCTGCGCCAGTTGTGCGTGGGAGTGCGGATCGTCCAGACGCACATAGATCCCGGGCGCACCGGCCACGCGGTGCCCCGTGACGCCGAAGTGCCACAGCGTGCGGATCGTCGCCTCCTCCAGCCGGTAGACATACTCCTTGACGAAGTAGCCGGCCCGGCGCAGGTCCAGCAGCGGGTAGGCCACGACCTGGCCGGGACCGTGGTAGGTAACCTGCCCCCCGCGGTTGGTCGCGATCACCGGGATGTCCCCCGGCAACAGCAGGTGGGCCGCCTTGCCGGCCAGACCCTGCGTGAACACCGCAGGGTGCTCGCAGATCCAGAGCTGGTCGGGCGTGGACGCATCGCGGGTGGCCGTCCAGGCCTGCATGGCCTCGTAGGTCGGCAGGTAATCCACCTGGCCGAGCCAATGCGTGTCCAGCAACGCCGCAGCCCTCAGAGCACGACCTTGACCATCGGGTGCGTGGACAGCGCCTGGTACAGCGCATCAAGCTGCTCCCGGCTCGTGGCCGTCACGGTGATGGTCACGCCCAGGTACTTGCCGCCCTTGCTCTCGCGCAGCTCCAGGCTGGACGCATCGAAATCCGGATCGAACTGGCGCGCCACGTGCGTCACTGCATGGACGAAGCCGTCAACCCGCAAGCCCATCACCTTGATCGGGAAACGGGACGGATACGCGATCAGCGACTCGGTGCCGGTGGCCATGGTGCGCGAAACGGAGGAGTCAGGTTTCAGCCGGCGGCCTGCTTGGCCGCCTGGTAGGCCGCGTGCAGACGCTGGCTGATCGGCCCGCGCCGGCCGCGCAGGGCGCCGTGGCCGACCGGCTGCCCGTCCAGCGTCGTGATCGACAGCACCTCCTTGGTGGCGCTGGAAAGCAGCAGTTCGTCCGCATCCAGCACCTCCTCGCGGCGGATGCGACGCAGCGCGAAAGGCACACCGATCGAGCGGCACATGTCCTCGATCAGCCCGTAGCGGATGCCTTCGAGCACCAGGTTGTCCTTCGGCGAACCGATCACGCAGCCGTCCTTGACGACCCAGACATTGCTGGCGGCTGCCTCGCTGAGGTAGCCGTCGCGGAACATCACGGTCTCGGTGGCGCCGGCATCGAAGCTGATCTGCCGTGCGAACACCGCGCCCAGCAGGCTGGTGCTCTTGATGTGGGCCTTCTGCCAGCGGAAGTCGTCGGCGGTCACGCAGGCCACGCCATCTGCGAACTGCTCCTCGGTCGGCGTACGCATCGGGTTCACCATCGCGAACAGCGTCGGGGTGATGTTGGCAGGCATCACATGGTCGCGCATGGCCACGCCGCGGGTCACCTGGATGTAGATGATCTGGTCCCCCTGGTCGGAGGGCACGCCGGATGAGCTGGCCAGGCGCGCCACCAGCTCACGCACCAGCGCCTGCCATTGCTCGGGCGACATCGGATTGGGAATGCGCAACTCCCGCAGGCTGCGGTCCAGCCGGGCCATGTGCTGGGCAAAGCGGAAGGGTCGGCCGCGGTACACCGGGACGACCTCATACACGCCGTCACCGAAGATGAACCCCCGGTCCATCACGCTGATCTTCGCCTCGTTCAGGGGCGTGAAGACGCCGTTGAGATAGCAGGGATGGTGGGGCAATGTGTCGTTCATGGGCCGGATTATCGTTGCCGTGCACGGTGGGCCGCGCCACCGGCCGGTGCGGTCCGGATTGCTGTGCCGCAACAAAACGAGCGCCAGCCTGAATTTCTTTCCTATAATCAGCGGCTTTGTGAAACCCGCGACTTGTCAGCAGGGTGCAATTTTGGAAGTCCATGATCGCTCCTGCTTTCCCGGTTGACGATGACGAGGCGGGCTTCAAGGTACTGAGCGCCGAGGAGGCGCGGCAGTTGCGCTTGAAGCACCCACCCCTGTCGCCGTGGCGTGTCGTGGCGGGGCAATGCCTGGTGGGGTGTCTGGCGGCTTTGGTCGCCTGGGCCTTGACAGGTCGGGCATCCATCGGCTGGTCGGTGGCCTACGGGGCACTGGCGGTGGTCATCCCGGCGGCGCTGTTTGCAAGGGGTCTGATGGGGCGGTTTGCCTCGCTGAACCCGGTTTCCGCGGCCATGGCTTTCTTCCTGTGGGAGATGGTCAAGCTGGGCGTGTCGGTTTTTCTGCTGGCGCTGGCCCCGCGCATGGTTCCCGGCCTGAGCTGGGTGGCCATGATCGTGGGTCTGGTCGTGACGATGAAGGTATATTGGGTGGCTTTGCTGATGGCGCCCAGGCGTGTGAAACACTGAGACTCAAAACGGACTGACTGATGGCTGCTGAACACGGACCCACCGCCGGTGAATACATCATTCACCACCTGACGCATCTGCAGAACGCCAAGCCCAAGGCGGTGGTGGACTTCTCGGTGTTCAGTTTCGACTCGCTGTTCTTCTCGATCGTGCTGGGCATCGTGACCTGCTTCCTGCTGTGGAAGGCGGCCCGCAAGGCGTCTTCCGGCGTGCCGGGGCGTTTCCAGGCGGCGGTGGAGTTGCTGGTCGAGATGGTCGACTCCCAGGCCAAGGGCATCGTGCACAACGCCGAGAGCCGCAAGTTCGTCGCCCCGATGGCGCTGACCATCTTCGTCTGGATCTTCCTGCTCAATGCGATGGACCTGCTGCCGGTCGATCTGCTGCCCTTCCTGTGGGAGAAGATCTACGCCGCCGCCGGCCACGACCCCCACCATGCCTACCTGCGTGTCGTTCCGACCGCCGACCTGTCCATCACGATGGGGTTGTCCGTCTCGGTGCTGCTGATCTGCCTGTACTACAACGTGAAGATCAAGGGCCTGGGCGGCTGGATCCACGAACTGTTCACCGCACCCTTTGGCAACCACTGGGCGCTGTACCCCTTCAATTTCGCGATGCAGATGATCGAGTTCATCGCGAAGACCGTGTCGCATGGCATGCGACTGTTCGGCAACATGTACGCAGGTGAGCTGATCTTCCTGCTGATCGCACTCATGGGCGGCGCCTGGTCGCTGTCGGCAACGGGTATCGGCCTGGCCATCGGCCACATCATCGCCGGTGCCGTGTGGTCGATATTCCATATCCTGATCATCACGCTGCAGGCCTTTGTGTTCATGATGCTTGCGCTGGTGTATCTGGGTCAGGCGCACGACCACCATTGAGCCTCTGCCTGTTTTCGTTCTCGTTTTCGTTTTTCAACCACCGACCCTAAGGAGTCATCATGGAAGTTATTAGTTTTGTTGCACTGGCCGCCGGCCTGATCATCGGCCTGGGCGCTTTCGGCGCTTGCGTGGGCATCGGCATCATGGGCAGCAAATACCTGGAATCTGCAGCGCGTCAGCCGGAGCTGATGGGCGAACTGCAGACCAAGATGTTCCTGCTGGTCGGCCTGATCGACGCCTCGTTCATCATCGGTACCGGTGTGGCCCTGTGGTTCGCAACCGCCAACCCGTTCCTGGCCCAGCTGGCCAACCTGCCGAAGTAAGCCCTTTCCTCCTGCAACCATCACTCCCTGGAGTGTTTGCACGCTGAAATTTTGCGGGAACAACCCACGCATGCCGTCCTCCGGCCGTGCCTGGTGACCCACTGACTGAGGATGAAAAAGTGAGCATCACCGGTACCTTGATAGTCCAGATGATCGTGTTCCTGATTCTGGTCGGGTTCACGATGAAGTATGTGTGGCCTCCGATCACGGCGGCCCTGGATGAGCGTGCGAAGAAGGTCGCCGACGGTCTTGCCGCGGCCGACAAGGCCAAGTCCGAACTCTCCGCTGCGAACCAGCGTGTCGAGGCGGAGCTGGCCAAGTCGCGCACCGAGACGGCGGCCCGCCTGGCGGATGCCGAGCGTCGCGCGCAGGCCATCATCGAAGAGGCCAAGGCACGTGCCACCGAGGAAGGCAACAAGATCGTTGCTGCCGCCCGCGCCGAAGCCGAGCAGCAGACCGTGAAGGCCCGCGAGGCCCTGCGCGAGCAGGTCGCCGCACTGGCCGTGCGGGGTGCCGAGCAGATCCTGCGCAAGGAAGTCAACGCCGGCGTGCACAGCGAATTGCTGTCCCGCCTGAAGACCGAGCTGTAAGAGGGCGCCATGGCTGAACTCGCCACACTTGCCCGCCCTTACGCCGAAGCGCTGTTCAAGTCCAGCCAGTCCAAGGGGAGCGATGCCTCGGCCTGGCTTGAGCAGCTGGCGGCGATCGCTGCCAATGCGCAACTGTTGCAGTTCGCCGACAACCCCAAGGTCACGTCCTCGCAGGTGTTCGACCTGGTGAGTGGCATCGTCAAGGGGGAGCTGCCCGAAGCCGGGCGGAACTTCCTGCGCACGGTCATCGACAACGGCCGTCTGGGCGTGCTGCCGGAGATCGCGCAGCAATACCGGGCTCTGCGCAATGCGGTGGGCGGCTCGTCCGATGCCACCGTCTTCAGCGCCTTCCCGATCGAAGCGGCTGCCCTGGCCGAGCTGGGTGCCACGCTGGAGAAGCGTTTCGGCCGCAAGCTCAACCTGAAGGTCGAGCTGGAGCCCGCGCTGATCGGCGGGATCCGTGTCGTGGTCGGCGACGAGGTGCTGGATACCTCCGTGCGGGCACGGCTGCAGCAAATGAGAGCGGCCTTGACGGCCTGAGGCTGGCAGGGCGACCGGTTGTTCCGTCTGCGCATGTTGCCCAGGCGAGTTTGATTAAAGAAAGTAAAGGAACGAGTCATGCAACTCAATCCCGCAGAGATCTCCGAACTGATCAAGAGCCGTATCGAGGGCCTGGCGGCCAGCGCGGACATCCGCAACCAGGGTACCGTGGTGTCGGTGTCCGACGGCATCTGCCGCATCCACGGCCTGTCGGACGTGATGCAGGGCGAAATGCTGGAGTTCCCCGCCGGCAAGGATGGCCTGCCCACCTTCGGCCTGGCGCTGAACCTGGAGCGTGACTCGGTCGGCGCCGTGATTCTGGGTGAGTACGAGCACATCTCCGAAGGCGACACCGTCAAGTGCACGGGCCGCATTCTGGAAGTGCCGGTCGGCCCCGAGCTGCTGGGCCGTGTCGTCAACGCGTTGGGCCAGCCGATCGATGGCAAGGGTCCGATCAACGCCAAGATGACCGACGTGATCGAGAAGGTCGCCCCGGGCGTGATCGCCCGCCAGTCGGTGAGCCAGCCGATGCAGACCGGCCTGAAGTCGATCGACTCCATGGTGCCGGTCGGCCGCGGCCAGCGCGAGCTGATCATCGGCGACCGCCAGACCGGCAAGACGGCCGTTGCGGTTGACACGATCATCAACCAGAAGGGTCAGAACATGACCTGCGTCTACGTGGCCATCGGCCAGAAGGCGTCCTCGGTCAAGAACGTCGTGCGCGCGCTGGAAGAAGCCGGCGCCATGGCCTACACCATCGTCGTCGCGGCCACCGCGTCGGAATCCGCGGCCATGCAGTACGTCAGTGCCTACTCCGGCTGCACGATGGGCGAATACTTCCGCGATCGCGGCCAGGACGCCCTGATCGTCTATGACGACCTGTCGAAGCAGGCCGTCGCCTACCGCCAGGTGTCGCTGCTGCTGCGCCGCCCGCCGGGCCGCGAAGCCTACCCCGGCGACGTGTTCTACCTGCACAGCCGTCTGCTCGAGCGCGCCGCCCGCGTGAACGAGAAGTATGTCGAGGACTTCACCAAGGGTGCCGTCAAGGGCAAGACCGGCTCGCTGACCGCGCTGCCGATCATCGAGACCCAGGCCGGCGACGTGTCCGCCTTCGTGCCGACGAACGTGATCTCGATCACCGACGGCCAGATCTTCCTGGAAACCTCGCTGTTCAACGCCGGTATCCGCCCTGCCATCAACGCCGGTATCTCGGTGTCGCGCGTCGGCAGTGCCGCCCAGACCAAGATCATCAAGAGCCTGTCCGGCGGTATCCGTACCGACCTGGCCCAGTACCGCGAACTCGCGGCCTTCGCGCAGTTCGCCTCCGACCTGGACGAAGCCACCCGCAAGCAACTGGACCGCGGAGCCCGCGTGACCGAGCTGCTGAAGCAGCCGCAGTACAGCCCGCTGTCGATCAGCCTGATGGGCGCCTCGCTGTTCGCGGTGAACAAGGGCTTCATGGACGACGTCGAGATCAAGAAGGTCCTGCCGTTCGAGCATGGCCTGCATGCCTACCTGAAGGACAAGCACGCCGCCCTGCTGGCCAAGATCGAGTCCGACAAGGCCATGGACAAGGACGCCGAGGCCGAAATGACCTCCGCTGTCGCCGCCTTCAAGAAGACCTTTGCCTGAAGCTCAGGTGGATGACATCGGCGTCAACAGGCAGCAGGAGTAACTATGGCAGCAGGTAAGGAGATACGCGGCAAGATCAAGTCGGTGGAAAACACCAAGAAGATCACCAAGGCCATGGAAATGGTTGCCGCTTCCAAGATGCGCAAGGCGCAGGATCGCATGCGGTCCGCCCGCCCGTACAGCGAGAAGATCCGCAACATCGCCGCCAACCTGGGCAAGGCCAATCCGGAGTACGTGCACCCGTTCATGCGTACCAACGACGCCAAGAGCGCCGGGGTCATCGTCGTCACGACCGACAAGGGTCTGTGCGGCGGCATGAACACCAACGTGCTGCGCCTGGTCACGAACAAGCTGCGCGAGCTGCAGTCCTCCGGTGCGCCCACCGAGGCGGTCGCCATCGGCAACAAGGGTCTGGGCTTCCTGAACCGCATTGGCGCCAAGGTGGTCTCGCATGTCACGCAGCTCGGCGACACGCCACACCTGGACAAGCTGATCGGGCCGGTCAAGGTGCTGCTGGACGCCTATGCCGCCGGCAAGATCAACGCGGTCTACCTCAGCTACACCCGTTTCATCAACACGATGAAGCAGGAGCCGGTGCTGGAGCAACTGCTGCCGCTGTCGGCCGACAAGCTGCAGGCCGAGAGCAACAACCAGCCGGGCTGGGACTACATCTACGAGCCGGATCCGCAGACGGTCATCGACGAACTGCTGGTGCGCTACGTCGAGGCGCTGGTGTACCAGGCCGTGGCCGAGAACATGGCCTCCGAGCAGTCGGCCCGCATGGTTGCCATGAAGGCCGCCACCGACAACGCCGGCAACGTGATCGCCGAACTCAAGCTGGTCTACAACAAGACCCGGCAGGCTGCGATCACGAAGGAACTTTCAGAGATCGTGGCCGGCGCGGCCGCGGTTTAAAACCCAATCATTTATCGGAGCAAAAAATGGCTCAAGTCCAAGGCAAGATTGTCCAGTGTATCGGTGCGGTGGTGGACGTGGAATTCCCGCGTGACCAGATGCCCAAGATTTACGACGCGCTCAAGATGGACGGCTCCGCGCTGACGCTCGAAGTGCAGCAGCAGCTCGGTGACGGCATCGTGCGTACGATTGCCCTGGGCTCCTCCGACGGCCTGCGCCGCGGCATGATGGTGCAGAACACCGACAACCCGATCACCGTGCCGGTGGGCAAGGGCACGCTGGGCCGCATCATGGACGTGCTCGGCAATCCGATCGACGAGCGCGGCCCGGTCAACACCGACCAGTCCGCGTCGATCCACCGCAAGGCCCCCACCTACGATGAACTGAGCCCCTCGCAGGAACTGCTCGAGACCGGCATCAAGGTGATCGACCTGGTTTGCCCGTTCGCCAAGGGCGGCAAGGTGGGTCTTTTCGGTGGCGCCGGCGTCGGCAAGACCGTGAACATGATGGAGCTCATCAACAACATCGCGAAGGCCCACAGCGGTCTGTCGGTGTTTGCCGGCGTGGGCGAGCGGACCCGCGAGGGCAACGACTTCTACCATGAGATGGCCGACTCCGGCGTGGTCAACCTTGAGAAGCTCGAGGACTCCAAGGTGTCGATGGTCTACGGCCAGATGAACGAGCCCCCGGGCAACCGTCTGCGCGTGGCGCTGACCGGCCTGACGATCGCGGAATCCTTCCGTGACGAAGGCAAGGATGTGCTGTTCTTCGTCGACAACATCTACCGCTACACGCTGGCCGGTACCGAAGTGTCCGCGCTGCTGGGCCGGATGCCTTCCGCCGTGGGCTACCAGCCGACGCTGGCCGAGGAAATGGGCCGCCTGCAGGAACGCATCACGTCCACCAAGGTCGGCTCGATCACGTCGATCCAGGCCGTGTACGTGCCGGCGGATGACCTGACCGACCCGTCCCCCGCCACCACCTTCGCCCACCTGGATTCCACCGTGGTGCTGAGCCGCGACATCGCCGCGCTGGGTATCTACCCGGCCGTGGACCCGCTGGACTCCACCAGCCGCCAGCTGGACCCGCAGGTCGTCGGCGAGGACCACTACAACACCGCCCGTGCGGTGCAGGGCACGCTGCAGCGCTACAAGGAACTGCGCGACATCATCGCGATTCTGGGCATGGACGAACTGGCCCCGGAGGACAAGCTGGCCGTGGCCCGCGCCCGCAAGATCCAGCGTTTCCTGAGCCAGCCCTTCTTCGTGGCCGAAGTGTTCACCGGCACCTCGGGCAAGTACGTGTCCCTGGCCGAGACGATCCGCGGCTTCAAGATGATCGTGAACGGCGAATGCGACCACATGCCGGAGCAGGCCTTCTACATGGTCGGCACCATCGACGAGGCCTTCGAGAAGGCCAAGAAGATGGCCTGAGGCCGCACAGGCCTGAACGATCCAAGGAAACCCCATGGCGACGATTCATGTAGACGTAGTCAGTGCCGAAGAATCCATCTTCTCCGGCGAGGCCAAGTTCGTGGCCTTGCCCGGCGAGATGGGCGAACTCGGCATCTACCCGCGCCACACCCCCCTGATCACCCGCATCAAGGCTGGCTCGGTGCGCATCGAGATGGCCAATGGCACGGAAGAGTTCGTGTTCGTGGCCGGCGGCCTGCTGGAGGTCCAGCCCCACTGCGTGACGGTCCTGTCCGACACCGCGGTCCGCGGCAAGGACCTGGACGATGAAAAGGCCAATGCCGCCAAGCAGGCGGCTGAAGAGGCCCTCAAGAACGCCAAGGGCGAGCTCGACATCGCCAAGGCGCAATCCGAGCTGGCCGTCATGGCCGCCCAGATCGCCGCGCTGCGCAAGTACCGCCAGAAGAAGTAGGCTTGCGGCGCCGGACGCCTAGCCCATCGCGGGCGCGTCCGGCAGTTCGTTCGGATTCCTCTCGCCCGGGCGCAGCGGGAAATGCGCCACCAGCTGCTCCGTCACCCCGTCGACCGCCTGGGTCAGCCCGGCCTCGTATTGCCCGGCTGCAAAGGCTAGCGCCATGCGCTGCACGAGCGCATTCCAGACGGCATCGCCTGCTACCGCGTGGATCGCCCGGTCGGCCACGATCTCGATCCGACGCTCGGCCAGCAGCAGGTAGATCAGCACCCCGTTGTTGCGCTCGGTGTCCCAGACGCCGAGCTTGCTGAACAGCATCCGCGCCCGCTGCCGGGCGAGTTGTGGCACTGGCGTGCGCTGCGTCAGGTGGCGCCACAGATAGCTCGGCGGCAGGCTGGCCTCGACACACAGCCGGATCTCGCCGCTGTGCCGCGTCTCGCTCTGTGCGACGCGGGCCGCCAGCCGGGCCTGCGCGCCGTCACCCAGCGTCCGCCGGGTGTCGGATTCGTCGAGCCAGAGATGGCGCCACAGGGTTGCGAGTCGCTGGAACATGCCGTGCCTGCCTCCTACCAGTTGCCGGACGCGCCGCCGCCGCCGAAATCACCACCCCCGCCGGAGCCGAAGCCACCGCCGCCCGAGCCGAAACCGCCGCTGTTGCCGCCACCGCTCCATCCGCCGGAATTCCAGCCCCCAGGGCTGCCGCGGCCGCCTCCGGAGCGCCAGGTCCGCCCGCGGACCGGGCTGATCGCGCCGGCGATCAGGCCATAGATCAGCCCGGCGACCCCCGCGAGTCCGGCCAGCAGCACGCTCGCCGTGATCAGGTAGGCGATGCCCGCGACACCCCCGCCGGTGGCCAGGGCCCCGAGCTTGCGGCCCAGCAGGTGGCGCGCGACACCGGAGGCAATCGGCAATGCGAACACCAGGAAGACCAGCACGTCGAACCACTGGATGTCCGGCTCGCCGATACCGGACGACCCCGCTCCGGCATCCACGGCCGGAAGTGCTTCCCCGGTGATGTGCGCCGCAATCTGCGTGACACCTGCCTCCACGCCGCCGGCATAGTCCCCCTGCCGGAACAGCGGGGTGATGGACTGGTCGATGATGCGCCGCGCCAGCAGGTCCGGCAGCGCCCCCTCCAGCGTCTTGGCCACCTCGATGCGCAGCTTGCGGTCATTCTTGGCCACCACCAGCAACACGCCGTCGCCCACATCACGCCGGCCGATCTTCCAGGTGTTGGCCACCCGGTTCGCGTAGGCGGCGATGTCCTCCGGCGCGGTGGTCGGAACCATCAGCACGACCACCTGCGCGCCCTTTGCCGTTTCCAGCGCCGCGAGGCGGGCCGTGATCGCCGCCTGCCTGGAAGCGTCCAGCGTGCCGGTGGTGTCAATGACGCGCCCGCTGAGCGCAGGCACTGGCAGCACGTCCTGCGCGGCCGCGAAGCTCGCGCACAGACTCAGCAGCAGCCCCAGCAGCCAGCATCCCAGGCGGGGGTGGACGCGGCCGGCCGGCTGCATGGCCTACTTCTTGTTGAAGTCCACGGTCGGGGGTGTGGAGATCTGCGCCTCGTTGCCCACGCTGAAGGTCGGCTTGGGCTGGTAGCTGAAGACCATCGCCGTCAGGTTGGTCGGGAAACTGCGGGCGAGCACGTTGTACTCCTCGATCGTCTTGATGTAGCGCCCCCGCGCCACCGTGATCCGGTTCTCGGTGCCCTCCAGCGTGACCCGCAGGTCGGCGAAGGCCTGGTTGGCCTTCAGGTTCGGGTACTGCTCCGACACCACCATCAGGCGGCTCAGCGCACTACCGAGCTCGCCCTGCGCGGCCTGGAATTTCTGGAACGCCTCCGGATTGTTCAGCGTCTCCGGCGTGACCTGGATCGCGGTGGCCTTGGCACGGGCCTCGACCACGCGGGTCAGCGTCTCCTGCTCGAACGCTGCCTCCCCCTTGACCGTCGCGACGATGTTGGGCACCAGGTCGGCGCGCCGCTGGTACTGGCTCAGCACCTCGCTCCAGGCCGCCTTGGATTGCTCGTCCATCCGTTGAAAGTCGTTGTAGCCGCAGCCCGACAGGCTCAGCACGGCAGTCAAAAGTAGCAACCAGCGTTTCATGGGGACCCTCTATTGGCGAGCACGCCAACCAACGGCGCGCTGAGACGGTAGCATATGTGCGAGGGGTGACTCCGGTTTTCAAGGTGGACCGCGCCCCGGCTCCCCCTGGCCCCACCTGCACGGAACCCTGCCTGCATGTCTCCTTCACGAGCCCGCGCCGCCGCCCTGGGCGGTTCTGCCGACGACGTCGAAGCGGCGTTCTATGATGCCCTCCAGACGGCGGACGTCGACCGCCTGATGGCCTGCTGGTCGGACGACGACGAGACGGTCTGCGTGCATCCCGGCGGGCCGCGCGTCGTCGGCCATGCCGCGATCCGTGCCACCTTCGAGGCCATCCTGTCCAATGGCAGCCTGCGCGTCTGGCCGGAGCATGTCCGGCGCATCGAAACCCTGACCAGCGTCGTGCACAACGTGCTGGAGCGCATCGAGGTGCTGACCGAGACCGGCCCGGCCCGCGCCTACGTGCTCGCGACGAACGTCTACCACAAGACCGCGCAGGGCTGGCGCATGGTGGTGCACCATGCCAGCCCGGGCAGCGAGGAGCAGGGCCAGGAGATCAGCGACACCCCCCAGGTGCTGCATTGACGCACCGCGGGTGGGCCTGCAGCAAGCCGTGGCGGACCTGAGCTACACCGCGCCGCGCTGGCTGCCCGGCGGCCATGCGCAGACCATCTGGCCGGCGCTGGCTGCGCGGCGGGTGTCCGGCCGGCCGCCGCGCTTCCTGCGCGAGCGCTGGGACACGCCGGACGGCGACTTCATCGACGTCGACTGGCTGCAGGCGCCACCGGACGCCGCGCCGCGCCCGACGACGCCCCTGCTGGTGCTGTTCCATGGCCTGGAAGGCTCGTCCGCCAGCCACTACGCGCAGGCCTTTGCCGACCATGCCCGCCAGCGCGGTGTGCGCTTCGCGGTGGCCCACTTTCGCGGCTGCAGCGGCGAGATCAACCGCGCGCCCCGGGCCTACCATTCCGGCGACCATGCCGAGATCGACTGGGTGCTGCGGCGCTTCCAGACGCGCCATGCCGGTCCGCTGCTGGCCGTCGGCGTCTCGCTGGGGGGCAATGCGCTGATGCGCTGGGCCGGCGAGCACGGCACGGCAGCCGGCACCGTCGTGCGGGCCGTGGCCTCGGTCTGTGCGCCGCTGGACCTGGCCGCCGGGGGCCATGCGATCGGCCGCGGCTTCAACCGGCAGGTCTACACCCGGATGTTCCTGCGCACGATGAAGCCCAAGGCGCTGCGCAAGTGGCAGCAGCACCCGGGCCTGTTCGACCGGGACGCGCTGCTGCAGGCGCGCGATCTCTATGCCTTCGACAACCTCTTCACGGCGCCGCTGCACGGCTTCGCCAGCACCGACGACTACTGGGCGCGGGCCTCCGCCAAGCCGCACCTGCGGGCGGTGGGCGTGCCGGCGCTGGTGCTCAATGCCCGCAACGACCCCTTCGTGCCGGCCGCCAGCCTGCCGCGAGCGCAGGACGTCGCGCGCTGCGTGACTCTCTGGCAGCCCGAGGACGGCGGCCATGTCGGCTTTGCGCAAGGCGGGTTCCCGGGCCATGTGTTGGCCATGCCCCGTGCGGTCGGAGACTGGCTGTTCGAACGGGCAGGGTGAATGCCTTCTCCGGGCCCGCGGCCGATAATGCCGCGATGGACGACATCGTCAGACAGGCCCTGGCCAAATGGCCGAACGTGCCGCATTGTTACGGCTGGCTCGGCCTGGATGCACGCGGCAACTGGTACCTGCGCGACCAGGCGGCACAGGCCCTGGGCCCCTTCACGGGCGGCGACCCGCAGGCGCGGGGCACCAAGCTGCAGCACGAGAAGCTGATCGAGTTCATCCAGCGCAACTACGAGGCCGATGCGCAGGGCCAGTGGTTCTTCCAGAACGGGCCGCAGCGGGTCTATGTGGAACTGGAGGCCACGCCCTGGATCTGGCGCATCGCGCCCGACTGCAGCGTGACGGCCCACACCGGGCACCCCGCGCGCGCGCAGCGCTGCGTGCTCGACGAACGGGGCCATGTGTATCTGGAAACGGAACGGGGCTTCGGCCTCGTCCACACGCTGGACATGGAGATCGCGGCCGATGCGATCGCCTCCGGCCTGTGGGTGCCGATGGAATTGCCGATCGCGGAGTTGCCGCAGCGGTTTGGCTACGTGCGCAGCCCGCAGGCGCGTCAGCGGACGCAGCCGGCGGTTGCCTGAGGCCCGATCGCGGGCGCGTTACTTGCTGGCTGCGGCGCTGGCGGCTGCAGCGGGCGCCTTGGGCGCTTCGAACTTGGCACCACCGGCATTGGCCATGTAGACCACGGCCCGGGCGATCTCCAGGTCCTCGAAATCACCGCCACCCTGGGCGGCCATCGCGCCCTTGCCCTTGAGCGCGGAATTCAGCAGCGCCTCAAAGCCGGTCGCGATGCGTGGGCCCCAGGCCGCAGCGTCGCCGATTTTCGGAGCGCCGGCCGCGCCGGAGGTATGGCAGGCGGTGCACTGCACCTTGAAGACTTCCTCGCCGGATTTCAGCTCGCGGTTCGCATCGCGGATCTCGACACTGCCGACCTTCTGGATGCGCTGGGCGACCGCCTTTTCCAGGTTGCTGGCGCCAGCTGCCGGCTTGTTCTGGGAGACGACGAAGTAGACCAGACCGATGATGATGAACACCGGCGCGACGAACGAGAAGAACACCGTCATGAGCAGCTGCTTGGGCGTCTTGATCGGGCCCGTGTGGTCTTCTTCGTGGCTGTTGTCGCTCATGGTGTCCTCAAAAGTCGGCTGGCGTCGCGGAATCAGCCGGCGATTATAGCCATCGACCCCTTGCAAACCTTCTACAATGCGCCGGTCTTGCAGCGTGCGGCTGTAGCTCAGTGGATAGAGTATTGGCCTCCGAAGCCAAGGGTCGTGGGTTCGATCCCCGCCAGCCGCGCCACCCCCGATTGCCCCCGATTGCCCCCGAAACCCGGGGTGCCACCCTGCCATGCCCCAACCAGACACCTCCATCTTCCAGGGCACGCTCCCGGCCCTGATGACCCCCTGCACCCCGGCCCGCACGCCGGACTTCGATGCGCTGGTGCGCAGCGGCCAGCGCCTGGTCGCGGCCGGCATGCGCGGCGTCGTCTACTGCGGCTCGATGGGGGACTGGCCGCTGCTCAGCGACGAGCAGCGCATGGAGGGCGTCGCGCGCCTGGTTGCGGCCGGCGTGCCGGTGGTCGTGGGCACCGGCGCGCAGAGCCCGGCCCGTGCCGCGGCGCTGGCCGCGCATGCGGCGAAAGTCGGTGCGCACGGTCTGATGCTGATTCCCCGCGTGTTGTCGCGCGGCAGCTCGGTCGCTGCACAGCGGGCCCATTTCGATGGCGTGCTCACTGCCGGCGCAGGCCTGCCTTCAGTCATCTACAACAGCCCGCACTATGGCTACGAGACCCGCGCCGACCTGTTCTTTGATCTGCGCGCACGCCATCCCCACCTGGTGGGCTTCAAGGAGTTCGGCGGCGCGGCCGCACTGAGTTACGCCGCCAACCACATCACCAGCCGCGACGACAGCCTGATGCTGCTGGTGGGGGTGGACACCCAGGTCGTGCACGGCTTCCTGAACTGCGGCGCGGTCGGCGCGATCACCGGCATCGGCAACGCGCTGCCCACCGAGGTGCTGCACCTGGTGGCCCTGTGCCGCGCCGCCGCGCAGGGCGACCCGGTCGCCGAGCGCCGGGCCCGCGAACTGGACCATGCACTGCATGTGCTGTCCTCGTTCGACGAAGGCGTGGACCTGGTGCTCCATTACAAGTACCTGATGGTGCTGGCCGGCTACCCGGAGTATGCGCTGCACTTCAACCCGGGTGACGCGCTGTCCGACAGCCAACGGCGTTACACCGAGGCGCAGTGGAAGCGCTTCCGCGCCTGGTGGGCAGCCTGGTCGGCGGTGCCGCCGGCCTGAGGCCGCACGCCGCGCGACTGCCGTGAAGACAGCCCTGGTCATCGGCGCGGGCTTCGTCGGCGCCAGCTGCGCCTGGCAGCTGCAGCGCGCCGGCCACCGGGTGACGCTGCTGGACCCGGGCGACTTCACCCGGGCCGCCTCCTTCGGCAATGCCGGCCACCTGGCGATCGAACAGGTCGAACCGCTGGCTTCCTGGGCCAACCTGCGCAGCCTTCCGCAGCGCCTGTTCCTGCGCGGCGGCCCGGTCGGCCTGCCGCCCCGCGACATCGCCGCCTGGCTGCCCTTCGGCCTGCGCCTGGTCGCGGCGGCTACGCCCGCGCGTTTTGCCGCCGGCCGGCAGACGCTGGCTGACCTGCTGTCGCACGCAATGCCGGCCTGGCGCTGGCTGGCTGCGCAGACCGGCATCTCGCAGTTCCTGCGCCAGGACGGCCATTTCGTGGCCTGGGAGTCGGCCGCCAGCGCCCGGCGCGGCAAGCAGCACTGGCTGCAGGCCGACGTGGGCGAAGCACGCGTGCAGCCGGCCTCGGCCGACGAGCTCGCGCTGCTGCGCGCGCAGTTCAACGGCCGGGCGGTCGATGCGGTGCGCTTCACGCATACCGGCCAGGTGCTGGACCTGGCCCAGGCCCACCAGGGCCTGCTGGCGGCGTTGCAGCTGGCCGGTGGTACGGTGCGCAGCGGCCAGGTGCGCGGGCTGGTTTCCCAGGGCGGTCGGCTGCACGCCCGCTGCGACGACGGCGCGGACCACACGGCAGAACTGGTGCTGGTGGCGGCCGGCGCCGCATCGGCGGAGTTGCTGCGGCCGCTGCTGGGGCCGGTGCCGCTGATCGCCGAACGCGGCTACCACCTGGAGTCCCCGGCCGCACTGCTGACCGGCGAAGGCGGTCTGCCGCCGGTGGCCTGGGAGGACCGCTCCGTCATCGTCACGCGCTTCGCGTCCAGCCTGCGCATCGCCAGCTTCACCGAGTTCTCGCGCAGCGAATCCCCGCCGGACACCCGCAAATGGGCCGCGCTGGCCCGCCATGCGGCCGACCTGGGCCTGCCGATGGCCGGCAGTGACGCCAGCCGCTGGGTCGGCGCCCGCCCGACGCTGCCGGACTACCTGCCGGCGATCGGCCGCAGCACGGTGCTGCCGCAGCTGCTGTACGCCTTCGGCCACCAGCATCTGGGGCTGACGCTGTCGGCACTGACCGGCGAGCTGGTCGCAGCGCTCGCCACCGGCGCGCAGCCGACGGTGGACCTGCAGCCGCTGCGCCTGGAGCGCTTCCGGTGAAGCCGGTGCTGCGCTGGATCCCGACGCTGTGGCGGCGCGGTCAGCGCCCCGCCGACAGCCCGGAGGAGCGCGCGCGCCAGCTGATCCGGGCCATCGATGCCGGCGGGCTGCCGCTGAACGCCGGGATCGTCAACGACATCGCGCGCTCGCTGGGGCTCGAGGTGTCGGCCCGCGCCCGGCTGGAGAACACGATCGCGCGCATCCGGGCGGCGCTGGAGCGCCTGTGAGCACCGTCACGCGGCCGGCTACCATGGCCGCATGCGCCGCCCGATCCGCACCGCGCTGATCGACCGGGCCGCCAGGGACATCGACGACCCGCTCCACCGGAGGTGAATGCATGGGCAGCACAGCACAACACGCAGGCCGGCCGGTCACCACCGGCCTGCCGACCGCACCCGCCGCGTCGCTCGGCCTGTCGCCCCAGCAGCTCGCGCAGGCGGACGCGCTGCTGCGCGCCGAGGTCAGCACCGGGCGCATCGGCGCCGCATCGATGCTGGTGGCGCGTCACGGGCAGGTGGCGCTGCACAGCGGCCATGGCGCGGCGCCGGACGCGGTGTACCTGCTGGCCTCGATCTCCAAGCCGGTCAATGCGGTGGCCGTGATGCTGCTGGTCGAGCAGGGCCGGGTGTCGCTGGACGATCCGGTGGTGCATTACCTGCCGGAGTTCGACGGTGCGGACCGAGCCGCGGTGCGGGTGCGTGACCTGCTGACGCACACCTCCGGCCTGCCCGACATGCTGGCGGAGAACCTCGAGCTGCGCCGCGCCCATGCGCCGCTGTCGGCCTTCGTGCAGGGCGCCTGCCGCACGCCGCTGCTGTACGCGCCGCGCACCGGCTTCGCCTACCAGAGCATGGGCACGCTGCTGGCCGGCGAGATCGTGCAGCGTGTGTCCGGCCAGCCGTTGCGCGACTTCCAGCAGCGGGAGATCTTCGATGTGCTGGGCATGCACGACTCCTCGCTGGGGCTGGGCGGGCGGCGCATCGCCGACACCGTCTGGTGCCAGTACGAGCGCACGCCGGATGTCGAGCGCTTCGGCGCCAACACGCTCTACTGGCGCGACATGGGCCACCCCTGGGGCGGCATGCACTCGACCGTGACCGACCTCTCGCTGCTGCTGCAGGCCTTCCTGGATGGCGGCCAGTTGCGAGGCCGTACGCTGCTGGGCCGCTCGACGGTGCAGCGCATGACGAGTGACCAGAACAGCGCGGTAGGTGCGCCCTGGGGGCTGGGCTGGGGCCTGGCCACCAGCCCGTGCTGGGTCTATTGCGGCGAGCTGGTCTCGCCGCGCACCTTCGGCCATTCGGGCGCGACCGGCACCGTGGCCTGGGCCGACCCGGACACCGGGCTGCAGTGCGTGATCCTGACCTCCCGGCCCAGCGCGCACGACGACGGCCGGCTGCTGCGGGTCGTCTCCAACGCGGTCGCGGCATCGCTGCTGGCATGACGGAGACTGCCGCCGCACGGATCGCCGCGCTGGCGCAGCAGGGCAGCGTGCACCGGGTCACCCTGCCGGGTGCCGAGGTCACCTGGCGCCGCTTCGGCAGCGGGCCACCGCTGGTGCTGGTCCATGGCGGCCATGGCAGCTGGTTGCACTGGGCCCGCAGCATTCCGGTGCTGGCGCGGCACTGCACGCTGTGGGTGCCCGACCTGCCGGGCTACGGCGCGTCGCCGGTGGCGCCGCCGGTCGGTGACCTGGCCGCGCTGGTGCAGGCCACCGCGACCACGCTGGACCATCTGGTCGGCGCCGGCACGCCGGTGCGGCTGGCCGGCTTCTCGTTCGGCGGGCTGGTCGCCACGCAGCTCGCCGCGCTGCGCGGGGGCGTGACGCAGCTTGCACTGCTGGGCAGCGCCGGCCACGGCACGCCGCGCCGGCCGCGTGGCAAGCTGCTGGACTGGAAGGAGCAGGCGCGCTCCGGCGACAGCGCCGCGCTGGCCGACGTGATGCGCCACAACCTGGGCGTGCACATGCTGCACGCCCAGGGCGACGCGATCGACCCGCTGGCGCTGGAGATCCACACCCGCTCCTGCCTGGCGACCCGCTTCCGCAGCCGCCACCTGTCGCTCGGCGCGCGTATCGGCCCAACGCTGGAGACGCTGCCGGCGCGCCTGTGGCTGGCCTATGGCGAACACGACGTGACGGCCAGTCCGGCGCTCGCGGTCGACGCGCTGGCCGCCGCGCACCCGGACCGCCAGGCCCGTATCATCGGCGGCGCCGGCCACTGGGTCCAGTACGAACAGGCCGATCTTGTCCACACGCTGCTGCTCGACTGGCTGCAGCCCTGACGCTTCCTGCTACTTTCCATGAGCACCCTCTTCACCCCCTATGCCCTCGGCCCGCTGACGCTGCCCAACCGCATCGTGATCGCGCCGATGTGCCAGTACTCCGCCCAGGATGGCCAGGCCTCCGACTGGCATCTGATCCACCTCGGGCAGCTGGCGCTGTCCGGCGCCGGCCTGCTGATCCTGGAGGCGACCGCGGTCGAACCGATCGGACGCATCACGGCCGGCGACCTGGGCCTGTACGACGACGCGACCGAGGCCGCGCTGGCCCGGGTGCTGGCGGCGGTGCGCCGGCATTCCCCGATGCCGATCGGCATCCAGCTGGCCCATGCCGGCCGCAAGGCCTCCAGCCAGGCGCCCTGGGACGGCGGCGCACAAGTGCCGCCCGATGCGCCCACCGGATGGGTGGCCGAGGCGCCTTCGGCACGCGCGCATGGCGCGCAGGAGATCGCGCCACGGGCGCTCGATGCGGCCGGGCTGGTGCGGGTGCGCCAGGCCTTTGTCGACACCGCGCTACGGGCGCAGCGTCTGGGCCTGGACCTGATCGAGCTGCATGCGGCCCACGGCTACCTGTTGCACCAGTTCCTGTCGCCGCTGGCCAACCAGCGCACCGACGCCTACGGCGGCTCGCTGGAGAACCGCCTGCGCTTTCCGCTGGAGGTGTTCGACGCAGTGCGCGCCGCGCTGCCCGGCGGCTTCCCGCTGGGTGTGCGCATCTCGGCCACCGACTGGGTCGATGGCGGCTGGGACCTGGAGCAAAGCCTGGTGCTGGCCCAGGCACTGCAACAGCGTGGCTGCAGCTTCATCCATGTGTCCAGCGGCGGCGTGTCGCCGCAGCAGAAGATTCCGCTGGGGCCGAAGTACCAGGTCGGTTTTGCCGAGGCGATCCGCCGCGCGACCGGCCTGCCGACGGTGGCCGTCGGCCTGATCACCGACCCGCACGACGCCGAGTCGATCGTGCAGGGCGGCCAGGCCGATCTGGTCGCTCTGGCGCGCGGCATCCTGTACGACCCGCGCTGGCCCTGGCATGCCGCGGCCGCGCTGGGCGCACAGGTCCAGGCGCCGCGGCAGTACTGGCGCTCACAGCCGCGCGGGCTGTCCACGCTGTTCGGCGACATCCGCACCGGCCAGCGCTGAGTCCTGCGGCGGCCAGAAGCGGCAGGACACGCCATGCCCTGGCGCGAGCCAGTGCCAGTGCGCGCTGCCGGTGGCGCCGTGGTCTTCGCCGAAGCGGCAGGGCACACCGCTGTCGCGGTGTGCATGGAAATCCGTCTCCTGCGCGCTCTGCGCCAGGCGCGCGCGCTGCGCGGCCGGGTCGGGCACCGGCACCGCGTCCAGCAGCGCGCGGGTGTAGGGGTGGGCCGGGCTGTCGAAGACCTGCTGTGCCGAACCGATCTCCAGGATCTGCCCGGCAAACATCACGGCGACCCGGTGCGCGACATGGCGCACCATCGCCAGGTCGTGCGCGATGAACAGGTAGGACAGCCCCAGCTGCTGCTGCAGCGACTGCAGCAGCGCGACGATCTGCGCCTGCGTGCGTACGTCCAGCGCCGACACCGGCTCGTCACAGACGACGAAGTCCGGGTTCACCGCCAGCGCACGCGCGATGACGATGCGCTGGCGCTGCCCGCCGGAGAACTCATGCGGGTAGCGCCGCACGACCTCCGGGTCCATGCCGACCTGGCGCAGCAGTTCGGCCACGCGCTGCGGCATCTGCGCCTCCGGTACCGAGCGGTGCACCCGCAGCGGCTCGGTCAGGATCGCACCGACCGTCATGCGCGGATGCAGGCTGGAATACGGGTTCTGCAGAACGAACTGCATGTGCCGGCGCATCGCGCGCAGCGCCGCCGGCCGCATCGTCGTGAGCTCCTGCCCGAGCAGCTGCACCGAGCCGCTGCGCACCGCCTGCAGCTGCAGGATCGCGCGCCCGGTCGTGGTCTTGCCGGAGCCGGACTCGCCGACCAGGCCCAGCGTCTCGCCCGGCTGGATCTCGAACGACACCCGGTCCACCGCCAGCACCGGCCCCTTGCCGCGGCGCGGCGGGAACAGCACCGACAGGTCCTGCACGCGCAGCAGCGGCGCGGCGGTCGTCATGCCGGCCTCCCGGCGCGGTCCAGCCGCGGCACCGCGTCCAGCAGCGCACGGGTGTAGGCATGCTGCGGGTCGGCAAAGATCCCGTCGATCGGGCCGGACTCGACGATCGCGCCCTCCAGCATCACATGCACCCGCTCCACCATGCCGGCGATCACGCCGAAGTCGTGCGTGATCAGCAGCAGCGCCATGCCCAGCTCCCGGCGCAGGCGCAGCAGCAGCCGCAGGATCTGCGCCTGCACCGTCACGTCGAGCGCGGTCGTGGGTTCGTCGGCGATCAGCAGGTCGGGTGCGCAGGACACCGCCATCGCGATCATGACCCGCTGGCGCATGCCGCCGGAGAACTGGTGCGGATAGTCGTCGACCCGGCGCTGCGCATCGCGGATACCCACCAGCCCGAGCAGCTCGACCGTGCGCCGCCGTGCGGCCTGCGCCGAGGCGCCGGTGTGCCGGCGCAGCATGTCGTCGATCTGCGCACCGACGCTGAGCACCGGGTTCAGCGAGGACATCGGATCCTGGAACACCATCGCGATGCGCCGCCCCCGGATGTCGCGCATCTGCGCCTCCGGCAGGCCCAGAAGCTCCTGGCCGCGGTAGCGGATGCTGCCGGCCAGCTGCAGCGAGGAGCCCTCCGGCGCCAGGCGCATCAGCGCGCGGGCGGTCACGCTCTTGCCGCTGCCGGATTCGCCGACGAAGCCGACCGCCTCGCCGGGCGCGATGTCGAACCCGATGCCGCGCACCACCTGCGACGTGCGCCCCTCGCGCGTGAAGCTGGCGCGGAGATCGCGGACCTGCAGCAGCGTGTCGGCGTCGGCCATCAGCGGCTCCCCACGTCGAGCAGCTCGCGCAGGCCGTTGGCCAGCACGATGAAGGTCATCGTCGCGAACACGATCGCGGCCGCCGGACCGATCACGGTCAGCGGCGCGAGCTCCATGAACTGGCGCGCCTCCGACAGCATGCCACCCCAGTTCGGGTCCGGCGGCGGCGGCCCGATCCCCAGGAAGGACAGCGCGGTGACCGTGAAGATCGTGTTCGCCAGCGTCAGGCTGGTCTGCACCAGGATCGGCGAGATCACCATCGGCAGCACATGGCGCGTCGCGATTGCGAATTCACCGACACCCACACTGCGCGCCGCCTCGACATGGTCCCAGCGCTTGACGCTGAGCACCGGCCCGCGCACGACGCGCGCCAGCGTCGGCGTGTAGACGATTGCGATCGTCAGGATCAGGTTGGGCACGGTCGGCCCGAGCGCGGCCACCACCGCGATCGCCAGCAGGAACACTGGAAACGCGAAGACCACATCCAGCGTGCGCATGATCAGCTCGTCCACCAGCCCGCCGACGTACCCCGACAGCAGCCCCAGCACCAGCCCGGCTGCCACCGCGATCGACACCGCGACGAAGGTGATCAGCAGCGTCGTGCGCCCGCCGATGATCAGCCGGCTGAGCACGTCGCGCCCGATCGAGTCGGTGCCCAGCCAGTGCGCGGCGCTCGGGCCGGCCAGCGAGTCCGGCGAGGTGGTGGCCGCGCCGTAGGGCGCGATCAGCGGGCCGAAGATCGTCACCAGCAGCATCGTCGCCAGCATCAGCAGGCCGGTGGCCAGCAGCAGCCGGCCGCGCGGGCGCCTGCGCGCGGCCTCAGTCATAGGACACCCGCGCATCCACGCGCGCATAGGCGATGTCGACCAGCACGTTCATCAGCAGCACGATGGTGGCGGCCACCAGCACGATCGCCTGGATCACCGGGTAGTCGCGGTTGCTGATGGAGTCGAACAGGTACTGCCCCATGCCGGGAATCGTGAAGATCGTCTCGATCAGGATGCTGCCGCCCAGCAGCGAGGCCAGCTGCAGCCCGGTCACGGTGATCACCGGCGTCAGCGCATTGCGCACCAGGTACTGCAGCAGGATGGTGCGCGCCGGCAGGCCCTTGGCCCGGGCCACCATGACGAAGTCCTGGCTGGAGACCTCCAGCACCGCAGCGCGGGTGTTCTCCGAGATCGTGACCGACACCGCCAGCGCCAGCGCGAAGGCCGGCAGAAGCAGGCTGGTCAGGTTGCCCAGCGGGTCGGTGAAGAAGGGCGTGTAGTTGAAGATGCCGACCTCCGGGAAATACAGCCCGGCCAGCAGCACGATCAGCGTCGCGACGACGAAGTTGGGCACCGCCAGCATCAGCCCGTTCAGGCCGCGCACGACCCAGTCGGTGCGCCCGCGCAGCCGGGCCGACAGCAGGCCGCTGCCCGCGCCCATCACCATCGCCATCGTGCCGGCGATCAGCGTCAGCTCGGCGGTCACCGCCAGGCGCGGCAGCAACTCGCCGAGCACCGGCTTGTGCGTCACGAAGGAATTGCCGAAATCCCCGGTCAGCAGCCGGCCGAGCCAGCGCAGGTACTGCTCCCAGACCGGGCGGTCCAGCCCCAGGCCGCGGCGGATCGTGTCGAGCGCATCCCCCGACAGCTCGGTGGTGCCGGCCGAGGCCTGCGCGAAGTCGCCCGGCAGCGCCCGCATCAGCACGAAGGCCACCACCGACACGCCCAGCAGGATGGGCAGCATCCAGGCCAGGCGTACCAGTACCACGCGCGTCATGTCCGCGCCCCGCCGGGGCCAGGCTGGCGCGCCATCCGGCTACTTGTCGATCCAGGTCGTGCGCACGAAGGTGCGGATGTTCGCGGCCAGCGCCACATAGCCCTTCACATACTTCCACCAGGCCTCCCAGCGCAGCGGGTACTGGTAGATCTGCAGCATGTAGGCCTGCTCGGCGACGTGCTTCTGGATCTGCTGGTAGGCCTTGGCGCGCTGGGTGTTGTCCAGGATCGTGCGGGCGTCCTCGATCATCTTGTCGAGCTGGGTGTCGGCCATGCCGATGCCCTTGCCCTGCGAGCCGGTGGACAGCAGCCGCGAGACGATCGCATCCGGGTCGGGGCTCCAGCTCAGCGCGATCGACATCATCGTGTACTCGCCCTTGAGCCACAGCGCGATCAGCGGCGCGGTCTCCATCGGCTTGATGTTGACCTTGATGCCGGCCGCCGCCCACTGCTGCTGCAGCACCTGTGCGCACTGCACGTCGAGCGCGTTCGCGGCGACGACGATGTAGTCGCCGACGTCCAGCCCGTTGGCATACCCCGCCTCGGCCAGCAGCTTCTTCGCCGCGGCGACATCGGTCTTGTAGTAGGGCAGCGGGCTCACGCCGTCATAACCGCCGACCTGGCTCTCGGGCACCATCGCGCCGACCTTGCCGGAGCCGCCCAGCACCGTCTGCAGGCAGGCGCGGCGGTCGGTCGCCAGGCTGATCGCGCGGCGCACCCGCACGTCGTTGAAGGGCTTGGCCTTCAGGTTCAGCCAGACCGGGAAGGTGCGCGAGGTCTTGCCCGGCGCCGACACCAGGTCGGGCGAGGTCTTGACGATCTGCGCCGACACCTTCGGGTCCTTGAACCAGGTCATGTCGATCGCCTTGGAGCGCAGCGCCGACGTGATCGAGGCCTGGTCCTTGAAGAACTTGAACACCACCGTGCCCAGATAGGGCTGCTTGTCCTCGTAGTAGTTCGGATTCGCCTTCAGCGTGAACTGCTGGTTCGGCTCGTAGGACTCGAACACGAAGGGCCCGGTGCCCACCGGCTTGGTCTTGAGGTCGGTCACGCCCTTGGGCACGATCACGCCGTTCGGGTTGGTCGCCATGTAGCTCAGGAAGGTCGCGCTGGGCGCCTTGAGCTCGAACTTCACGGTGTGGGTGTCGATCACCGTCACCGCCTTGATGCCGGCGAACAGCACCGCGCTCGGGCTGGCGCTGGCCGGGTCCAGGATGCGGTCGAAGGTGTGCTTGACGTCCTCGGCGCTGAACGGCTGGCCGTTGTGGAACTTGACGCCCTGACGCAGCCGGAAGATGTAGGTGGTCTCGTTCGGCGTCAGGAAGCCGGTGGCCAGGTCCGGCTCGATCTTCATCTCGGCGTTCCAGCGCAGCAGGCCGCTGTAGAGCAGCGCCGTGAAGTCGTAGGACGAGAAGGCTGTCAGCGTGACCGGGTCCAGGCCGATCGGGTCGGCGTCGGCGCCGATCGTCAGCGTGCCGCCCCGCTTCGGTGCGCCGGCCTGGGCCAGTGCCTGCGGGCTCAGCCCGGCCAGCGCGCCGCCGGCCATCAGCAGTTGCAGCAGGCTGCGCCGGGGCAGGCCGTGGGCGCCTTCCGACGCCAGCGTGTCGTCCAGCAGGGGATGCAGATCCGGATCGGGTGTGGGTGCCATGGAGCGTCCTCGGTAGTGGGGGAGAGGGGTGGCGGGGTCATTTCCATGATAGTCACGGCACCGGCCGCCACCGGGGCGCCGCGCGTTTCACCGAGCGAAACGGCGCTGGGCGTTCGTCGCCGAAGGCCCGCGCGCCAAGCGGCCTGCGTCCACGCACAATGCAGCAGCCCTGTCCTGTCCGCACCCCCGGAGACCCCCCGATGATCCGCATTGCCACCGCCGGCTACCAGCACGAATCCAACACCTTCTCCGCGATTCCCGCCAGCCTGGACCTGTGGCGCCGCTCCGGCATCCTGGAGGACGCGCAGGCGATCCGCGCCGAGTACGCCAGCTCGCAGTCCACGCTGGCCGGCTTCTTCGCAGAGGCCGAGGCCCAGCCGGACGTGACGCTGGTGCCGCTGTTCTTCACGCGGCTGATGCCGATGGGCGCGATCACCGCCGAGGCGACCGAGTTCATCTTCGGGCGCATCCTGGCCGCGCTGCGCGACCACGGCCCCTGGGACGCGGTGCTGCTGCCGCTGCACGGCGCCGCCGTGTCCGAGACCTTCCCGGATGCCGACGGCGAGCTGGTACGCCGCGTGCGCGAACTCGTCGGCCCCAAGGTGCCGATCGGCGTGGCGCTGGACATGCACGCCAACATCGCGCCGCAGTTGGTGGAGAACGCCGACATCGTCACCGTCTACCAGACGAACCCGCACATTGACGCGTACGCGCAGGCCCGCCACTGCGCGCAGCTGGTGCTGCGCACGGTGCGCGGCGAGATCCGCCCGACCAGCGCGCTGGAGATGCCGCCGCTGCTGGTCAACATCCTGTGCCAGGGCACCGACGACGCGCCGATGAAGGACCTGCTGCGCGTGGCCGATGCGCAGGCCCGCCGGCCTGGCGTGCTGTCGGTCAGCGTGGTCGAGGGCTACCCCTACGCCGACGTGGCCGAGATGGGCATGTCCTTCATCGCGATCACCGACAACAACCCGGCGCTGGCGCGTGAGGTCGCCGGCACGCTGGCGCTGGAGGCCTGGCATCTGCGTGAGGCGCTGAACCAGACCGCCCCGCGCATCGAGCAGGCGCTGCAGCGCGCGCAGGCCGCGCTGCACGGGCCGGTGGTGCTGTTCGATGTGGGCGACAACGTCGGCGGCGGCAGCCCGGGCGACTCCACGCACATCCTGCATGCCGCGCGCCGGCTGGGCGCCTGCACCGGCCTGCTGCAGGCGGTGTGCGACCCGCAGGTCGTGGCACAGGCCCAGGCGGCCGGCGTCGGCGGACGCATCGAGGCTGCAGTGGGTGGCAAGAGCGACGGAATGCACGGCGCGCCGTTCCCGGTGCAGGCCACCGTCACCGCGCTGAGTGACGGCTGCTACGAGGAGACCGGGCCGACGCACGGGGGCTTCCGCTTCTTCAACGACGGGCCGAGCTGCGCGCTGCGCACCGACGACGGCCTGACGCTGGTGCTGACCTCGCGCAGCGCCGGCTCGTCGAGCCTGCAGCAGTTCCGCGCGCTGGGCATCGAGCCCACGCGCATGAAAATCATCGTGGCCAAGGGCGTGCACTCGCCCCGCCCGGCGATGGAGCCGATCGCCAGTGAACTGATCTGGGTCGGCAGCCCGGGCGTGACGACCGCGGACCTGAGCACCTTCACCTACCGGCACCGGCGCGTGCCGCTGTACCCGCTGGAGGCGGAGACGGTCTGGCCGTGAGGGGACTTCGGCATGGCAGCCCGGGGAGCTGAGGTTCGCGAATTTAACCTTGCAAACTGAGCGATAACCGCTCAAAATGCAAGGATGATCAGTCCTGAGAATGCTTCCGTCATCGAGCGCAGGCTTGAGGCCGAAGTTCTGGGACGTCTGGGCTACTACCCGGGTGTCGTGCTGCTGGGGCCGCGGCAGGTTGGCAAGACGACGTTGGCTCGCAGCATCGCCGCGCGGCTTCCATCGGCGGTCGTGCTGGATCTGGAGCGTCCATCCGACCGAGCCCGCCTGCAGGACCCGGAAACCTTTCTGTCGATGCACCGGGATCGTCTGGTGGTACTCGACGAGGTCCAGACCATGCCGAACGTGTTCGAGGCCTTGCGCCCGGAGATCGATGCCTACCGTCGACCCGGGCGTTTCCTGTTGTTGGGCTCCGCGTCAGGCAAGCTTCTGTTGCAGCGTGCGGAGTCGCTGGCCGGGCGCGTCAGCTATCTGGAACTGCCGCCATTGCTGGCCCATGAACTTCTGCCCCCGCTGTCGCCGGTCGGCACGCACGCGGAGCGCCTGCTGATCCTGCAAAGGCTGCTGCTGCGGGGCGGCTTTCCGCTGAGCTACAACGCGTTGTCGGATACGCAGTCCTTGCAATGGCGCCTGGACATGATCCAGTCCTTTCTGCAGCGCGACCTGCCCACCTTGGGTGTGACGATTCCTGCAACGACACTGCATCGCGTCTGGAGAATGCTGGCGCACACCCATGGGCAACTCTTCAACGCGTCACAGATCGGGCAGGCCCTCGGTGGCGTGGCGCATACCACGATCGCTCGCTACCTGGACCTGTTCGTCGATGCGATGATGCTGCGCCGGCTGATGCCGCTGCACGCCAACCTGGGCAAGCGTCTGGTCAAGGCTCCCAAAGTCTATGTGCGTGACAGCGGTCTGCTGCATGCATTGCTCAACCTCGGAACCGTGCACGAATTGCAGGGCCATCCGATGGTCGGTGCCAGCTGGGAGGGTCTGGTCGTGGAGCATGTCATCGCCTGCGCGCCCGCAGGGTCCGAGGTGAGCTTCTACCGCACTGCGGCCGGCGCCGAGCTGGATGTGGTGGTCAGCTGGGGCGACCGACGCATCGCTTTCGAGGCCAAGTTCTCCAGTGCACCGCGGCCCACGCGCGGCTTCTGGCAAGCCTGCGAGGATCTGCAG
>JAEUOX010000175.1 GCA_016790475.1 Rhodoferax sp. | reverse complement strand
GATCCAGAAGCTGACGTTCTGCCGCCCGGCGACGTTGTAGTAGGGCTGGTCCTGGTGCCAGGGGGTCTCCTGCCGGGTGCCGGCCTCCTTGACCAGCAGGTGGTCGTGGTACAGGCGCACCTGGCGGCTGTCCATCAGCCGGGCCGCGACCGCCGGCAGCGCCGAGTCCCGCAGGATCGTCCGGTAGGCCGGGTTGTCCTGCCAGGTGCAGAAATCCTCGACAAAGCGGCCCGGATCGTCCGGCTGGCTGGCCACGGCCGCCAGCGCGCCCGGCCGGGCCAGGTTGTGTTCGATGCCCTCGGCCAGCAGCCGCACCTCGTCCGGCTGCAGCACACCGCGCAGCACGACGGCGCCATCGCGCCGGTAGTCCTGCGCGGTTTCCGGGGGCAACCGGTAGACGGACGGGCCCGCCATCAGCCGACCCAGCGCCGTGCGTTGTGCCACAGCTGCATCCAGGGGCTGTGGCGCTCAGCCGGCTGGTCCGTCCAGCTCATCTGGATGTTGCGGAACACCCGCTCCGGGTGCGGCATCATCGCGGTGAACCGCCCGTCGGCGGTCGTCACGGCGGTCAACCCGCCCGGGCTGCCGTTCGGATTGAACGGGTAGGCCTCGGTCGGCCGGCCCTGGTTGTCGGTGAAGCGCATGGCCCGCAGCACCTGCTGCGCATCGCCGCGATCGCGGAAGTTCGCGAAGCCCTCGCCGTGGGCGACCGCGATCGGCAGCCGGCTGCCGGCCATGCCGGCCAGGAACAGCGAGGGGCTGTCCAGCACCTCGACCATCGACAGCCGGGCCTCGAACCGCTCGCTGCGGTTCGTCGTGAAGCGCGGCCAGTGCTGTGCGCCGGGGATGATGTCGGCCAGCTCGGCGAACATCTGGCAGCCGTTGCAGACCCCCAGGCCGAAGGTATCGCCGCGCTCGAAGAACGCGCGGAACTGCGCCGCCAGCGCCGGATGGAAGGTGATCGAGCGCGCCCAGCCGATGCCGGCGCCCAGCGTGTCGCCATAACTGAAGCCGCCACAGGCCACCAGGCCCTGGAATTCCGCCAGCCGGGCCCGCCCCGCGTGCAGGTCGCTCATGTGCACATCGCTGGCCTCGAAGCCGGCCTGCGTGAACGCATAGGCCATCTCGACATGCGAGTTCACGCCCTGCTCCCGCAGCACCGCGACCCGCGGGCGCCGCAGCGCGAGGGCCGGTGCCTGCGGTGCGGCGTCCGGCGTGAAGCCCAGGTGCACATGCAGGCCGGGATCGTCCGGCAGGCCGGCGGCCGCATGCTCCGCATCGGCGCACTCCGGGTTGTCGCGCCGCTGGCAGATCTTCCAGCTGACGGCGTCCCACACCTGGTGCAGGTCCTGCAGCTTCGCGGCGAACACCTGGCGCGCGTCGCGCCAGACCTGGATCTCGCCAACGCCGGCGCTGATCGGCCCATGGGCCGGCCGGGTCTTGCCGATCGCATGGCTGTGGCGGCTCAGGCCGTGGGCCCGCAGCACCTGCATCACGGTGTCGCGCTGCGCGCTGCGCACCTGCAGCACCACGCCCAGTTCCTCGTTGAACAGCGCCTGCAATGTGAGCTCGTCGCGGCGCGCCTGCACCTGGCTTGCCCAGTTCTTGCTGTCGCCCATCTCGGCCCGGCTGTCGCTGATGCCGTCGCCCTCGGTGATGAGCATGTCCACATTCAGCGCGACGCCGACATGCCCGGCAAAGGCCATTTCGCAGACGGTGGCGAACAGCCCGCCGTCGCTGCGGTCGTGGTAGGCCAGCAGCAGCCCCTGGCTGCGCAGCGCGTTGACCGCGTCGACCAGCCGGACCAGATCCTGCGGGTCGTCCAGGTCGGGCACGGTGTCGCCGGTCTGCTCCAGCGACTGCGCCAGGATGCTGCCGGCCATGCGCCGCTGCCCGCGGCCCAGATCCACCAGCACCAGCGTCGTGTCGGCCTCCCGCGCGTCGAGCTGCGGCGTCAGCGTGCCGCGCACGTCGTCCAGCGTCGCGAAGGCGCTGACGATCAGCGACACCGGCGCCGTGACCTTGCGCGGGGTGCCGTCCTGCGTCCACTGCGTGCGCATCGACAGCGAATCCTTGCCGACCGGGATCGAGATGCCCAGCGCCGGGCACAGCTCCAGGCCGACGGCGCGCACGGTGTCGTACA
>JAEUOX010000154.1 GCA_016790475.1 Rhodoferax sp. | reverse complement strand
TCGCCGATCAGGCCCATGACCTCGCCCTTGCGCAGCGTCAGGTCGACGTTGTCGACGATCACGTTGCCGGTGACGCTCTCGAGGCGCAGGCCCCGGATCTGAAGAATGGTCTGTTCGTCCATGCCCGGTGATCCTGCTCAGAGTTCGGCCTGCGCGCCGGAGGGGCGCGCGTCGATGGACAGCATCCAGTCCACCACCAGATTGACGGACACCGTCAGCAGCGCGATCGCGGTGGCCGGATAGATCGGGGCCATCATGCCGAAGTTGATCGCGGCCGCGTTCTCGCGCACCATGCCGCCCAGGTCCGCATAGGGCGGCTGGATGCCCAGGCCCAGGAAGGACAGGCCGGCGATGAACAGGAAGTTGAAGCAGAAGCGCAGGCCGAATTCCGAGACCAGCGGCGCCCAGGCATTGGGCAGGATCTCGCGGCGGATGACCCACCAGAGGCCCTCGCCGCGCAGCCGCGCCGCCTCCACGTACTCCATCACCGACAGGTTCATGCCCAGCGCCCGCGACAGGCGGAACACCCGGGTGGAGTCGAGCACCGCGATCGTCAGGATCAGCACCGGAATGCTGGAGCCGAACACGCCCAGGATGATCAACGCGAAGATCAGGCTGGGGATGGACAGCATCACGTCGACCAGGCGCGTGAAGAACACGTCGACCCAGCCGCCCACCACCGAGCTGACCAGCCCCAGCACGATGCCGATCAGGAAGGACAGCATCGTGATCGCGAAGGCCACGCCGATCGTCATGCGGGAGCCGTACATGATGCGGGTGAGCATGTCGCGGCCGATCTGGTCGGCACCCAGCCACATCGCGGCGGAGGGTTCGTCCCAGGTGCCGCCGATATTGGCGGATTCCTCGTAGGGCGCCAGCCAGGGCGTGAACAGCGCCACGATCAGAAAAAGTGCAACCACCGTCAGGCCGAACCAGGCTGACAGCGTGGGCTTGTGTCCGAGGATTTTCATCGGTGGGGCGCCTCTTCAGCGTTTGTGCCGCAAGCGCGGATTGACCAGGATCACCAGCACGTCGGCCAATGTATTGAGCAGCACGAACACCATCGCGAACACCAGGCCGCAGGCCTGGATCACCGGCACGTCGCGCTTGGAGACGGCGTCGACCATCAACTGGCCGAGCCCGGGATAGACGAACACCGCCTCGATGACGACGACGCCCACCACCAGATAGGCCAGGTTCAGCGCGACCACCGTGATGATCGGCGCGGCCGCATTCGGCAGCGCATGCCGGGTGATGACGCGCTGGCGCTTGGCGCCCTTCAGGAACGCCATCTCGATGTAGGGCGTGGACATCACCGACAGCACCGAACTGCGCGTCATGCGCAGCATGTGGGCCATCACCAGCAGCGTCAGCGTGATGGCCGGCAGCGTGGACTGGTAGACGCGCTCCCCCAGCGGCATGCCGGGCGACACGGTCGAGAGCGACGGGAACCAGTCCACCCCCACCGCGAACGCGATGATCAGCAGATAGGCGACGAAGAACTCCGGCAGCGAGATCGCGACCAGCGTCAGGATGTTGGACAGCCGATCCGACAGCTTGCCTTCGTTGATCGCGGCGAAGACGCCCAGGCCCACCGCGACAGGAATGGCGATCAGCGCCGCATAGGCGGCCAGAAACATCGTGTTGCGCAGCCGGGGCAGGATCTCGTCCAGGATGACCCGCTTGTTCGTCAACGCGACGCCGAGGTCCCCCTGCAGCGCGCCGACGAACCAGTTCCAGTAGCGCAGCCAGGCCGGGGTATCGAGGCCGAGCTCCTTGCGGAACAGCGCGACCGCCTCGGGCGTGGCACCCTGCCCGAGCACCGCGGTGGCCACATCCCCCGGCAGGATCTGGGTACACACAAATATCAGCACCGACACCGCCAGCAGGGTCAGCACCCCGAGCAGCAGGCGGTTGACGATCAATCGCAACATCCGTCGACCTTCCAAACAAAAAGCGCGCTGTTGCGCTCCGACAGCACGGAAGCAAGTAGCGCGCCTGGCCAGCGTGCGGCCGGTGCGCAGCAGCCGGAGCCCCTGCGCACCCTGGGTTCAACCGATCAGGCGAACCAGCCCTTTTCGGCGATGCGGGCATCGCCGAGGTCGTAACGGCCGGAGGGCGTCAGGCCCTGCAGCTTGGTGGTGTGCGCGTCCAGGTAGTCCTGCACCGCGAAGCAGACCATGCCGGAGTTCTGCGAGATCAGCTCCTGGCAGCGGGC
>JAEUOX010000126.1 GCA_016790475.1 Rhodoferax sp. | reverse complement strand
GACCGATCTGGATCTCGGCCACTACGAGCGCTTCGTCGAGACCCGGATGCGCCGCACGAACAACTTCACGACCGGCCAGATCTACAAGAGCGTGCTCGAGAAGGAGCGCCGCGGCGACTACCTCGGCAAGACGGTGCAGGTGATCCCGCACGTGACCAACGAGATCCAGGAGTTCGTCAAGCGCGGCGCGCGTTTCGGTGAGCCGGACGCGGTGGACGTCGCGATCGTCGAGATCGGCGGCACCGTGGGCGACATCGAGTCCCTGCCCTTTCTGGAGGCCGTGCGCCAGATGAGCCTCAAGCTCGGGCCGAACAACTCCGCCTTCGTGCATCTGAGCTACCTGCCCTGGATCGCAGCCGCCGGTGAGCTCAAGACCAAGCCGACCCAGCACACCGCCAAGCAGCTGCGCGAGATCGGCATCCAGGCCGACGCGCTGATCTGCCGGGCCGACCGCCCGATCCCGCAGGAGGAACGCTCCAAGATCTCGCTGTTCTCGAACGTTCCCGAGTGGGGCGTGATCTCGATGTGGGACGTCGACACGATCTACAAGGTGCCCCGCATGCTGCACGAGCAGGGCCTGGACGGCCTGATCTGCGACAAGCTGCGCCTGAACACGCCGCCGGCCAAGCTCAAGCGCTGGGACGATCTCGTCTACGAGACGGAGCATCCGCAGAGCGAGGTCACGATCGCGATGGTCGGCAAGTACGTGGACCTCAGCGACAGCTACAAGTCCCTGAACGAGGCCCTGAAGCACGCCGGCATGAAGAACCATGCCCGGGTCAAGATCGACTATGTCGACTCCGAGACGATCACGCCGGAGACGGTCGCGCAGCTGGCCCGCTTCGATGCGGTGCTGGTGCCCGGGGGATTCGGCAAGCGCGGCATCGAGGGCAAGATCACCGCAGCGCGCTTCGCGCGGGAGAACAAGGTGCCCTACCTCGGCATCTGCCTGGGCATGCAGGTCGCCACGATCGAGTTCGCGCGCAACGTCGCGCAGCTCGGCGGCGCCAACAGCACCGAATTCGAGCCGGACACACCGCATCCGGTCATCGCGCTGATCACCGAATGGAAGGACGCCGACGGCACGATCAAGAGCCGCAACGAGCACTCGGATCTGGGCGGCACGATGCGCCTGGGCGCGCAGAGCTCCGACGTCGTCTCCGGAACCCTGGCACATTCGATCTACGGCAACGTGGTCACCGAGCGCCATCGCCACCGCTACGAAGCCAACGTGCATTACCTGGACCAGCTTCGCGCGGCCGGCCTGGTCATCTCCGCGCTGACACAGCGCGAGCAGCTGACCGAGATCGTCGAGCTGCCGCGCGAGGTGCACCCCTGGTTCGTCGGCGTGCAGTTCCACCCGGAGTTCCGCTCGACGCCCTGGGCCGGCCACCCGCTGTTCAATGCATTCATCAAGGCGGCCCTGGACCACCAGTCGGAGGGGAAGAACCTGAAGGCCGTCGCATGAGGCAGCGGCCGGAGCGCCAGGCATGAGGTTGTGCGGCTTCGAGGCCGGCCTGGCCCATCCGCTGTTCCTGATTGCCGGGCCCTGCGTCATCGAGTCCGAGCAGCTGCAGATGGATACCGCCGGCACGCTGCGCGACATCGCAGCCGAGCTGGGTATGCCCTTCATTTTCAAGAGCAGCTTCGACAAGGCCAACCGGTCCAGCGGCAGCAGCTACCGCGGCCCCGGCATCGACCTGGGCCTGGAGATCCTGGCCAAGGTGCGCCACACGCTGGGCGTGCCGGTACTGACCGATGTGCACTCGGAGGAGCAGGTGCTGCAGGTGGCCGGCGTCGTCGACGTGCTGCAGACCCCGGCCTTCCTGTGCCGGCAGACCGACTTCATCCGCACGGTGGCGCAGTCCGGCCGGCCGGTCAACATCAAGAAGGGCCAGTTCCTGGCGCCCGGCGACATGAAGAACGTGATCGACAAGGCGCGCGACGCCGCGCGCGAGGCGCAACTCGATCCCGACAGCTTCCTGGCCTGCGAACGCGGAGCCAGCTTCGGCTACAACAACCTGGTGAGCGACATGCGTTCGCTGGCGATCCTGCGCGAGACCGGCGCACCGGTGGTGTTCGACGCCACGCATTCGGTGCAGCTGCCCGGCGCGCAGGGCAGCAGCAGCGGCGGCCAGCGCGAGATGGTGCCGGTGCTGGCCCGCGCGGCGGTGGCGGCCGGCATCTCCGGCATCTTCATGGAAACCCACCCGGACCCGGATCGTGCACGCAGCGACGGCCCGAATGCCGTCCCGTTGAAGCACATGCGCGCGCTGCTCGAATCGCTGCGCGAACTCGACCATGTCACGAAGCGCCACGGCCTGATCGAGCAGGCCTTCGCCGGCGCGTTCTGACCCTGCCCGGAATCGCCCCATGCCCAGCGCCTATATCATCGCCAACGTGACCGTCACCGACCCGCAGCAGTACGAGCAGTACAAGATCTGGTCCACCGTCGCCATCCA
The DNA here is from genome assembly GCA_016790475.1 of Rhodoferax sp. Lineage (GTDB taxonomy): Bacteria > Pseudomonadota > Gammaproteobacteria > Burkholderiales > Burkholderiaceae_C > CAISIP01. The sequence goes on along the minus strand of JAEUOX010000126.1, from coordinate 3,717 downwards.
GGCGCATGGGGCCGAGGTCTGTGCCCGCGGCGGCCGCGTGGAAGTGCTGGAGGGCGACTGGACCCCCGACCGCGTGGTCGTGCTGAAGTTCCCTTCCATCGATGCCGCCCGCCGGTTCAATGATTCGCCCGAGTACGGCCGCGCTCGCGCGGCGCGCGAGGGCGCGGCCGTGATGCGCATGGTCGTCGTCGAGGGCGTCTGATGGACAGCATCCTGCGTTTTTTCTGAAAGAGTCCCATGAGTGCAATAGTTGATATCGTCGGCCGCGAGATCCTGGATTCGCGCGGCAATCCCACCGTTGAATGCGACGTGCTGCTGGAAAGCGGAACGATGGGCCGCGCCGCGGTGCCGTCCGGCGCCTCGACCGGCTCGCGCGAGGCCATCGAACTGCGTGACGGCGACAAGGGGCGCTACCTGGGCAAGGGCGTGCTGAAGGCAGTGGAGTTCATCAACACCGAGATCTCCGAGGCCGTCATGGGCCTGGACGCCTCGGAGCAGGCCTTCCTGGACAAGACCCTGATCGACCTGGACGGCACGGAGAACAAGTCCCGGCTGGGCGCGAACGCGATGCTGGCGGTCTCGATGGCGGTGGCCCGTGCCGCCGCCGAGGAGTCCGGGCTACCGCTGTACCGCTACTTCGGCGGCATGGGCGGCATGCAGATGCCGGTGCCGATGATGAACGTCATCAACGGCGGCGCGCATGCCAACAACAACCTGGACCTGCAGGAGTTCATGATCATCCCGCTGGGTGCGCCGAACTTCCGCGAGGCGCTGCGCTACGGTGCGGAGGTGTTCCATGCGCTGAAGAAGATCCTGCACGACCGCGGCATCAGCGTCGCCGTAGGCGATGAAGGTGGCTTCGCACCCTCCGTGGACAGCCACGAGGCGGCCATCCAGCTGATCCTGGAGGCGATCGACAAGGCCGGCTTCGTGGCCGGCGAGCAGATCGCGCTGGGACTGGACTGCGCCGCCTCGGAGTTCTACACCGACGGCAAGTACGTGCTCGGCGGCGAACGCCTCACGCTGAGCGCCGAAGCCTGGACCGACATGCTGGCCACTTGGGTCGACAAGTACCCGATCATCAGCATCGAGGACGGCATGGCCGAGGGCGACTGGGACGGCTGGAAGCTGCTGACCGAGCGCCTCGGCAAGAAGGTGCAGATCGTCGGCGACGACCTGTTCGTCACGAACACCAGGATCCTGAAGGAAGGCATCGAGAAGGGCATCGCGAACTCGATCCTGATCAAGATCAACCAGATCGGCACGCTGACCGAGACCTTCGCCGCGATCGAGATGGCCAAGCGCGCCGGCTACACCGCGGTCATCAGCCACCGCTCCGGCGAGACCGAGGACTCCACGATCGCCGACATCGCGGTGGGCACCAATGCCGGACAGATCAAGACCGGCTCGCTGAGCCGCTCGGACCGCATGGCCAAGTACAACCAGCTGCTGCGCATCGAGGAAGACCTCGGCGACGTGGCCAGCTACCCCGGCAGGGCCGCGTTCTACAACCTGCGCTGAGCCGCCACCTGCCGCCGCCCGCCGTGTCGCGCCGCCTCCTGCCTCTGGCCATGATCGCCCTGCTGGTCATCCTGCACGCGCAGCTGTGGGTGGGTCGCGGCAGCATCCCCAGTGTCAGCGCGATGACGCAGCAGCTGGCTGCACAGCGCGAACACAACGAGGCGGCCCGCCAGGCCAACGAGCGGCTGGCCGCCGAGGTGCGCGACCTGAAGGAAGGCATGGAGATGGTCGAGGAGCGTGCCCGCTTCGAACTGGGCATGCTCAAGCCCAACGAGATCCTGGTGCAGATCAGCCGCTGAGGTGGCCCGCAGCGGCCGTCAGTGCGGCGCGCCGCCCGGTTCGGCCCGGATGCTGGACGGTTGGAACAGCTGCGTCACGTCGATCGGGTCGAAGTGGTATTGCAGACCGCAGAACTCGCATGCGACCTCGACATCGCCCCGTTCGTCCAGGATGCTCTGCGCCTCCTCGGCGCCCAGGCCGACGATCATCGCGCCGACCTTCTCGCGGCTGCAGGTGCAGGCAAAGCGCGGACCGGTGTCGCCGATCATCGGCTCGAAGCGCGTCACCGACTCCTCCCAGAACAGGCGGCGCAGGATCGTGTCGGCATCCAGCCCCAGCAGCTCGTCGCGCTGCAGGCTGGCGGCCAGCAGTGCGATGCGCCGGTAGTCCTCGCTGCGGCCGATGCCGTCCTCGTTGGGCACGGCCTGCGCGCCACCGTCCAGGTTGCCGCTGCCCTGCGTCGGCAGGCGCTGGATCAGCAATCCGGCGGCCACCGAGCCGTTGGCGGCCAGCACCAGCGTGGTGTCGAGCTGCTCGCTCTGCAGCATGTAGTGCTCCAGCACCTCGCTGAGGCGCTCGAGCTTCTCGCCGCGGTCTCCGAACAGCGGCACCACCCCCTGGTAGGGCTGCTGGCCGGGGAAGCGCCCGCGCGGGTCGAGCGTGATCGCGCAGCGCCCCTGGTTGTGCAGGTTCACCATCGCGCTGAGGCTGGCATCGGGCGCCACGTCGCCGCGCACCGATGCGGTCGCGCGCATCGCCAGATCCGGCTGCACCTCGGCCACCGCCAGCTTGACCGGGCCGTCCCCGGAGACCTGCACGATCAGGGCGCCGTCGAACTTGATGTTGGCCTGCATCAGCGCCGCGGCGGCGAGCATCTCGCCCAGCAGTTGCTGCACCGGCTCCGGGTAGGCGCCCGACTGCGTGTTCGAGGCGCGGCGCCGCAGCATCTCCGTCCAGGTGTCGGTCAGGCGGACCAGCATGCCGCGCACCGGCAGGCCGTCGAAAAGGAACTTGTGCAACTCGGACATGGTGCCGGATTGTAGGAGTGCCCCCCGGACGGATGCCCTATGCTCCCGCCCCATGCCCCTGCGCCAGACCGCCCTCGCCCTGCTGCTGAACCCGGACCCGCATGCCAAGGCCGCGGCCACGTTGGCCACGGACGCCGATGCCTTGCCGGTCGACACGCAGGCACTGCTCGCCGAGCCGCCCGGCCTGCCCGGGCGCCCTGCGCAGCCGGTGCTGGTCGCCCCGCGCCTGCTGGCGCCGCGCCCGGCCGGCACCCGTGAGGGGCGTGCGGCGCTGCTGCATGCGCTAACGCACATCGAGTTCAATGCGATCAATCTGGCGCTGGACGCCTGCTGGCGCTTCCCCGGCATGCCCGAGGCCTACTACCGGGACTGGTTCCTGGTCGCGCGCGAGGAAGCCGGCCACTTCTGCCTGCTGCGGGATCATCTGGCCGCGCTGGACACCCGCTACGGCGATCTGCCGGCCCATGATGGACTGTGGGAGATGGCCTGGCGCACGCGCCAGGACGTGCTGGCCCGCATGGCGCTGGTCCCCCGCACGCTGGAGGCACGCGGCCTGGACGCGTCGCCGGGGGTACGGCAGCGCCTGGCCTCGGCCGGCGACGCCGCCGGGGCGGCCCTCATCGACCGCCTGCTGCAGGACGAGATCGGCCATGTCGCGATCGGCAACCGCTGGTTCCACCATCTGTGCGCACGCCAGGGCGTCGATCCGGTCACCACCTACGCCGGGCTGTGCATCACCTACCAGGCACCCGTCCTGCCGGGCCCGTTCAACCTGCCGGCCCGCCAGGCCGCCGGATTCACCGCGTCGGAGCTGTCATACTTGCTGCCAAAGAGACAAGCCTCCCCGACCCGGGAGGTCAACCGGAACAAGACCGATGGCCCCTCCGAA
>JAEUOX010000122.1 GCA_016790475.1 Rhodoferax sp. | reverse complement strand
CCCGGCGCGTCGTTCTGGCTGGAGCTGCCGGTGGCGCTGCCGGCAGCGCCGGCCGTCCCACCCGCGCGCCCCGACTACCGGCTGGCGCCCGGCATGCAGGTGGTGCTGGCGATGGCACCCGGCGCGTCACGCCGCGCCTTGCGCAGCCTGCTGGCTCGCCAGGGCGGCCGGGTCCTCGAGTTCGCGGCGGGCGCGGCAGCGCAGGGCTGGCTGGGGCAGGCGGTCCAGGCCGGTCCGGTGCTGCTGGTTCTGGACGCCGAGGATCCCGCCGCCCAGCCGGGCGGCATGCAGGCACTGCGGGCGCTGGGCCCGCAGCTGCGTATCGTTCTGCTGGCGCCGCAATCCGCCGATGCGGCGGGCACCCAGCACACCGATGCGGCGGACGGGCTGCTGTTCCGGCCCGTCACGCGCGGCACGGTCCAGCAACTGCTGTCCCGGCTGTTCGGTCCCGAGACGCGCCGGCTGCCACCGGCCGCTCCGCAACCGGCGCACCACGGCGTGCGGCTGCATGCCCATGTGCTGCTGGCCGAGGACAACCAGATCAACCGGGAGATCGCGACAGCGATGCTGCAGGCGATGGACTGCCGGGTCACCGCGGTGCATGACGGCGCCCAGGCCCTGCGTGCGGTGCAGTCCCGCGCGGTGGATCTGGTGCTGATGGACTGCCAGATGCCGGTGATGGACGGCTTCGAGTCGACGCGGCGCATCCGGGCCTGGGAGCTGGAGCAGTCTGGCCAGGCCCGCCTGCCGATCGTTGCGCTGACCGCGAGTGCGCTGGCGGGCGACCGCGAGGCCTGCCTGGCCGCCGGCATGGACGACTACCTGGCCAAGCCGGTCAGCAGCGCCCGGCTGGCCGAGACGCTGGCGCGGCATCTGGCGCGCAGCGGTCGCCGGGGCACCCCGGTCGAACCCGCGGATGCCCCCGCGCCCGCCGCCCCACGCGCGCCCGCCGACGATGCCTCCCGGGTGGTCTAACACCCGGACGTGCTGGCACAGCTGCCGATGGTCATGAACGGGTCGCAGCCGCAGTTCGTCGCCCACATGCAGCAGCTCTATCTGGAATCCAACGAGCGCGCCCTGGAGGACATCGCCGCGGCGCTCGCGCGCGGTGATGACCCCACGCTGCTGCGGCTGCTGCACACGATGAAGTCCTCCAGTGCACAGGTCGGTGCGGTCGAGCTGGCCGCGCTGGCGCGCGATTGCGAGCATGCGATGCGCCAGGGCCATCCGCCCGGCCCGGACTGGTCGTTGCAGCTGCGCGAGGCCTTCGGGCGCCTGCGCGCCGCCTGGCGGCCGGCGGCCCAGGGGCTGGCGCCGTGAGCCCGCCCGCCCTGCCGCCGGAGGAGGCTCCGGTGGTCCTGGTGCTGGCCTCCGGACGCGGTGAACGCTTCCGCGCCGCCGGCGGCACCACGCACAAGCTGCAGGCGCTGCTGGGCGGGCGCACCGTGCTGGAGCACACGCTGGCGGCCGTCCGGGACAGCGGACTGCCCTGGCACCTGGAAGACGCCGGGCACCCGGGCATGGGCGACAGCATCGCCGCCGCCGTGCGGGCGACGCGCGGCGCGGCCGGCTGGCTGGTGCTGCCGGCCGATCTGCCACTGGTACGCGGCAGCTCGCTGCGGGCCGTCGCGCAGGCCCTGCGGCAGCACACGGTCGTGGTCCCGCAGGTCGCCGGGCAGCGGGGCCATCCGGTCGGCTTCGCCGCCCCGTGCGGGGAGGCGCTGGCCGGCCTGCGGGGCCCGCAGGGCGCCGCATCGGTGATCCGGGCGCACACCCCGTGGCTGCTGCCGCTGGATGACATCGGCTGCATCACCGACATCGACACGCCGGCCGATCTGGAGCGCGCCCGCGCGCTGCTGCCGCATGCGCCTGCGAAACCGCATTGAAGGGGCGCTGATGCTGCTGGCCCTGCTGCTTGCACTGCTGCTGTGGACCCCCGACCTGGACCGCGCCACGCTGGAGACCCGCTACCTGCAGGCCCCCGGCGATCTGGTGGAGATGGACGGCCAGCGGCTGCATGTGCGCGACTCCGGGCCTGCGGATGCACCGGCGATCCTGATGATCCACGGCTTCGCCGCCAGCCTGCACACCTGGGAGCCCTGGGCCCAGGCGCTCGCCGGCCCATTCCGGGTGCTACGGCTGGATCTGCCCGGCAGCGGACTCAGTGCGCCGGACGCCCGCGGCAACTGCCGCGATGACCGCACGGTGGCCCTGCTGGGGGCGCTGCTGGACCAGCGCGGCATCCGGCGGGCGCATCTGCTGGGGCACTCGATCGGCGGGCGCATCGCCTGGACCTTCGCCGCCACGCACCCCGAACGCGTGGACCGGCTGGTGCTGCTGGCGCCGGACGGATTCGCCAGCCCCGGATTCGCCTACGGCCAGGCGCCGGAGGTTCCTGCGATGCTGGGGCTGATGCGCTACGTGCTGCCGGCCCCGCTGCTGCGCATGAACCTGGCGCCCGCCTATGCCGACCCGGCCACGCTCACCGACGCCATGCACACCCGCTACCACGACCTGCTGCGCGCACCGGGCAGCCGGCAGGCCCTGCTGGAGCGCATGCGCCAGACGGTGCTGGTGGATCCGGTCCCGCTGCTGCACCGCATCCAGGCGCCCACGCTGCTGCTGTGGGGCGACCGGGATGCCTTCATTCCGACGGCAAATGCCGAGGACTTCCTGCGCGCGCTGCCGCAGGCGCGCCTGGTGCGCCTGCCCGGCGTGGGCCATGTGCCCCAGGAAGAATCGCCACAGGCCGGGCTGGACGCGGTGCGCAGCTTCCTGCGCTGACGCGCGCTGCCGGGCTCAGGCCGTCCAGCGCTCCGCGGACGTCCACTCGGCGGCCCAGCCGGGCAGCGCATGCGGCGGCATCGGCCGCGCCACGCCATAGCCCTGGGCCAGTTCGCAGCCCAGCTGCAGCAGCAGGGCCCCGTGGGCCGGTGTCTCGACGCCCTCGGCGATCACCTCGCGCCGGAACACCCGGGCCAGCCCGACGACACCCTCCACGATGGCGCGGTCCTCGCTGTCCTCCAGCATGTCGCGCACGAAGCTCTGGTCGATCTTGATCATGTCCGCCGGCAGGCGCTTCAGGTAGGTCAGCGACGAGTAGCCGGTGCCGAAGTCGTCCAGCGCAAAGCGCACCCCGAGCGCCCGGCAGGCCTGCATGATGTCCGAGACCTGGGTGATGTCCTCCAGCGCGCTGGTCTCCAGCACCTCCAGCTCCAGGCAGTGCGCCGGGATGTCCGCCTGCTCGCGCAGCAGGCTGTCCAGCCGTTGCGCGAAACCGGGCTGCTGCAGCTGGTCGGCCGCCACATTCACGCTGACCGGCACGTCCAGCCCCGCCGCATGCCAGGCGGACATCTGCGCCAGGGCCGTCGCGATGACCCAGTCCCCCACCTCCAGGCTGATCGGATGGCCTTCCATCGCCTGCAGGAAGGCGGCCGGCGGCAGCAGGCCGCGCTCCGGATGCTGCCAGCGGATCAGCGCCTCGGCGCCGACGATCTGCCCGGTGCGCATGTTGACCTTGGGCTGGTAGTACAGCACGAACTGGCCCAGCGCAAAGGCCTTGCGGATCTGCTCCAGGCTCTCGCGGTGGCTTTTGGCCGCCGAGTCGTGGGCCAGGTCGAACAGGTGCCAGCGGTCGCGGCCGGACTGCTTGGCCTGGTACATCGCCTGGTCCGCGTGGCGCATCAGCAGATCGGCATCGACACCGTCCTGCGGATAGATCGTGACGCCGATGCTGGCGGACACCCGCAGCAGCCGGTGGCCCGCCTGGACCGGCTCGGACGCCGCCGCCAGCAGGCGGTCCAGCACCGGCTCGCAGGCCTGGGGGCGTTCCAGATCGACCAGCACCGCAACGAATTCGTCGCCGCCGATGCGGGCCAGCGAGTCGCCCTCGCGCAGCACCGCCTTCATGCGCTGGCCCACCGTGATCAGCAGCTCGTCGCCGACGTCGTGCCCGTGCGCGTCGTTGACGCCCTTGAAGCCGTCCAGGTCCAGGAAAGCCACCGCCAGCGCGCGTCCCTGGCGGTTGCAGCGCAGCATGGCCTGCTGCAGCCGGTCGGCCAGCACGACCCGGTTCGGCAGGCCGGTCAGCGCGTCATAGTGCGCGATGTGCTCGAGCTGGCGCTCATGCTCCTTGTGCGCCGTGATGTCGGTGAACAGGGCCACATAGTGCGTCGTGGCACCGGCGGCGTTGCGCACCGCGTTGATCGTCAGGATCTCGGCATACACCTCGCCGTTCTTGCGCCGGTTCCAGATCTCGCCGCTCCACTGCCCGGTGGCCAGCAGCGCGCCCCACATGCCGGCGTAGTACTCCGGCCCCTGCCGCCCGGAGCTGAGGATGCGCGGGGTCTGGCCGACCGCCTCCTCGTGCCGATAGCCGGTGATGCGGGAGAACGCGTCGTTGACCTCGACGATCGTGCCCCGGGCATCGGTGATCACGATGCCCTCCATCGTGTGCGTGAACACGCTGGCCGCCAGGTTCAGCCGGTGCTCGGCCTGCTTGCGGTCGGTGATGTCGGTGGCGGTGCCGACGGTGCGGGTCGGCGCACCCTGGGCGTCCCGGCTGACCACCATGCCGCGCTCGTGCATCCACCGGATGCTGCCGTCCCGGCAGCGCACCCGGTGCTCGCTGACGAAGGTCGGCGAACAGCCCTCGTAGTGGCGCTGCAGCGCCGCCATCGCGGCCGGGCGGTCTTCCGGGTGCAGCCGGTCCTCCCAGCGCGGCAGCTCCGCATCCGGAAAGTCTGCCGGGTAACCCAGCAGCGTCTTGTAGAGCGACGAATAGCGCCCCTCGGCATGGACCGGGTCCCAGTCCCAGACGCCCGCGCCCGAGCCCTCGAGCGCGAACTTCCACAAGGCCTCGCTGGCACCGCGGTCCGCGATCGCCTGCATGTAGTCGGTCACGTCGGCGTAGGTGCGCACCCAGCCGCCTTCGGCCAGCGGCAGCGTGCGGACCTCCAGCGTGCGGCCGGCCTGCGTGCGCCGCGTGTAGGTGCCGGGCAGGTCCTGGTAGTCCTGCCCGCCGGCGCGCACATAGGCCTGCGCGGGCCCCTCCACCAGCGAATAGTGCGGGCCGAAATCACCCCGCTCGTGCTGGAACCGGGTGATCTCCGCATGGCTGGCGTCCTGCAGCGCAGGCGGCAGCTCCAGCAGTTCCATGGCCCGGCGGCTCAGGAAGACCATGCGGCCGGACGCGTCCTTCATCGCGACACCCTGCGCAATGCTGTCCAGCGTGCGTTCGAGCTGGCGGCTGCGCAGCGACAGTTCCTGGTTGCTGGCCCGCAGCGCGGCCTCGGCGTCCATGCGCTCGATCTCTGCAGCGGCCGGTCCGGCCAGCAGCTGCAGCAGCGTCTGCGCCTGGGCGATGTCTGGCCAGGGCCGGCGCCCGACCGCGACCAGCAGACCGATCGGCGTGCGCTTGCGCCCCCACAGGGTCACGCCGACGTAGGACTGCGCATCCACCTGCCGCAGCAGCGCAAAGTCGGGAAACTGCGCCTGCACCTGGCGGGGAAACACCCGCACATCGCCGCCGATCACCTGATCGCAAGGCGATCCGTCCAGCGAATAGCGGAGGTTGTCCAGGAACTGGCCGTCGAGCAGCACCCGCAGTGAACGGGCCTCCCGCCGCGACAGGTCCAGACGGTTGACACAGACGAAGTGCGCCCCCAGCGTGTCACCCACGTGGCGCAGCATCGGATCGAAGAAGGCCTCCGGCGATGCCGAGGTGCTGCATTCAGCCAGCATGCGCAGCGCATCTTCGAAGATGTGCCTGCCGGTGGCGTCGGTCACCCCGCCCTGCAGCCCCCCATCCGGTGGTGCGGGTCGATCGGGAGGCACTGCGGGCCCGGGTGTGGGGGGAACCATCGCCATGGTGGACGTCGCCCTAGTCGAGCAGCGTCGCGTACACCAGGTTGCGGAACAGCTGCCGGTAGTACGAGCGCTGGTTGATGCCCTGCACCATCATCACCGCGAACAGGTCGCGCGCCGGATCGACGAAGAAGCTGGTGCCGCCCATGCCACTCCAGTAGTAGGTACCCACCGAACCCGGCACCGGCGTGACGCCCGGCTGCGTGCGCACCGCAAAGCCCAGCCCGAAGCCTTCGCCGGGCTCCAGCAGGCTGGGGTTGGCCGGGATGCTGCCGAGGTGGTCGCAGGTCATGTAGTCCACGGTGCGCGGCCCGAGCAGCCGGACACCGTCCAGCACGCCGCGCTGCAGCAGCATCTGCAGGAAGCGGGCGTAGTCCATCGCGGTCCCGACCAGCCCACCGCCACCGGATTGCAGTGCGGGAGGCTCCCGCACATCCAGCATCGGCGTGAGCGGCGCGCCGTCCGGATCGACCGGGAAGGGTTCGGCGATGCGCGCCTGCTGCGCAGGCGGCACATGGAATCCGGTGTCGGGCATCTGCAGCGGCTCGAACACCTCCCGTCGCAGGAACTCGGCCAGCGGCTGGCCGCTCCAGACCTCGATCAGCCGGCCGAGCACGTCGGTCGCGCGGCTGTAGTCGCCCACGCTGCCTGGCTGGAACATCAGCGGCACCGCGGCCAGCAGACCGATGGCCTTGGCGTTGTCGCGTCCGGCGACGCGGCGGTCCAGACGCCGTTCCCGGTACATGCGCTGCACCGCCGAGGCCCCGGAGAACTCGTAGGTGAGGCCGGCCGTATGGCGCAGCAGGTCCTGCACCGTGGCCGGTCGCTGCACCGGCTGCAGCGTCACGACGCCGTCGTGCTCCACCGCCACCTGCTGGCCGGCGAACTCCGGCAGGTAGCGCTCGACCGGGTCGCACAGCAGGAAACGCCCCTGCTCCATCAGCATCATCGCCGCGACCGAGACGATCGGCTTGGTCATCGAATACAGGCGGAAGATCGCGTCCCGGGCCATCGGCTGGCCGGTGGCCGGATCCTGCACGCCCAGCGCATCGAACACGCCGATGCGCCCGCGCCGCGCCAGCAGCCAGACCGCGCCGGGAACGCGCCTGCGCTCGACCTCGCCCTGCAGGATGGCGCGCATGCGCTGCACCCGCTGCGGGCACAGGTCCAGGGCCCCGGGATCGGCGAAGCCGAGCGTCGTCATGCCGTCATTCGTCCTTCGGGCAGGGCCAGGCCGCGGCGGTCTTCAGGCCTTTCGGCAGCACCGTGCGGGCATTGCCGCAGGCGCTGTCGAGCTGGGCCTGGGTCAGGCCCAGGGCGCCGGACAGGTCCAGGCCCTCGATGCGCGTCAGGTAGAGCCGTGTCTGGTGAAAGCGGGCGCCGGCCACGCGAGCGCCGGCCAGGTTGACGCGGGCCAGATCCGCGCCGGACAGGTCGCTGCCGCTCAGGTTGGCGGACTGCAGGTTCGAGCGCTGGATCTCCGCCTTGGCCAGATTGGCGCCGCTGAGATCCGCACCGGTGAAGTTGGAGCGCCCCATCTCCGCCTTGGTCAGGTCGGCACGGACCAGTCGGGCCTGCGTCAGGTTCGTGCGGAACGCGCTGAGCTGCGTAAGGCGCGCGCCACTCAGGTCCGCCTCGCTGAGCCGGACCCGGTCCATGCTGGCCCGGGAGAGGTCTGCGCCATTCAGGTTCGCGCCCTGCAGGTCGGACCCGCTGAAGTCGGTCCCCGCCACCTTCGCGCCCCGCAGGTCGGCCTTGCGCAGGATCAGGCGGTGCTTCTCGCAGCCGGTCCAGTCGACACCCGGCGCGGGCGCATCGCCGCAGTCCGACCAGGCCGGCCCGGCAAGCAGCATCAGCAGCAGCACGCCGACGGTGCCGGCCACAGGCCGGGTGACACGGCCGCGGGAGCCGTACAAGGGAAGGACCTTCATGCGGCGGATGTTACCGCCATGCACGCAAACCGGGGCACCGATGGCGCTTGACCCCACCGCGCTCCTGACACCATACTGCCGGCATGACGCCCCCCGGTCGCCGCGCCCTGCGCACCGCGCTGCTGGAACGCCGCCAGGCGGTGGCGGCCGGCGTGCGCCGCGCCTGGGACGCTCGGATCACCGAGCACCTGCTGCGGGCCTTCCCGATCCGCGCGCCGCTGGTCGTGGGCTTCTACTGGCCGATGCGCGCGGAGTTCGATCCGCGGCCCGCGATCCGCGCCTGGCGCCAGGCCGGCGCGCAGGCCGCGCTGCCGGTGGTGCTGGCGAAGGGACAGGCGCTGGAGTTCCGGGCCTGGTGGCCCGGCGCACCGACCCGCAAGGCGGTGTTCGACCTGCCGGAGCCGCAGGGCACGCCGGTGCTGCGCCCGGATGTGCTGCTGATGCCGCCGCTGGGCTTCGACGCGGCCGGTTACCGGCTGGGCTACGGCGGCGGCTTCTACGACATCACGCTGGCCACCATGGATCCGCAGCCGCTGAAGGTCGGCGTGGGCTACGAGCTGTCGCGCCTGGACAGCATCGACCCGCTGCCGCACGATGTGCCGATGGACATCGTCATCACCGAGGCCGGCGTGTTCCCGGCGCCCTGGCCGCGCTGAATCCGGCGGGTTGCCGCGGTCCGTCAGCGGGGCGCCCCGGGCCGGTGGCGGCCGGTCCCGCGGTGCAGCACCCGGTCCTGCGGCAGCAGTGCGCCGGGGGCCAGCGGCGGCTCGGATGCGACCCGGGCATAGAGCGGCGCGAAGTCGATCGAGGCCAGCTCCAGCAGGTCCTCGATCCGGTCCAGCACGAAATAGGTTTCCTGGAAGTCGTCGATCCGGTAGAGCGTGCGCATGACGCGCTCCAGCGCGAAGCCGACCCGGTTCGGGGCGGCATCCTCCAGCGCGAAGCGGGTCTCGGTCGCCGAGGACGCGATGCCCGAACCATAGATGCGCAGGCCGTCGGCCTGGCGGACCAGCCCGAACTCCACGGTGTACCAGTACACGCGGGCCAGCAGCGGTAACACGCCCAGCTGCCGGGCCCGCAGCCCGCCCACGCCATAGGCCTGCACGAAGTCCGCGATGACCGGGTGCATCAGCATCGGCACATGGCCAAACACGTCATGGAAGACGTCCGGCTCCTCCAGGTAATCCAGCTGGTGCGGCTGCCGAATGAACCGCCCGGCCGGGAAGCGCCGGTTGGCCAGATGGTCGAAGAACACCGCATCCGGCACCAGCCCCGGCACCGCCACCACCTGCCAGCCGGTCTGGCGCAACAGCACCTCGCTGAGCGCGTCGAAATCCGGAATACCCTCGGCGCCGATCGGCAGGCGCGCCATGCCGTCCAGGAAGGCGTCGCAGGCCCGCCCCGGCAGCAGCCGGGTCTGGCGCTCGAACAGCGTGCGCCAGACCGCATGGTCGCGCGCGCTGTAGCGGGCCCAGTCCTGGTCGATGGTCCCGTCCGCCCGCGGCGTCGCGGTGGCTCCCTCGCCGCCGTTCACCGGAGTCCCGCCGGGCGGGGGGTTCATGCGACCTCGGACCCGGACGCACGCGCGGCCGGAATCACGCCCCGCTCGACCTGGTCACGCTCGATCGACTCGAACAGCGCCTTGAAATTGCCCTCGCCAAAGCCCTGGTCCCCCTTGCGCTGGATGAACTCGAAGAACACCGGCCCGAGCAGCGTGTTGGAGAAGATCTGCAGCAGCAGGCGGGGCTGGCCACCGGCGGTGCTGCCGTCGAGCAGGATGCCGCGCGAGGCCAGCGCCTCGACCGGCTCGCCATGGCCCGGCAGGCGCTCGCCGAGCATCTGGTAGTAGGTGGCCGGCGGGGGCGCCATCAGCGGCACGCCGGCGCGGCGCAGGCTGTCCACGCTGGCCACGATGTCGTCGGTCAGCAGCGCGATGTGCTGGATGCCCTCGCCGTTGAACTGCAGCAGGAACTCCTCGATCTGGCCGGTGCTGCCGGAGGCCTCCTCGTTCAGCGGGATGCGGATCAGGCCGTCCGGCGCGGCCATCGCGCGCGACGTGAGCCCGGTGTACTCGCCCTTGATGTCGAAGAAGCGCATCTCACGGAAGTTGAACAGCGTTTCATAGAAGCGCGCCCAGTAGGCCATGCGGCCGCGGTAGACGTTGTGCGTCATGTGGTCCACCAGGCGCAGGCCGTGGCCCACCGGGTGGCGGTCGGCGCCGGGGAGGAAGTCGAAATCGATGTCGTAGATCGACCGGCCTTCCTCGAAGCGGTCGATCAGGTACAAGGGCGCACCGCCGATGCCCTTGATGGCCGGCAGGTGGAGTTCCATCGGGCCGGTGCGCAGTTCGACCGGCTGCGCGCCCAGTTCCAGCGCACGCTCGAACGCGATGCGCGAGTTCTTCACGCGGAAGGCGAGGCCGCAGGCCGAGGGCCCGTGCTCCGCCGCGAAGTAGGACGCCACGCTGCGCGGCTCTCGGTTCACGATGAAGTTGATCCCGCCCTGGCGGTACAGGCTGACGTCCTTGGAGCGGTGTTCGGCGACCCGGCTGAAGCCCAGCATCTCGAACACCGGTTCCAGCACGCCGGGTGTCGGCGAAGCGAACTCGACAAATTCGAAACCCATCAGGCCCATCGGGTTGTGGCTGGCATCGGACATTGCGGCACTCCTTGGAATCAGGAAGGTTGGAGGAACAAGCATGCGCCGGATCGGCACATCAAGCAATATCCCACCGCGGCACGAGGGGACCGGCCGGAGGCGGTTCTTCGGTTTCGGACGCCCAGGCTGCGGTGGATTCTCAAGCCAGGAATCGTAGGAGGATCCGGCAGGAATAGGCTTGCGAAACCAGGTGCCGACGGCCGTGCGCGTGGCATAAAATTGCGAAAACATTCCATTTCCGGAGAACTTCTTGCAAGATGTGACGCTGGACCGCACAGACCTGCGCATGCTGGCCTTCCTGCAGGAGCATGGGCGGGCGTCCAACCTGGAGCTGGCGCAGGCGGTGAACCTGTCCGCGTCGCAGTGCCACCGGCGCCACCGCCGGCTGGAGGAGCTCGGTGTCATCGCGCGCTACGAGACGCGGCTGCATGCGCCGGCGCTGGGCCTGGGCGTCGTGGCCTTCGTGCACGTCGCGATGGAGAAAGGCCACATCCCGAATCTGCACAAGTTCACGCAGGCGATCCGGGTGCTGCCGCAGGTGCTGGAGTGCTTTTCCGTCACCGGCGACTTCGACTATGTGCTCAAGGTCGTGGCGCGCGACCTGAAGTCGCTGTCGCAGTTCCTGATGGACACGCTGATGGGCCTGCCTGGTGTCAGCAACGTGCGCTCCAGCGTGTGCCTGGACGAAATCAAGAGCACCGGCTCGCTGCCATTGCCCCCGTAGGCCCGCGGTCACGCCAGCACAAGCACAATCCACCAATGCGACCGGCTTCGACGATCCGCCGTACCCTGCGCCATCCGCAATTCCGTGCACTGTGCGGCAGCGGCGGCATCTACTTCCTGGGCAATGCCATGCAGACGATGGCGGCAGCCTGGATGATGGTCGAGCTGTCCGGCTCCTCGTTCCTGGCCGCGCTGGTGCAGACCGCGGTGTTCCTGCCGATGTTCCTGTTCTCGCTGCCGGCCGGCGTGCTGGCCGACACAGCCGACCGGCGCCGCCTGATCCTGATCGCGCTGGGCGTCCAGGCGGGGGTCGGCACGCTGCTGGCCGTGCTGCTGCTGGCCGGGATCGGCGGGGCCGGCACGATCCTGTTCTTCATCTTCCTGGCCGGCAGTTGCACCGCGGTGCTGTCGCCCGCCTGGAACTCCTCGATCAGCGACGCGGTACCCCGGCACGACCTGCCCCAGGCCATCACAGCGATCAGCATCGCCTACAACGCGGCGCGCGCCGTCGGTCCGGCGCTGGCCGGTGCGGTGTTCCTGTACCTGGGCGGCGCCTGGAACTTCGCGCTCGCGGTGCTCAGCACGCTGGTGATGATGGCGGCGATCCGCCGCTTTCCGCCCAAGCCGCATCCGCCGACGCGCCTGCCGGCCGAGCGGCTGTGGGGCGGCATGGTCAGCGCGCTGCGCTTTGCCTGGCACTCGCACACCGTGCTGTCCCAGCTGCTGCGCGCCGGGGCCTACAGCGCCGCCGGCTCCGCGCTGTGGGCGCTGCTGCCGGTGATCGGGCAGCGCCAGCTCGGTCTGGGGGCGGGCGGCTACGGGCTGATGATGGGCTGCCTGGGTGTCGGTGCGATCCTGGCCGGCCTGTTCATGGCGCGCTGGCGCACCCGCTTCGGCCTGGAGACCCTGGTCTCCGCCGGCTGCGTCGCATTTGCCGCGGCCATGCTGGTGAGTGCCTTCTCGGACTGGGACCCGCCGGTCTACCTGGCGCTGATCCTGGGCGGCGGCGCCTGGATGGCGGTGATGTCCACCTTCAACACCGCGACGCAGACCAGCGTGCCGCCCTGGGTGCGCGCCCGGGCCGTCGCGATGCACACGCTGTGCGCGCTGGGTGCCTTTGCGATGGGCTCGGCCTTCTGGGGGGCGCTGTCGGACCTGGCCAGCCTGTCCTTCGCACTGACGCTGGCCGCGATCTGCATGGCGGTCGGGCCGCTGCTGGCACGCCGCTTCCCGCTGCGCATGGGCGAGACCGGCGAGGTCACGCCGGCCACGCCCTGGGAGGACCTGTTCCTGCCGCTCGAGCCGGATCCGGAGGCCGGCCCGATCGCTGTCGAGGTCGCCTACCGCATTCTGCCGGCCAACGCGGAGGACTTCCTGGACGCGCTGAGCCAGATGCGTGCGCCGCGCCGGCGCGACGGCGCGACCTTCTGGCGGGTCTACCGCGATCTGTCCGACCCGGCGCGGTACGTCGAGCGCTTCATCGTGACCTCCTGGGCGGAGTACCTGCACCAGCGTGCCCGCGCGACCCAGGCCGACCAGGAAATCGAGGCCCACCTGCGCACCTTCCTGCTCGATGGCGAGTCGGTGTCGGTGCAGCACTACATCGCCGAGCGCTGAGCCCCCGGCGCGCCCGCGCGGGAATCGCCGCAGCTTGACGTGCCTCAACACCCGCGCCGGGTCGAGCGCCTAAGCTGCGGCATTCTGATCGTGGCGAAACCGCTCGCCCATTCGCCACCATGAAGACCGACTCCGATTTCTGGCCCCACATCGACCCGACCTGCGCCCAGGGGCTCAACGCAGGCGGCCTGCGCCCGCTGATGCTGGCCGACCGCACCTTGCTGCCGATCGTGCAGGGCGGCATGGGCATCGGCGTGTCGGCACACCGGCTGGCAGGAACGGTCGCCGCGCTGGGCGGGGTCGGCACGATCTCCTCGGTCGACCTGCGCCGCCACCATCCCGACCTGATGGCCCGCACGCAGGGGCTGCCCCCCGGCGACGCCGCGCGTGACGCGATCGACGCGGCCAACCTGGAGGCGATCGACCGGGAGATCCGGGCCGCACGGCAGCTGGCCCAGGGCCGGGGCCTGCTGGCCATCAACGTGATGCGTGCCGTCAGCGCCTACGGGCCCTCGGTCACCCGGGCGCTGGAATGCGGCATCGACGCGGTCGTCGTCGGTGCCGGCCTGCCGCTGGACCTGCCGGATCTCGGGCGCGACTTCCCGAAGGCCGCGCTGATCCCGATCCTGTCCGATGCGCGCGGCGTGCAGCTGCTGGTCAAGAAGTGGGAGCGCAAGAAGCGCCTGCCGGACGCGATCGTCATCGAACATCCGCGCCTGGCCGGCGGGCATCTGGGCGCCGCCCGCATCGCCGACCTGAGCGACCCGCGCTTCGACTTCGAGAACGTGATCCCGGCGACACAGGCCTTCCTGCGTTCGGCCGGCTTCGAACGCGAGATCCCGCTGATCGCGGCCGGCGGCATCCGCAGCTATGCCGACATCGCCCGGCTGCAGGCACTGGGTGCGGCGGCGGTGCAGCTGGGCACGCCCTTCGCCGTGACCGAGGAGGGCGATGCGCATCCGGAGTTCAAGCGCGTGCTGGCCGAAGCCGACGACAGCGCGATGGTCGAGTTCACCAGCGTGGCCGGCCTGCCGGCGCGCGCGGTCGGCACGCCCTGGCTGCGTGCCTACCTGAAGATCGAGGACCGGCTGCAGGCGGTCACGCACAGCAAGTCCCGCTGCACCAAGAACTTCGACTGCCTGGCCCAGTGCGGCCTGCGCGACGGCCTGCCGGGCTGGGGACAGTTCTGCATCGACAACCAGCTCGCGGCCGCCCTGCGCGGCGATACCCGCAAGGGCTTGTTCTTCCGGGGAGCCGGCGCCCTGCCCTTCGGCTCCGAGATCCGCAGCGCCCGCGCGCTGGTCCAGCACCTGCTGCAGGCACCGGAAGACGCGACGGACTGACACCGGCCGGCTGCAGGCGTATGCTGTCGGCCACCCCTGCGACAGGAGCGCTCCGATGACCGACACGCTGCACAACGCACCCGCCAACGACGTCTCCAGCCTCCCCGCCCAGCCGATCAGCGAGGAGGTGCTGCGCGAGAAGTACGCCAAGGGCGAGGAAGCCAGCATCCAGGATGTGCACCGCCGCGTCGCCCATGCGCTGGCCCAGGCCGAGCCCGCCGAGCACCGCCGGCACTGGGAGGGCCGCTTCCTGCAGGCGCTGCAGCAGGGCTTCCTGCCGGCGGGGCGGATCCAGTCGGCGGCCGGTACCGACCTGTCGGCGACGCTGATCAACTGCTTCGTGCAGCCGGTCGGCGACGCGATCGCGCACGAGGAGGACGGCCATCCCGGCATCTACACCGCGCTGACCCAGGCGGCCGAGACCATGCGCCGCGGCGGTGGCGTCGGCTACGACTTCTCCCGGATCCGGCCGCGCGGGGCCTGGGTCGGCAGCACCCAGAGCAGCGCCTCCGGCCCGGTGAGCTACATGCATGTGTTCGACCGCTCCTGCGAGACCGTCGAGTCGGCCGGGGCCCGGCGCGGCGCCCAGATGGGCGTGCTGCGCTGCGACCACCCGGACATCGAGGAGTTCATCCGCGCGAAGGACCGGGGCGACCTGAAGAACTTCAACATCTCGGTCGGCATCACCGACGCCTTCATGCAGGCCGTCCAGGAGGACCGCCCCTTCGCGCTGGTGCACCGGGCCGAACCGGGCGCCGCGCAGAAGGCCGCCGGCGCCCACCAGCGCACGCAGGCCGATGGCAGCACGGTGTGGGTCTACCGGCAGCTGCAGGCACGCACGCTGTGGGAGCAGATCATGCGCTCCACCTACGACCATGCGGAACCGGGCGTGCTGTTCCTGGACCAGATCAACCGGGACAACAACCTGGCGTATTGCGAGTCGATCGCGGCGACCAACCCCTGCGTCACGGTCGACACCTGGGTGTTGACCGATGCCGGACCCCGGCAGGTGGGCCAGCTGGTCGGGCAGGCTTTCTGCGCCATCGTCGGTGGGCAGGCTTACCCGAGCGGTGCTGACGGCTTCTTTGCCACCGGTGAGAAGCCCGTGCTGCACCTGCAGACCCGCGAGGGCCCGGCACTGCATCTGACGGCGGACCACCCGGTGCGTCGCGTCCGGCGCAGGACGCGGCATCTGGTGGAAGCAGAATGGGTCGGGGCGGGCCGTCTGCGCGAGGGCGACGAGATCCTGCTGCATGACCACCGGGCCCTGCAGGGCTGGGAGGGTGACCATACCGAGGCCGAGGGCTACCTGATCGGGCTGCTGATCGGCGACGGCGTGCTCAAGAGCGACAAGGCGGTACTCAGCGTCTGGGCACCGGAACTGCGATCCGTCGCCAACGGCACGGTGGCCACGGAGCACCTGCACAGTGCCAGCGGCATCATGGAGGCGGCGCTGGCCGCGGCAGCCACGCTGCCCCACCGCGCAGACTTCCGTGGCTGGCAACGACCGATCGATGGACGCGGCGAGTTCCGCATGGCCAGCGGCGCCCTGCGCCGGCTCGCTCTCTCCCTGGACCTGCGCCCCGGGCACAAGACGATCACGCCGCGCATCGAGCAGGCGTCCTCGGCGTTCGCCTGTGGCCTGCTGCGCGGCCTGTTCGATGCGGACGGCTCGGTCCAGGGCAGCCAGGACAAGGGCGTCAGCGTGCGCCTGACCCAGTCCGACCCGGAGCTGCTGGCGGCCGTGCAGCGCATGCTGCTGCGCCTGGGCATCGCGTCGACGATCTACCGGGAGCGCCATCCGGCCGGCGTGCGCCCGTTGCCGGATGGCCGCGGCGGCACCGGCCACTACCCGACGCAGGCTGTGCATGAACTGGTCATCAGCGGGGACAATCTTCTGGTCTTCGACAGCCGCGTGGGATTCACCGACACGCGCAAGCGTGAGCGGCTGGACCAGGCCTTGGGAGCCTACCGCCGGGCGCTGAACCGGGAACCTTTCGTCGCGACCGTCGCGCGCGTCGACGATGCCGGCACCCGGACCGTGTACGACGTCACGGTGGCCGACATCCATGCCTTCGATGCCAATGGCCTGGTGGTGCACAACTGCGGCGAACAACCGTTGCCCGCCTACGGCTGCTGCTGCCTCGGTTCGCTGGACCTCACCCGCTTCGTGCGCGACCCGTTCACGCCCCAGGCGCGCTTCGACGAGGCCGCATTCGCGGAGGTGGCCGCCGTGGCGGTGCGCATGCTGGACAACGTGCTCGACATCACGGTCTGGCCGCTGCCCCAGCAGCAGCAGGAGGCGCGCAACAAGCGCCGCGTCGGCCTGGGCTTCACCGGGCTCGGCGACGCGCTGGTGATGCTGAACCTGCGCTACGACACCGAGGAGGCCCGCGCGATGGCCGCCGGCATCAGCACCCGGCTGCGCGACGCAGCCTATGCGGCGTCCGTCGAGCTCGGTCGCGAGCGCGGGCCCTTCCCGCTGTTCAATGCCGATCTTTACCTGAGCGCACCGAGCTTCGCGTCGCGGCTGCCCGCCAGCCTGAAGGAGCGCATCCGCGCCCATGGCCTGCGCAACTCCCACCTGCTGTCGATCGCGCCCACCGGCACGATCAGCCTGGCCTTTGCCGACAACGCCAGCAATGGGATCGAGCCGCCCTTCAGCTGGACCTACACCCGCAAGAAGCGCATGGCCGACGGCAGCCTGCGCGAGTACGCGGTACAGGACCACGCCTGGCGCCTGTACCGCCACCTGCACGGCCCGGACGCTCCGCTGACCGGCGCCTTCGTGACCGCGCTGGAAATGAGCGCACAGGCCCACGCCGCGATGGTTGCCGCGGTGGCCCCGTGCATCGACACCGCGATCTCCAAGACGGTCAATGTGCCGGCCGACTACCCGTATGCCGACTTCCAGGACCTGTATCTGCAGGCCTGGCAATCCGGCCTCAAGGGCCTGGCGACCTACCGACCCAACGCGGTGCTGGGATCGGTGCTGAGCACCACGCCAGCCGCGCCGCAGGGCGCGCGCCCGCTGACGATCGACGATGCGAACCGGCGCCTGGCGCTGGACCGTCTGCCGGCGCCGGTGCTGTCGTCCTTGCGCTGGCCCGGGCGGCCGGAGCTGCCGGCCGGCAATCCGGCCTGGACCTTCATGGTGCACTACCCGTTCGGCGACTTTGCGCTGTTTGTCGGCGAGCTGTCGCCGGACGAGGGCGGCGCGCCGCGGCCGTTCGAGGTCTGGGTCAACGGTGCCGAGCAGCCGCGCGGCCTCGGCGCGGTGGCCAAGACGCTGTCGATGGACCTGCGCGCGAACGACGCCGCCTGGCTGCAGCTCAAGCTTGACGCGCTGGCCACGGTGGCCGAGGAACGCGCCTTCGAGATGCCCTTCCCGCCCCACGGTGAGCGACGCATGTTCCCCGGCGTCGTGGCGGCCACCGCGGCGGTCGTGCGCTGGCGCTGCGAGCAGCTGCGCGCGCTGCCGCAGGCCGGCGGCACCGGCCCGACGCCGGTGCTGGATGCGATGTTCAGCCGCAACGAGCCGCTGACCGGGCCCTCCGGCACGCTGGCCTGGGCGGTGGACGTCGACAACCCGGCCACCGGCGAGGCCTTCACGCTGGTGCTCAAGGAGATCACGCTGCCCGGCCCGGACGGCGTGCCGGTCACCCGGCCCTGTGCGCTGGGCTTCTCCGGCAACTACCCGCGCGCGCTGGACGGCCTGGCCCGCCTGCTGTCGCTGGACATGCGCGTGATCGACCCTGCCTGGATCGGCATGAAGCTGCGCAAGCTGCTGAACTATGCCGAGCCGCTGGGCCACTTCATGGCCTTCGTGCCAGGCCTGCCGGACGGCGAGCGGCGCCAGCAGACCTGGCCCTCGACCGTGGCCTACCTGGCCCGGCTGATCATCCACCGCTACGCGATGCTCGGCGTGCTGGACGCGAACGGTTTTCCGGTGCGGGACATGGGCGTGCTGGAAACCCCGGAGGCCGGCGAGACCGCCGCGCCGCTGGCCGGCCGGCCCTGCCCGGAATGCGGCAACCCGACGGTCATCCGCAAGGACGGCTGCGACTTCTGCACGGCCTGCGGCTACGTGGGCCAGTGCGGCTGAGCCCGGCGGCCTAGTGGCACAGCGCCGGCGGCGCCATCGCGCCCCAGGCGTCGATGTCCGGCGACGGGCGGCCGAACAGGTAGCCCTGGAAGGCGTCGCAGCCCATCCGGGCCAGCAGGTCCTGCTGCTCCGCGGTCTCCACACCTTCGGCAATGACCTCCAGCCCCAGCGTGTGGCCCAGCGCCAGGATCGTACGGGCGATCGCGGCGTCGTTGGCATCGGTCAGGATGTCGCGCACGAAGGACTGGTCGATCTTCAGCTGGGACAGCGGCAGCCGCTTCAGGTAGGACAGCGACGAATACCCGGTGCCGAAGTCGTCCAGCGAGAAGGACACGCCGCGCGACTTGATCGCGAACATCTTGAAGATGATGTCCTCGATGTCCACCGCCAGCATGCTTTCGGTCAGCTCCAGCTTGAGCCGGTCGGCGCGGGCCCCGGAACGCTGCAGCGCGCTGAACACATGGGCCACGAAATCCGGATGCCCGAACTGCGAGGCGCTGACATTGACCGCCAGCGTCCAGTGCGCCATGACCGGATCGTGCGCCCAGGCCGCCAGCTGCATGCAGGCGGCCTCCATGACCCATTGCCCGAGCTCCAGGATCATGCCGGTCTGCTCGGCCAGCAGGATGAACTCGCCCGGCGACACCAGCCCCCGTGTCGCATGCTGCCAGCGCACCAGCGCTTCGGCGCCGACCGGTGTGCCCTCGCCGTCGACCTGCACCTGGTAGTGCAGCACGAATTCCCGCATCGCCAGACCTCGGCGCATGTCCTTCTCCAGCACCGCGCGGGCCTCGGCCGCGGCCTGCATCGCCGGGTCGTAGAAGCGTGCGGTGTTGCGCCCGGCCGCCTTGGCCTGGTACATGGCGGCGTCCGCCATGCGCAGCAGGTCGTCGACGGTCTCCAGGCCGTGCCGGAACACGACGATGCCGATGCTGGGCGTGCTGGCGTGGCGCTGCTCGCCGAGCTGGTAGGGCTGGCCCAGCGCCGACAGCACCTTGTTGGCCACCACCTCGACCTGGCTGCCGGCCTCTTCGGCGTCGGCCGCCAGCGATTCCAGCAGGATCACGAACTCGTCGCCGCCCAGCCGCGCCACGCTGTCCATCTCGCGCATGCTGGCCTGCAGGCGTGCGGCAACCTGCTGCAGCAGCTGGTCGCCCATGCCGTGGCCCAGCGTGTCGTTGAGCTGCTTGAAGTTGTCCAGATCCAGGAACATTAGTGCACCGTGCTGCCCGGTGCGCCCGGCGTTCGACAGCGCCCGGGCCAGCCGGTCCATCAGCAGGCGGCGGTTCGGCAGGCCGGTCAGGTGGTCGTAGAAGGCCAGGCGGCGGATCTGCTCCTCGGCCTCGCGCTGCTGAGTGATATCGCGGATCAGGCCGATGAAGGTCGGCTGCGGGCCGGTGCCGGTGCGCGACACCGCCAGATGCAGCGGAACCACCCGGCCGTCCTTGCGCCGCCCCTGCATCTCGCGCGGCTGGCCGATCAGGTGGCGCTCGCCGGTCGCGTGGTGGCGCTGCAGGTAGCGGTCGTGGAGGGCGCGGTCCTGTTCGGCCATCAGCATGGACACGTTGCGGCCCACCGCCTCCTCGGGGGTGTAACCGAAGATCTGCGTCGCGGCCTGGTTGAAGGACTGCACCCGGCCCTGGTGGTCGATCGTGATGACCGCGTCGACGACGTTGTCCAGGATGGATTGGGTGTGCTGCACGGCACGGCGCAGGGCCTCCTCGCGCGCCAGCAGCGCGTTCTCGGCGCGCTTGCGGGCAGTGATGTCGACCAGGGTGACGACCACCTCGCGGACCGCGCCCTGCACGTCGAGCTGCGGCAGCGCGTCCACCAGCAGCCAGCACCGCGTGTCTGCCGGGCCGACCCCCAGCACGACCTGACGCACCGGCGCCCGCAGCGCCATGGCCCGGCGGTGCGGGAGCTCATCGGGCGGGAGCACCGTGCCGTCCTCCCGCACGGCGCGCCAGTCCGACGGAAGCGGCGGCGCCGCCAGACCCAGCAGTGCGCAGGCCTGCGCGTTCGCATGCCGGGTGCCGCCGTCCGGGTCGGCGATCAGCACGCCGACGCACAGGTCGGCCAGCAGCTGCCGGTAGCGGGCTTCACTGTCACGCAGGCGCTGCTCCGCGCCAGCCTTGGACAGCGCCATCTCCAGCACCGCCCGCAGCTCGCGCTCGGTGAACGGCTTGATCACATAGCCCAGCGGCTCGGCCGTCTTGGCGCGCTGCAGCGTCTCGTCCTCGGAGAAGGCGGTCAGGAACACGACTGGAATGCCGGTGCGCTGGCGGATCGCCAGCGCCGCATCGATGCCGTCCATGCCGGTGCCGAGCTGGATGTCCATCAGCACCAGGTCGGGCCGCAGCGACTCGGCCAGCGCCACCGCCTGCTCGCCGCGGCTGGCCTGGCCGGCCACCGCATAGCCCTGGCGCGCCAGCTGCTGGCGGATGTCCAGCGCAACGATGGTCTCGTCCTCGACGACCAGGATACGGGGCACTGTCATGGAAGGCAGCAGGCGAAAGGCACGGAAAGCAACATGATGATGCCTTCAGTGTAGGCAGCGCCGCTGCGCCCGCCCATCAGGCGAACACCTGAAAGCCCCGGGAGAAAAACCTGACAGCGCGGCGGCCCGCGGCCGCCGGATCAGCCTCGCACGACCAGCACCGGCAGGTGCGCATGCGACAGCACGCGCTGCGCCACGCTGCCAAGCACCAGCTTTTCAATGCCGCTGCGGCCATGCGAGCCCATGACGATCAGATCGGCGCCACCGGCCTCGGCGGCCTCGGTGATGCCCCGCCAGACGGCATGCGCCTCGACGAGCGAGGCGCTGACCCGCACGCCGGCCGCCTCGAAGGCCTTGCGGGCCTGGGCCAGCGCCTCGTTGGCTTCGGCCCGGGCGGCGCCGAGATACTGGGTCTGGCCGTAGGCGAAGTCCGCGCCGACGCCGGTGAACGGGTAGGGGTCGATCACGTACAGCACGCTCACCGCACTGGAAAAGGCCTGCGCCAGGCCGATGGCCTTGTCCACGGCCAGCTGGGAGGTCGGGGATCCGTCGATGGGTACGAGCAGGTGCTTGAACATGGAGTCTCCTGGGAAGGTAGGGGGACAGGGGAAGTGTGCAACGGCCGGTGCATCCGGTCCTTGACGCGGGTCAGGTCGGGACGCTGTCGCCCTGGAAGCCGCCGGCGCGCAGCGTCAGGACCAGCGTGTCGCGGTGGCCGCCGGCCTCCAGCGGCTGGATCGGCGTCGTCTCGTGGATCACCCGGGCGTCGTCCAGCAGCAGCAGCGACCAGGGTTCGCTCAGCGTGAAGCGCACGCCACCCGGGCCGGCGGCGTCGAACACCCGCGTCTCGCCGCCCTTGATCCCGCTGCGGCCGACCAGGAAGACCGCGACGAAATCGACGCCATCGCGGTGGGCGCCCTCCGGCGTGGGCCGACCGATGCCGTCGGTGGTGTCGATGCGGAACTGGTGCGCCTCGACGAACCAGGGCCGCGGCCCGCGCAGCGCGTCGGCCACCTGCGCCAGCCAGAGCAGCAGCGCCCGCCAGGCCGGGTTGTCCCGGGTGGACGGCAGCACCGGCTCGAACCAGCGCTGCATGCCGCCATGCAGTGCGTTGTAGGCCAGCGGCTGCCAGTGCGCGCGGTGCGGCGACAGCCGGACCTGCCCGCCCTCGACGACGAAGCAGCTGTGGCGCCGCCGGCGGTACTTGCCGCCGTCCTTCAGATAGGTGTCCGGCGGCAGGTCGTCCCAGGCGGCGCACAGGGCGGCGAGGGCCTCCGGGCTGCATGGCGCCTGCAGCGCCACCCCCTGCGGGCTGATCGCGGCATACCCCTGCTGGGCCAGGGTCTGCGGCACATGCTGGGGCGAGCAATAGGGCGGGGCCAGCGTCATGGCTCGACCTGCACGCCCTTCCAGAACGCCACCCGGCCGCGGATGGATTCCGCCTCCGGCTTCGGATCCGGGTAGAACCACACCGCATCCGGATTCATGTCGCCATTGACGATCAGCGAGTAGTAGCTCGCCTGGCCCTTCCAGGGGCACTGGGTCTTGTGGTTGCTGAAACTCACGAAGCGGCGGTCGAGCGCGCTCTCGGGAAAGTAGTGGTTGCCCTCGAGCAGCACGGTGTCCTCACTCTGCGCGATCACGACGCCCTTCCAGCTCGCTTTCATGGTGTCCTCCGGGTTCAAGCCTGACGCCGCGCATTACAGCACAGCACCGGATGCCGTTACCATCGCTGCAGCGCCCCTGCCGCGATCCGACCCACGCTCCGCCCCGCCATGATTCCGTTCTCCGTGCTTGACCTGTCCCCGATCACCGAGGGCAGCGATGCCGCGCAGTCCTTCCGCAACAGCCGCGATCTGGCCCGCCATGCGGAGCGCTGGGGCTACCAGCGTTTCTGGCTCGCCGAACACCATGGCATGCCGGGCATCGCCAGTGCCGCGACCGCGGTGCTGATGGCCTATGTGGCCGGCGGCACCGAGTCCATCCGCGTTGGCGCCGGCGGCGTCATGCTGCCCAACCATTCGCCGCTGGTGATTGCGGAACAGTTCGGCACGCTGGAGTCGCTGTTCCCCGGGCGCATCGACCTCGGCCTGGGCCGCGCACCAGGCTCCGACCAGCGCACCGCCCGGGCGCTGCGGCGCAACCTCGCCTCGGACGCCGAGGAATTCCCGCAGGACGTCATGGAGCTGATGGACTACCTGTCGGCCGCGCCGCGCAACCCGGTCCGCGCCGTACCGGGCATGGGCCTGAAGGTGCCGCTGTGGATCCTGGGTTCCAGCCTGTTTGGCGCGCAACTGGCGGCCCTGCTCGGGCTGCCGTTCGCGTTCGCATCGCATTTCGCGCCGGCCCAGATGATGGAGGCGATCGCGCTGTACCGCAGCGGCTTCCGTCCCTCGGCCCAGCTGGAGCGCCCCTATGTGATGCTCGGCTTCAACGTCTTTGCCGCCGACACGCAGCAGGAGGCCGAGCTGATGGCCACCTCGATGCAGCAGGCCTTCGTGAACAGCCGCTCGGGGCGTCCGTCCCGTCTGCCGCCACCCCGGCCCCACTATTACGAACAGGCCGGGCCGCAGGAGCGCGCGCTGCTGGACGCGGTGCTGCCCTGCACCGCGATCGGGTCGCCGGACACGGTGCGCGCACAGATGCAGGCCTTCATCGCGCGCACCGGCGCCGACGAGCTGATGCTGACCTCGCAGACCTTCGACCATGCCCAGCGCCTGCGGTCCTTCGAGATCGCGGCAACCCTCCGCCACGAGGCCTGAGTGGCGGAAGCCCTGCGCGCCGGCCCGGCACGCGCGTGGCAGCGCATCGCCCTTGCGCCGGTGCCCTGGCTGGCGGGTGGCTTCCTGCTGGTGTCGGGTCTGCTGCTGGTCTGGGCCCTGCTGGCGATGCATGCCCAGCAGCTGGAGGCCGGCTGGACATCGTTGGCGGACAGCGCCCGGGTGCTGGAGGAAACGACCGAACAGACGCTGCAGGCCACCGCGCTGCGCCTGGAGATGATTGCGCAGGACCTGCAGGACACCGATCTGGCCGCCCCGGATCCGGCCCTGGCGCCGGTGCTGGAGCGCCAGCTGCGGCAGGTGCCGGTGCTGGATGGCGGGTGGGTGCAGGACACCAGCGGCCGGGTTCTGGTCGTCACCGGCCGGACCCCGGCATCGGGAACGGGCGACGCCCTCACCCGGGCCCTGGCCCGGGTCCCTGCCGCGCAGGATGGGCTGCTGATCGCGCCTCCCGAGGCGGCGCCGTCGGCGCGGATTCCGGTCGGCTGGCCGATCCGCGACCGGCGCGGACTGCTGCGCGGGCAGGTGGTGGCGCTGATCGATCCGGTCCGGCTGGCCAGCCTGTGGGCACCGGTGGACCTCGGCGAGGCGCCGATCGTCGCGCTGTACCGGCAGGACCGCACGCTGCTGCTGCGCAGCCCACCGACCGGCGGGCGGCCGGAATCGGCGATGTTCGGGCTGCCGGAGGCTGCGCAGGGGCACTTCCGGACGCCGGCGCAGGCCGGCGAGCCGGAGCGCCATTTCGCCTACCGCAAGCTGCACCTGTGGCCGGAGCTGCGTCTGGTGGCCGGTCAAGCCCGCACCGGCGTGCTGGCGGGGTGGCAGCGCGCGGCGCTGCTGGCGCTGGCGATCTGGTTGGCCGTCGCCACCGCCGTCGGCGCACTGGTGGTCCATCTTCGCCGGCTGCACGACCGCCATGCCGCGGTCGAGCGTTCGGCACTGGCGCTGGGACGGCGCCTGGAGCTGGCCACCAGCCAGCTGGCGATCGGGGTCTGGGAATGGGACCTGGTGCAGGATGTGGCCTACGGTTCGCCCTCTTACTACACGATGCTGGGCTACCCGCCGCGCGAGGGCGTGATCGACCGGCAGTTCTGGTTCGACATCTGCCACCCTGACGACCTGGCGCACGCGCAGGACTGCATCCGCCGCGCGCTGGAGGGCGCGATCGACCACTACGAGTACGACACCCGGCTGCGCCACGCCGACGGCACCTACCGGTGGATCCGTCTGCTGGGCCAGGTGAACGCACGCGACGCGCAGGGGCGCGCGACCCGCATCGTCGGCGTGCGGACCGACATCCACCAGCAGCGGCTGGCCGAGGATGCGCTGCGCCGCAGCGAGGCCCTGAACGAGGCGGTGCTGAACTCCGTGCAGGCCCAGATCGCCGTGCTCGACCGCAGCGGCCGGGTCGTCGCGGTCAACAGCCCCTGGCGCGAGGCCGGCCGGATCAGCGCCTACCTGGGCGCGCAGGGCGGGGAGCCAGTCGGCGTGGGCGCCAGCTACCTGGACATCGGCCACAAGGTCCGGGCCCTGGCCCGGGAGCCGCACCTGGTCACGCAGGCGGCCGACGGCATTCGGGAAGTGCTGGAGGGCCGCAGCACCGGCTTCACGCTGAGCTACCCCTGCCGCACACCCGGCTCCGAAGGCTGGTTCGCGCTGCAGGTCACGCCGCTGAGCCAGGCGCAGGGCGGCGCGGTCGTCGCGCACACCGACATCAGCGAGCGCATGCAGGCCGAGGACGAGCTGCGCCGGCTGATGCGTCTGTACGCCCTGCGCACCGCCATCAACCGCGCGATCATCGGCCAGCGGGACCCGCAGCGGCTGCTGCAGGAGATCTGCCGCGCGGCGATCGCCCATGGGCAGTTCGGCATGGCCTGGATCGGCCAGGCCGACCCGCGCAGCAGGCGGATCCTGCCGCTGGCATCCGCTGGGGAAAGCCAGGCCATCCTGGCGCGGCTGGTCGATCCGGCCGACGGCCACATCGACGCCGCCAGCATTCCGCTGCCCCGCAGCCCGTCCGACGTGCACAGCACCGCCGACATCGCGAGCCAGCACGAGACCTGGCCGGTCTGGGTGGCCGAGGCGCTGGAACGCGGCTTCCGGTCGGCCGCCACGCTGGGTTTCGCTGCTGACGGGCGCCAGGACGCCAGCGTGCACCTGTTCGCACGCGAACCGGGCTTCTTCAAGCCGGCGGAGCGGCTGGTGCTGCGCGACATCGGGGGCGACATCTCGAACGCGCTGGCTGCGCTGCGCTCGGAGGCCGCCCGCGAGAAGGCGGAGCTCGCGCTGCACACGCTGCTGCGCGACAAGGAGGCGCTGCTCAAGGAGGTCCACCACCGGGTCAAGAACAACCTGCAGGTGGTCAGCAGCCTGCTGCGGCTGGAAGCC
>JAEUOX010000120.1 GCA_016790475.1 Rhodoferax sp. | reverse complement strand
GACGCCGGTGATCGTGCTGCGCTTCGAGGGGCAGACGCCGGAGGCGCTGCACCGGATCGAGGC
Source organism: Rhodoferax sp. (assembly GCA_016790475.1). Taxonomy (GTDB): domain Bacteria; phylum Pseudomonadota; class Gammaproteobacteria; order Burkholderiales; family Burkholderiaceae_C; genus CAISIP01. The sequence continues at coordinate 2,144 of JAEUOX010000120.1, read as the reverse complement.
GGCGATGCTGGAGCTGCTCTACAAGGTCAAGCCGGACGCGAAGATCGGGGCGAGCGCGCACTGAGGGGTTTTGTGTCGGGCAGGCCGGTGAGGCCGGGGCGCGGACAATTCCTCGCGTCAGTGGAGGCGGGGCTGCGCTTGCCGCCACAGCACGACGGCCAGCACGACCCAGAATCCGACCCGCAGCACCATGGCGCCGACCGTGCGCATCTCATACGCGCCACCCGTAGCGACGTGTGCTGCCAACGCCAGACCGACGGCAACCGTTGCGGCGGCGATGCCGGTGGCCAGGCGCCGGGGCCAAGGTGCGGCACCCTGCCACAGGCCGGCGCCGGCCGCGACGTAGGCGGCTCCGGCGATGAAGTTGAACCATAGCACCCAGGGCACGATCTGGCCGGCGTCGGCCTGGGCCTGGGCGGACCCGAACAGTGCGCGGCCACCGCTGAGCAGCGTCATCACGCCAAATACCATGGCTGCGGCAGCCCAGCCGCGCCGGGCAGATGTTGAAAGGGGCGAGGACATGGCAGTTCTCCTTGGCAGGGAACACCATGGTGCTGCGGCCCGAGGCGCAGCGCCTTGATGCAACGCAACAGGCGGCTGCCCGCGCGGCGCGGGCAAGCGCCGTGCCGCCCGACGGCGATCAGCCGAACCGGAAGCTGGATGCCGTGACGCCGCCGAAGATGTTCTGCTGGTGGTACACGCAGGCCGCCGGGTCCTGCGCTGCGGCGCCCAGCGCCACCATCAGCGGGATCAGGTGGTCTTCGCGCGGGTGCGCGACGCGGGCGGATGGGGCGCTGCTCCACTGCATCAGCCGGGCCTCGCGCTCCGCCGGTGCGCTGCCGACCAGCGTGCTTTGCAGCCAGGCATCGAAGGCCTCGGAGGGCGCGCGCCCCGGGGGGCCGAAGCGGCCCAGGTTGTGGTAGCTCAGGCCGCTGCCGACGATCAGCACGCCCTCGTCGCGCAAGGGCGCCAGCGCACGACCGACCGCGATGTGTTCCGCCGGGTCCAGGTGGTGGCGCATCGCGAGCTGGATCACCGGCACGTCCGCCTCGGGGTAGATCACCACCATCGGCGCGAAGGTGCCGTGGTCGAAGCCGCGCTGCGTGTCCAGGTGCGTCGGCAGGCCGGCGGCCTGCAGCAGGTCGTGCACCCGGCGGGCCAGCGCCGGGTCGCCGGGCGCCGGGTAGACCACCTGGTAGGTGTGGGGCGGGAAGCCGGAGTAGTCGTAGACCATCGGTGGCTGCGGGTGGGCCATCACGGCGTAGTCGTGGGCCTCCCAGTGGCCGGAAATCATCAGCACGGCGCGGGGCTTCTCGCCGATCTGGCGCGGCATGTCCTGCAGGGCCAGCTCCAGCTCATGCATCGCGGCGCGCCAGTCATCCATCCAGGGCCAGGGCCCGCCGCCATGGGAAATGAAATACGTGGGCATGCGCATCGTGCGTCTCCAGGTTCCGAAAAAAGAAGAGGCTATCGTTTCCAAATCGGAAAATCAATGGCGTTAAAGTCAACAAATCATTTCCATTTTGGACATCATGGACAAACTCGATCTCAGCGCGATCCGGATCCTGCGCGCCATCGTCGAAGCCGGCAGCTTCACCGGCGCGGCGGACCGGCTGGGCCTGGCGCCGCCGCGGGTCAGCAAGCACATCGCGCGGCTGGAGCGCCAGCTCGGGGCCCGGCTGATTCACCGTACCAGCCGGCGCATGAGCCTGACGGAAGCCGGGCAGCAGTTCGATGCGCAGTGCCGCCAGGCGCTGGACATCCTGGACGCAGCCGTGGGCTCGCTCGGGCAGGCCAGCGCGATGCCGCGGGGCGAGCTGAAGATCAGTGCGCCGGTCTGGTGTGCCACACCGCGCTTCGCGGCACTGCTGGCGGATTTCCGCCGACAGTACCCGCAGGTGCGGGTGGACCTGCACCTGGACAACCGGCTGGTGGACCTGGTGGCCGAGGGCTTCGACATCGCGCTGCGGCTGACTGCGGAGGCGCCCCCGCAGCTGGTGGCTCGCCCGCTATGTGCCGTACCCTTCCTGCTGGTCGCCACGCCGGACTTCCTGGCCCGCTGGCAGGCGGGTGCGTCCGCCGCAGGTGGCACAGCGCTGCCGATGGTCGCCCCGAACTATGTGCAGCTCGATCGCCTGCCGCTG
>JAEUOX010000084.1 GCA_016790475.1 Rhodoferax sp. | reverse complement strand
CCACCCCACCCCGCGTCGCCAACGCCACCTCGGTGGAGGGCACCGCCTACGTCACCCGCGCCGACGGCCGCCAGGGCATCCTGGCCCGCGGCACCGTGCTGGGCGTGGGCGACACGCTGGCCACGACGCGCAACAGCACCGTGCGCCTGCGCTTCACGGATGGCGGCGAGACGGCCGTGCGCCCGGACTCGCGCATCACCGTGCAGGCCTACAACTACAACCGCGACGAGCCGCAGTCCGACAGCCTGATCCTGGGCCTGCTCAAGGGCGGGCTGCGGGCCATCACCGGCTCGATCGGCAAGCGCGGCAATGTGGACGCCTACAAGCTCAACGTGAACACCGCCACCATCGGCATCCGCGGCACCGACTACACCGCGCGGCTGTGCAACAACGACTGCACCCCGGGCGGCGAGAGCGCCGAGCGCAGCAGCCGGCCCAACAGCGGCCCACCGGTGATCGCACGCCTCATGCAGGCGCAAGGTACGGTGGTGGTGGAGCGCGATACGCGCCAGATCGAGGTGGCCGCGGGCGCCCCGCTGTATGCCAGCGACCGGGTGACCACCGCCCCCGGGGGACATGCGGTGCTCGGTTTCCGCGACGACTCGCGCGTCACGCTCAACAGCGGCACGCGCCTGGCGCTGGCGCAGTTCAGCTATGACGCGGCGCAGCCGGCACGCGGCAACATGCTGCTGCAGCTGCTCAGCGGCGGGCTGCGCGTGGCTACCGGGCTCATCGCCAAGGCCGCGCCGCGCCAGGTGCTCTTCAAGACCAGTACGGCCACGGTGGGCATCCGCGGCACGGTGTTCGACCTGGCCTGTGGCAAGGGGGATGCTTCCGACACCCCGGCGGACGCGGACCTCACCGACGCGGAGTGCAATCAGGCCCTGTACGCCTCCACCCGCAGCGGCGAGATCACGCTGGCGGCGGCCGACGGGCGTGAGGTGGCCATCCCCGCCGGGCAGGCCGGCCTGGTGCCCGGGTCCTCGGCACCGGCGCGCCCGCTGGGGGCCACACCGGTGTACTTCAACAACCTGACCACGCCCGCGCCGGAGTCGGTCGAACTGAATCTGGAGCAGCAGTTCGGCAGCGCGCCGCCCCCGCAGCCGGCCGAAGGCAGTGTGCTGCTGATGGTGCGCGAGGGTCGCGTGGTGATCGAGCAGGCCGGCCAGGTGCTGCCCGTGGACGCCGGCGAGTCCGCCTATGCCGGCCAGTCGCTGGCGCCGGTGCGCCTGGCCAGCACACCCGTGCTGCTGGACCGCGACCCGACGCTGTCCAACCGGGTCTTCAACTTCAATATCTGCCGGCCATGAGTTCTCGGGCGGACAACGCCGGCCCGCAGGCCGTGCTGGACTTCTGGTTCGGTGACGGCCTGGTTCTGGGCTGGCCGTCGGCCCCGCGCGGCGCACTGTGGTTCGGCGGCGGCGCGGCGCTCGACGCGGACATCCGTGGCCGCTTCGGTGCGTTGGTCACGCAGGCGGTCGACGGCGGTCTGACCGGTTGGGAGGCGGACGTGCGCGACCGCCTGGCGCTGGTGATCCTGCTGGACCAGTTCACCCGCAATGTGTTCCGCGGCGAGGCCCGGGCCTTCGCGGGCGATGCCCGGGTGCACCGGCTGGCCACGGACACGCTGGCGCATGGCGAAGACGCGCTGCTTCCACTGGTGGGGCGGGTCTTCATCGCGATGCCGCTGATGCATGCCGAGGATGGCGCCAGCCAGGCCGGCTGCGTGCGTCACTTCGAACAACTGCGCGCCAGCTGCGCACCCGCCCAGGCCGAGGCCCTGCAGGGCCACCTGGACGCGGCGATCGAGCACCAGACGCTGATCACCACCTACGGCCGGTTTCCGCACCGCAATGCCGTGCTCGGACGGACCAGCAGCCCTCAGGAGCGCGCCTACTTGGAGAACGGCCGTCGCTTCGGGCAATAGGCGCGCGACCTGCCCGCTCGCAGGGCCGGCGAGGCCGGCCGCCTAAAATCGCCGGATGAGCCACCCTGCCCCCGCCCCGAAGAAGTCTGCCGCGCCCGCTGCCGTCGAAGCCCCGAAGCAGAGCAATTTCCTGCGCCAGATCATCGAGTCGGACCTGGAAGCAGGCACCAACGCGGCCCGGCACTGGGGCGGCAGCCCCGGCGATGGTGCCCACCACGCCAGGGGCCCGCTGGACCCGGCCCGCATCCGCACCCGCTTCCCGCCCGAGCCCAACGGCTACCTGCACATCGGCCACGCCAAGAGCATCTGCATCAACTTCGGCCTGGCCCGCGACTATGGCGGCGTGTGCCACCTGCGTTTCGACGACACCAATCCGGAAAAGGAGGACCAGGAGTTCGTCGACGCGATCATCGACACCGTGCGCTGGCTCGGCTTCGACTGGGACGTCGGCGGCACCAGCCACCTCTACCACGCGAGCGATTACTTCGACTTCATGTACCGCGCGGCGGAGTACCTGATCGAATCCGGCCACGCCTACGTCGACGAGCAGAGCGCCGAGGAGATGCGCCTGAACCGCGGCGATTTCGGCAAGCCGGGCGTCAACAGCCCCTTCCGGGACCGCAGCCCGGCCGAGCACCTGGCGCGCTTCCGCGAGATGCGCGACGGCCGGCATGCCGACGGCAGCATGGTGCTGCGGGCCAAGGTCGACATGGCCAGCCCGAACATCAACCTGCG
>JAEUOX010000516.1 GCA_016790475.1 Rhodoferax sp. | reverse complement strand
GCCCGCAGCACGAAGATGCCGCTGTTCCACAGGTAGGAGCCTTCGGCCAGGTAGGACTTCGCGGTGGCCAGATCCGGCTTTTCGACGAAGCGTGCGATGCGCCGGGCCGTGTCCGAGCCGGGCCATGCTGCGCCGGCCTGGATGTAGCCATAACCCGTCTCCGGCGCGTCCGGCGTGATGCCAAAGGTCACGACGGCGCCGTCGGCGGCCAACTGGGCACCCTGGCGCACCGCCTCGCGGAAGGTTTCGGTCTGCGTGATGACATGGTCTGCCGGCATGACCAGCAGTACCGGGTCGGCGCCGTCGCGCCAGGCGGCCAGGGCTGCCAGCGTGAGCGCCGGCGCCGTGTTGCGGCCCACCGGCTCCAGCACCAGGCTTCCCGGGCGGTCCATCAGCCGCAGCTGCTCGGCGATCACAAAGCGGTACTCCTCGTTGCACACCACCATGGGCTCGGCCAGCGTGAAGCCGGCAATGCCCTCGGTGCGGCGCACGGTGGCCTGCAGCAGCGAGTCTTCACCGATCAGCGGCAGCAGTTGCTTGGGGTACTTCTCGCGCGACAGCGGCCACAGGCGGGTGCCGGAGCCGCCGGACAGGACAACGGGTTGGATCTGCATGATGAAATGGTAGGAGTGGTCGGGTGGAACAAGTGGCGGGTCAGCCGCGGGCATCGCCCCAGCGCAGCACGGCGTTGTCGTCGCCCTGGTACATGGTGTGGCCGTGGCGGTCCACGCAGTACTGGGGCGATACGATCATCTCGTCAAAGCGCATGCCGGCGCTGATGCGGGTGTATTCGAACAGGATGCTGCGGGTGATCATCGAGCCGCTGCGCAGCGTGCTGCCGTGGCCGATCCAGGCTGGACCGACGATGCGCACGCCCGGCTCGATGCGCACGCCGGAGCCGATGTACACCGGCCCCTGGATCGTCACTGCGTCCCAGTCGACCGCGGTATTGATGCCGACCCACACGCCGGGCCGGATCTCGCGCCCCGGCATGGTCAGCTGGGCGACCTCGCCGCGCAGCACGCGTTGCAGCACCGACCAGTAGTCGCTGACCCGGCCGATGTCGATCCAGTTGAAGAAGCGGCTCTGGGCATAGAAGGGCAGCTTCTCGGCAACCAGCTGCGGAAACAGCTGCGAGCCGATGTCGTAGACCTTGCCCGAAGGGATGCGCTCCAGCACCTCCGGCTCGAAGATGTAGATGCCGGTGCTGGCCAGCGTTGACAGCGCGTCCTCCGGCGCAGGCTTCTCCTGGAACGACTGGATGCGCCCCTCGGCGTCGGCAACGACGATGCCGTAGTTCTTGACCTCGGCGCGTGGCACGTCGAGCGTGACCACGCTGGCCAGGGCACCCTTGCTCTTGTGCTCATGCAGCGCGGCGCCGATGTCCAGATCGATCAGCGCGTCGCCGCACAACACGATGGTGGTGGTGTCGAAGAAGCCGCCGAAATCCTGAATGCGCCGCATGCCGCCGGCCGAGCCCATCGGGCGCGGCAGCACGTCACCGTGGTCCCGCACGCCCTCGTAGCTGTAGCCGATCTGCACGCCCCAACGGTGGCCGTCGCCAAAGTACTGCTCGATCTTGTCGTGGTGCCAGGCCACGTTGACCATGATCTCGTTCACGCCGTAGCGGGCCAGATGCTCGATCAGGTATTCCATGACCGGCTTGCCCAGGATGGGCACCATCGCCTTGGGCAGGTCATTGGTCAGGGGCCGCACCCGGGTGCCCTGGCCGGC
>JAEUOX010000515.1 GCA_016790475.1 Rhodoferax sp. | reverse complement strand
TCGAGGCCTCGTAGGCCTCCTTGCCCAGGTGCGAGAACATGCAGGGCACCGAGGCCTGCGTGTTGGTGCCGCAGGAGCGCACATCGCTGAAGTAGGTCAGTCCGCCCTCGGCCTGCAGCCGCTGGAGCTGCGGATTGGTCGCCCGCGGGTAGCCCCCGAGCGAGAAGTTCGCGGCGCGGGCGGTCTCGCCGACGACCAGCACCACCAGCGGCGTGCGCTGCGCAGCCGTGTGCGTGGGGCCGAGGCGGGCGTCCAGGCCGATCGGTTGCAGCGTCTGGCTGGCCCGCGGCACCGCGTCCGCCGCCAGCTTGCCGCCGCCATACAGCACGTTCAGCGGATTGAACAGGTAACGCACATGCTTGTGGTTGCGCATCAGCGAGGCCAGGTCCTGGTAGGCGGCCACCGTCACCGCACCCAGCACCGCCAGCGCCAGCAGCGCTGCGACCAGGTTGCGCCAGGCCTGGCCCCCGAGCGGACGCCAGGCGATCGGCTGGCGCCACAACCACAGGCCTGGCAGCAGCGCCAGCACCACCAGGCTGCCCAGCAGCGGCCAGGCCAGCAGGTCGCGCACCTCGCGCGCGTCGGTGTTGACGACGTTGGCCATCATCGTGGCGTCGATCACCACGCTGTACTGCAGCATGAAATAGGTGCTGGATGCGGCGATGACCAGCAGCAGGAGGCCCGCCGGCTTGAGGATGCGCGGCCAGGCCAGCAGGCTCAGCAGCGCGACCAGCGCAGCCCCGATCCAGACCGCCAGCGCGAACGAGAACAGCAGCCCGCGCGGGCCGCTGACTTCGGGCAGCGCCCAGATGGTGCGCCACAGCGGCAGGTTGCCGGCCAGCGCCATCCAGGCGCCGAGCAGCAGCACCACGGTGCGGGGCCGCCAGCCGGTGGGCGCGGTACGTGTTTGCATGTGTGTGCTCCCTGGCGCTCGCGCGCCCTCACCAGCCCAGACCGATGCGCAGCGGCAGGTAGACCGCCATGCCGGCCAGCACCGTGATCAGCACGTCCCGGCGCCAGAAGTAGACCAGCACGCCGACGGCGGCGGCGTACAGCCGCGCGTCGCGCCAGGTGGACACCAGCACGCCCTGCACCGTGACCACCTCCGGCACCACCACCGCGGCCAGCGCGGCGATCGGCGCATAGTGCAGCCCGCGCTGGGCCCAGGACGGCAGACTCCAGGTCCTGCCGGAAAACAGGAAGAAGCTGCGCGCCAGCACCGTCATGCAGGCCAGCCCGACGATCACGCCGACGCGGTGCCAGTCGATCTCCATCACCGTGCGCCCCGCAGCCGGGCGGCGCCCGTCAGATGTTCCGCGCCCAGGCACAGGATCGTCGCGACACCGATCGCCAGCAGGATGTTGAGCTTCAGCGGCAGCGCGTAGGCCAGCACGCCCACCACGCCGGCGACCGCCGCCGACAGCACCCGCAGCCGGGTGCTGGCCAGCGAGCACAGGATGCCGACCAGGCACAGCAGGCCGGCGAAACCCAGCCCCCAGGCCTCCGGGATCAGGTTGGCCAGCAGCACGCCCAGCACGCTGGA
>JAEUOX010000465.1 GCA_016790475.1 Rhodoferax sp. | reverse complement strand
GACCCGCATCGAGGCGGCGCTGGAGGATGTGGGCCTGGGCACCGGCTTTCGCTTCCGCTACCCGCACCAGCTCTCCGGCGGCCAGCGCCAGCGCATCGCGATCGCCCGCGCGCTGATCCTGGAGCCGCAGATCCTGCTGCTGGACGAGCCCACGTCGGCGCTGGACGCCTCGGTGCAGGCCGAGGTGCTGAACCTGCTGGAGGCGCTGCGCGCGAAGCGCGGACTGAGCTTCATCATGGTCAGCCATGACCTGGCCGTGGTCACGCACATGTGCGAGCGGCTGATGGTGATGCAGCGGGGTCGCACCGTCGAGATGCTGTCCGCCGCCGACCTGGCCGCCCGCCGCGTGCAGGACGACTACACCCGCAAGCTGATGGTCGCCTCCGCCGGCTTCCAGCGCGACGCGCCGGCCACCAGCACCTGAACACCGACCTTCAAGGAGCCCCCGCCATGATCCTGTGGGAAGCCCATGCCTGCCTGCCACTGCATCCGCAGGCGGATTTCGCGCCGATCGCGCAGTTCCATGCCGCCGGCGTCAGCTATGTGTCGATCAACATCGGCATGGACATGAATCCGCTGTCGCAGGTGATGGCCACCATTGCCGGCTTCCGCGCGACGATCGCATCCCAGCCGGAGCGTTATGTGCTCGCCAGCACGGTGCAGGACATCCGCGACGCCGCGGCCGCCGGCAAGCTGGCGATCGGCTTCGACCTGGAGGGCGCGATGCCGCTGCTGGAGGAGCCGGCGATGGTCGCGCTGTACCGCAGCCTGGGCGTGCGCCAGATGCACCTGGCCTACAACCGCAACAACAGCGTGGCCGGCGGCTGCCATGACGACGAGCAGGGGCTGACACCGCTGGGGCACCGCATCGTCGCGGCGATCAACGCAGCCGGCGTGCTGATGGACTGCTCGCACACCGGCCGCAAATGCAGCCTGGACATCATGGCCGCGTCCAGCGCGCCGGTGATCTTCAGCCACAGCAACCCGCTGGGCCTGGTGGAGCACGGCCGCAACGTCACCGACGAACAGATCCGCGGCATCGCGGCCACCGGCGGGGTGGTCTGCGTGTCGGGCGTGTCCAAGTTCCTCGGCACCCGCACGCCGGGTGCCGACGACGTGGCACGCCACGCCGCCTATGTGGCGAATCTGGTCGGCGTGCAGCACGCCGGCATCGGACTGGACATCAGCTTCCCGCAGCCCGGCCTGAACGACGACCCGCCGGGCGACTACGACCCGTCCTACTGGTGGCCGGCCTCTGCCGGCTACGACCGCAGCGCGATCGCCCGCTCGACCTACCCGCCGATCAGCGCCTGGCAGGAGCTCGGCGCCGCGCTGCAGCGCACCGGCATGACGGCCGACGAAGCGGCCCTGGTGCTGGGCGGCAACATGATGCGGGTGGCGCAGCGGGTCTGGGGCTGACGCCATGCAAAAGGGCCCCCGGTGCCGGAGCACCAGGGACCCTGCGTACCGGCGGGCGGCCTTCCGGCCACCCCGCCATCCTCACTGCATCTGCTGGATGCCGGCCAGCGTCCAGCCACCGCCGCCCTGGCGCGGCTTGACCAGATGCCAGACCTCGTCGAAGGGCTCGGCCGCTGCGCCGGCTTCCTCGCGGATCGTGCCGCTGAAGCGTACGCTGACGACATAGCGGTCCGCACCTTCCTCGACATCGACCACATCGGCGTCCAGCGTCACGACCTCGGTGTGCTGCGCGCCGGTGCCGCGGTCGGCCAGTTCGATCTTCAGTTCGGCGAACATCTCCGGCGTCGTGAATTCCCGGATGTCGTTCAGGTTGCCGGCGTCGCTGGCGGCCTGCAGGCGGATGAAGTTGACCTTGGCGTTGCGGGTGAAGCCGGCGACGTCGAAGTCGGCCGGGATCCGGGCCGCGGCGGCGGGCGCGCTGCCACCGCCCAGCGCGGCACCGATCATCGAGCCACCGGCCGCGGGCATTGCGGTCTTGAAGGCAGGCTCCTGCGGCGCACCGGCGCCGGCACCCGAGGGCATGCCGGCCGGGGCATATTGCAGCCCGCCGGCCCGTGCCGCGACCGGCCCCTGCCCGGCCGCCCGCTTGCGCAGGAAGAAGCCGACAGCGACCATGATCGCGGCGGCCAGCAGGCCGAACATCAGCATCGTGGCGAGC
>JAEUOX010000461.1 GCA_016790475.1 Rhodoferax sp. | reverse complement strand
CGCAGCTTGCGGGCGATGTCCATCGGCTCGATCAGCGCCTGGTTGCCGTCCCGCAGGTCCACGCTGCACCACAGTGGCGGGCGCGTCAGCACGGCGTCGGGCCAGCGGCGGTCCGTGAGGCCCACGGGAGCGAAGGGGCGGTACTTGGTGGCAGGGTTCTTGAGCATGGTGGGTTTCCGTTCCTGGTTGGTCACCCACAGCCACAAAAGCAAACGGCCCGCTGCAGGTGCATACGGGCCGTTGTGAAGGATGCGCGTGCGCTACCGTCTCCGCCCGTGGGGGGATAGCAGTAGTAGCGTCAGCGACAGTTGCGTCATGGGCCGGAGTCTAGCGCACTTGCGTCGGACCCGTCCAGCCACACCCCGCAAGACCCGCAGGTGACAGCCGCGCGATTTACTTACCTGCCGGCAGGTAATATACTTTTCCGAAACAACGAGGACGAACACCCCCATGCAATCCAACGCGATGGCGCCACAGCCATGAACCTCGCCCATTCACCGGAAGACCTCGCGTTTCGCGAGGAAGTGCGGGCCTTCTGTGCGTCCCAGGTGCCGGACACCCTGCGGGCCCGCGTCCGCGCCGGCCTGCGCCCCACACCGAAGCAGTTCCGCGAGTGGCAGGACATCCTGTACCGCCAGGGCTGGGGCGCACCCTCCTGGCCGCGCGAGCACGGCGGCACCGGCTGGTCACCGGTGCAACTGCACATCTTCGAGCAGGAAACCGCCGCGGCCGACGCACCGCCGCAGTTCCACCAGGGCCTGGAGCTGATCGGCCCGATCCTGTTCACCTACGGCACGCCGGCCCAGAAGGCCTACTACCTGCCACGCATCCTGTCCGGCGAGGACTGGTGGTGCCAGGGCTACTCGGAGCCGCAGGCCGGCTCCGACCTCGCCTCGCTGCGCACGCGCGCCGTCCGCGAAGGCGACCATTACATCGTGAACGGCCAGAAGCTGTGGACGAGTTATGCGCAGGTGGCCAGCAAGATGTTCTGCCTGGTGCGCACCGGCACCGAGACGCGCCGCCAGGACGGCATCTCGCTGCTGCTGATCGACATGAAGACGCCCGGCATCACCGTGCGTCCGATCCAGACGCTGGACGAGCAGCACCACGTCAACGAGGTGTTCCTGGACAACGTCCGGGTGCCGGTGGACTGCCTGGTGGGCCAGGAGGGCCGCGGCTGGGGCTACGGCAAGGTCCTGCTGGACCGCGAGCGCGCGCTCAGCGCCACGCTGGGTGTGCGGCTGAGCCGGCAGGTGGCCTATGTACGCGAGCAGGCCGGGCGCACGCAGGACGGCGCCCGCACGCTGCTGGACAACCCGGTGTTCCGCCACAAGCTGGCGCAACTGGAGATCGAAGCGATGGCGCTGGACGCGATGGGTCTGCGGGCCCTGGCCGACAACGTTGCCGGCATCGACTCCGGGCCGCGTGGCTCGATGCTGAAGATCCGCTGGTCGGAGCTGCTGCAGCGCGCCACGCAGCTGTGGATCGAATCGCTTGGCTATGCGGCCGCCGGCTTTCGGGCGCCGGATGGCAGCGACCCGCAGGGCGGCATCGACGCCTACGGCCCGATGAGTGCCTACCTGCACAGCCGGGTCACGACGATCTACGGCGGATCCAACGAGATCCAGCGCAACATCATCGCGCGCCGCGCGCTCGACCTGTAGGCACGCCCATGGCCAACCACCTCACCCCCGAACAACAGATGCTGCAGGACGGCGTGGAGCGCGTCGTGCGCGAGCACGGCCGCTTCGAGCAATGGCGCCAGTCCACCGCACGCGGCGAAGCCTTCGACCGCACGGTCTGGCAGCAGATGGCCGAACTCGGCTGGCTGGGCCTGGGCCTGCCCGAGGACCAGGGCGGCTTCGGCGGCAACCCTGCCGACGTGGCGCTCGTCATGGAAGGCTTTGGACGCGGCTTGCTACGCCAGCCCTATGTCAGCAGCTGCGTGCTGGCGCTGCGCCTGCTGAGCCTGTCCACCGCACCGGCCGCGGCGCAGCTGCGCGAAGGCCTCATCGACGGCACGAAGCTGGCCACAGTGGCCGTCGCCGAGACGCAGGGGCGCTTCGATCTGGGCAACGTGCAGACGCTCGCCACCCCGCTGGGTGGAGCCTATGCGCTCTCCGGCGACAAATGCTGGGTGCCGGATGCCCCGACGGCCGACTGGATCATCGTGCCGGCCCGCCTGGCCGGCCGCGAGGCGGACGGAATCGCACTGTTTCTGGTACCTGCAGACGCCGCCGGGCTGCAGCGGCAGGACTTGCGCAGCCCGGACCACCAGCATTTCAGCAGCCTGCGGCTCGCCCAGGTGCGGCTCGACGCCGATGCGCTGATCGCCGCGCCGGCAGATGGTCTGGGTGCCCTGGAGGGCGCGGTCGACCACGCGATCGTGGCCCGACTGGCCGAAGCCTGCGGCGCGATGGACGCGGTGTCGGCGATGACGCTGGATTACATCAAGACCCGCAAGCAGTTCGGCACCACGATCGGCAGCTTCCAGGCCCTGCAGCACCGCATGGTCGACATGATGATCGCCTGCGAGGAGGCCCGCTCGATCCTCGGGCCGGCCGTGCAGAGCCTGGGCGGTGCGGCCACCGCACGGCGCCGCGCCGTCTCGGCCGCCAAGACCCGCGTCGGCCAGTGCGGCCTGTTCGTCGGCCACCAGGCGGTGCAGTTGCATGGCGGCATCGGCACCAGCGACGAGCTGGCGGTCAGCCACTACCTGAAACGCCTGCTGATGATCGACCTGGCCTTCGGCAACAGCGACCACCACCTGGAACGCTTCGCGGCAGCGGTGCCGGCATGACGGCGCCTTCCTCCGGTTGGAACCTGGCCGACATGTTCGACGCGGTGGCCGCCACCGTGCCGGCCGATCGCCCGGCCATCGTGCACGAGGGCGGTGTCGTGCGCTGGGGCGAGCTGGACGCCCGCAGCAACCGGCTGGCCCGCCAGCTGATCGCCGCCGGCCATGTGCCCGGCGAGCGCGTGGCCTTCCTGTCGCGCAACCACCCAGGCTACCTCGAAGGCTTCATCGCCTGCCTGAAGGCGCGGCTGATCCATGTGAACATCAACTACCGCTACACGGTGGACGAGATCGCCGGCGTGCTCGAGGACGCCGGCTGTACCGCCATCCTGTACCACGTGGAGTACGCGCCCCAGGTGGCCCAGCTGCAGCAGCGCCTGGGCACCCTGCGCAGCCGCGTCGCGATGGGGGGCCCGGCTGACGGCCCCGCCACCGCCAGCCTGGACGCACTGGCCTCGGCGGGTGACGCCAGCCGCCTGGACATCGTGCGCTCCGACGACGACCCGCTGCTGCTGTACACCGGCGGCACGACCGGGCGGCCCAAGGGCGTGGTGTGGCCTGGCCCTGGCCCGTCCGGATGCCGTCTGGGCCGCGGGCCCGGAGGACAGCTGGCCGAACCGTCCGATCAAGCTGATGGTGCCCTTCCCCCCGGGCGGCGGTTCCGACACCGTCGCACGGATCATCGGTGTCGCCCTTGCGGAGCGGCTCGGACAGCCGGTGGTGGTCGAGAACAAGCCGGGCGGCACCGGCACGGTCGGGGTGGCCTCCGCGCTGCAGTCGCCGGCCGACGGCTACACGCTGATCTGGTGCACGCCGGCCGCCCAGTACCTGGCGCCGAAATCCGTGCGCTACGACCCGGTCAACGACCTGACGCCGGTCAGCCTGACCGTCGCGGCCACCTACATCCTGCTGGTCAACCCGGCGCTGCCGATCCAGAAGGTGTCGGACCTGATCGCCGCGGCCAAGGCCCGCCCGGGCACGGTCAACTACGCGACTGCCGGCACCGGCGGACAGGGGCACCTGATGGGCGCCTACTTCAACCTGCAGGCCGGCACAGACCTCACGCAGGTGCCCTATGCCGGCGAGGGCCCGGCACTGGTCGGCTTGATCAGCGGGCAGGTGCAGGCGGCCTTCATCAGCAGCGCCGTCGCGCTGCCGCAGGTCAAGGCCGGCAAGTTGCGCGCGATCGGCATGTCTTCGGCCAACCGGCTGCCGGGCATTCCGGAGGACATCCCGCCGATCGCCG
>JAEUOX010000437.1 GCA_016790475.1 Rhodoferax sp. | reverse complement strand
GGTGCACTGGGGCGGCTGTAGCCGCCACCACCACCGCCCTCATCACCGCCGGGGCCGCCCATGCCCTCGCGGCTTCCGAGCAGCTGCATCTCGGTGGCGATGATGTCGCAGGTGTTCTGCTCGACGCCGTCCTTGTTCGTGAACTTGCCGTACTTCAGCCGGCCCTCGACATAGATCGGGCGGCCCTTCTTGACGTATTCACCGGCGATCTCGGCCAGGCGGTCATAGAAGGTGATGCGGTGCCATTGCGTGTCCTCGATGGTCTCGCCGGTGTTCTTGTCCTTGCGGCGGCTCGAGGTGGCCAGCGTGACATTGGCGACGGCCTGGCCCGAGGGCAGGTAGCGGACTTCCGGATCCCGGCCGCAGTTGCCGACCAGGATCACCTTGTTTACAGATGCCATGTTGTGCTCCAGATGTTGCGGGGATTATCCATCGCCAGCGTATCCGCAGGCAGGGCCGTGCGGTAGATCCTGCGCTGCTGGCCGTCCCGCATTAGCGGGAGATCTGCATCGGGATGGCGACCAGCAGCGCCGCCGCCATGGCCACACCGCAGGCGGCAAACAGGCCGACCGGCCCCCAGGCCTTCAGCAGCAGGCCTCCGACGGCGCCGCCGGCAAAGAAGCCGAAGGACATCAGCGTGTTGTAGAAGCCCAGCGCCGCGCCGCGCGCACCCGGTGGCGCGGCCCGGGAAGCGATGCTGGGCTGGCTGGCTTCCAGGATGTTCGAGCCGCAGAAGAACAGGAACAGCAGCACTGCCAGCCAGGCCAGACTGGGCGTGCCCATGGCCACCACGGCCAGTGCAGCCTGCACCAGGGCCAGCAGGGCCAGCGCCGCCAGGAACACAGGCTTCAGGTGGCCGCGCCGCTCCAGCGGGAACAGCACGCCGCCCATCACCAGGAAGGACCCGGTGATCGCCGGCAGGTAGACCCACCAGTGGTGGTTCTTGGGCAGGCCGGCGTCCACTAGCAGCGCCGGCACCGCGACCCACATCGCGACCAGCACCGCGTGCAGCACAAACACGGTGAAGTTCAGCCGCAGCGTCGGCCCGTGGCGCAGCACGTCGACCAGGCGACCCGTGGGCTGGTCCGCGTGGCGGGCGGGTTCCGGGGGCACGATCCACAGTACGACGGCGGCACCGCCGAGCGCCAGGGCGCCGGTCACGGCGAAGATGCCGGCCAGACCGACATGCGCCGCCAGCACCGGGCCGGCGACCAGCGACAGCGCGAACATCAGCCCGATGCTGGCACCGACCAGCGCCATCGCCTTGGTGCGGACCTCGTCGCGGGTCAGGTCGGCCAGCATCGCGGTGACCGCAGCCGACACCGCACCGGCACCCTGCAGCGCGCGCCCGATGACCAGCTCGGCCAGGCTGCCGGCCGCGAAGGCCAGCAGGCTGCCGGCGGCGAACAGCAGTAGCCCGAACACGATGACCGGCTTGCGTCCCCACCGGTCCGAGGCCATGCCGAAGGGCAGCTGCAGCACACCCTGCGTCAGCCCGTAGATGCCCATCGCCAGGCCGATCAGGGCCGGGTTGTCGCCACCCGGGTAGTGCCGCGCCTCCAGCGCGAACACCGGCAGCACCAGGAACAGCCCGAGCATGCGCAGCGCGTAGATGGACGCCAGCGAGCCGCTCGCGCGGCGCTCGACCGCGGTCATGCGGTTCATCGGGGCTCCGGGGACGGGGGGGCTGGCAGGAGAGGGCGCGGGAATCTGGTGCATGAACCGGGTGGAGGGCGCGGGGCGGACGGCACTGGCGCGGATTGTCCACCAAGCACATCCTGCGCCACGAAGGCTTCTTTTGGAGGGCGGTAAACCGATTCGGTTCCCCGGCCGTTGTGGGAAAGCAGGGAGTCCGGTGTTGGCTCACCGCCACGCGGTCGCAAGACCGCAGGAAACTGCAGGGTTATCATGCAGACTCTCCGGTCATCGATTGGCGACCATCGGTACACTTTTCAACGTTAACAGGAGCACACCATGCAACAAACCACCCGTAGAACATTCATGATGCAAGTGGCCGTGGGGGGTACCGCCTTGGCCGCCGCCGCCGGCGCGATGGCCCAGGCCAAGGTCGATGAGAAGGATCCGCAGGCTGCTGCGCTCGGTTACGCTGCTGACACCACCAAGGTCGACGCGAAGAAGTTCCCGAAGCACACGAAGGACCAGAAGTGCGAGAACTGCCAGCTGTACACCGGCAAGGCGAAGGAGGCTTCCGGCCCCTGCTCGCTGTTCGCCGGCAAGCACGTGGCCGCTGCCGGCTGGTGCAGCGCCTGGGTCAAGAAGGCCTGATGCCATTGCCGGCGCGGGCACGTGGTTGCCAGCGGCGCCACAGGTCCAGCCCGTGACACACCCCGCCGCCGGCCAGCAGGCCGGCGGTGATCTCCCAGCGGCAGCCTGCCATGGACATGCGCAGGGCCAGCATCAACAGCATCCCTGACAGCAGCATCATCGACAGGTCCCGCCCCGGGATGCCCCTGCCGGTGCGCCGGTGGTAGACCCACAGGATGAGCGCCTCCACGGCGGTGAGCGCGATGACGATGTCGACCATCGTCGTGGCGGAGAGTGTGCCGATATCCATTCAGAACGGTCCGTTGAGCTGTACCGTGCCCCAGTTCAGCGCGCCTGCCACGGAGATCCAGGCCGGGTAGGGCAGCAGCAGCCAGCGCGCCTGGCGGCAGTAGCGGCCCAGCACCAGGATCAGCAGCAGCACCGACAGCCACAGCAGGCCGACCTCCAGCAAGGCCCAGTCCGGGCGCCGCAGCCGGAAGTACAGCAGGCTCCACAGCACGTTCAGGAAGCCGTTGAGCGCAAACAGCGCCAGCAGCCATTCGCGGCTGGCCTTGTCGGGCGCCTGGCGCCAGGCCGCCACGCCGGCGGTGGCCGCGAGCCCGAAGATCAGCGTCCAGGCCGGGCCGAACAGCCAGTCGGGAGGTTTCCAGGCCGGCTGCTCGAGCTGGCGGTACCAGTCGCCCAGGTCGGTCATCAGGGCGCCCAGGCCAGCCACTGCCAGCGCGGCGCCGGCGGCCACGAGCACAGGCACCAGGCGACGCGGCAGGGCCATGATGGGCAGCTCGTCGCTGGCAGGCAGACGGGTGGCGATGCGCCTAGACCCGCGCCAGGCCCAGCAGGTGGGCCATGTCCTTGAAGAAGATGCGTACATGGGCCATCGGCTTCTTGCGCGCCAGTTCCTTGTTCATGTAGGACTCGAAGGTCAGTTGCTGGACGTCCTTGTCCTCGCAGATCTTGACGAAGCTCTCACGACGGCGGTCGTTCGAGTACCAGAACCACTGCATCACGCCCAGCACCCAGAAGACCGTGCCGTGCGCCTTCATGAAGCGCTTGCGGGCCAGCTTGAGCGCGGAGGCCTCTCCGGTGCGCAGGTACAGGTGGGCGGCCTCGGCGGCCAGGCGGCCACCGGCCATCGCGTAGTAGATGCCTTCGCCGGAGGCCGGCGCGACGACGCCGGCGGCGTCACCGGCCAGCACGACATCGCGGCCGTTGTCCCGGCGCGGCAGCGGCTTCATCGGGATCGGCGCACCCTCGCGGCGCAGCGTCTCGGTGCCGGCCAGCCCGGTGGCCTGGCGCAGCCGGCCGACCGCGGTGCGCAGCGAGAAGCCCTTGTCGGCGCTGCCGGTGCCGATGCTCATCGTGTCGCCATGGGGAAACACCCAGCCGTAGAAGTCGGGCGACAGCGTGCCCTGGTAGAACACGTCGCAGCGCGAGCCGTCGTAGCCGGCCGGCGGGTTCTGCGGCGCGCGCACGATCTCGTGGTAGGCGAACACATACTTGGTGCGCAGCGCGCCGGGCACCTCCTGGCGCGCGACCTCGGAGCGCGCGCCATCGGCGCCGACGATGACCCGGGCGCGCACGCTGGCCGGAGCCGACTCGTTCTTGCCGGACTGCGGCCGCGCCTGGTAGTGGACGATGGCCGTGCCGTCGGTGTCGCGCGAGATCCGGTCGAAGGTGCCCACGCGCCGCTCGGCGCCGTCGTTCGCGGCCCGTTCGCGCAGCCACTCGTCGAACTGGTCGCGGTGGACCATGCCGACAAAGCCGTTCTCGATCGGGATGTCCACCTTGTTGTCGGTCGGCGACACCATGCGCGCCGACGTGGCGCGTGCCACCAGCAGCGCATCGGGGATCGCGAAGTCGCGGATCAGCCGTGGCGGTATCGCGCCGCCGCAGGGCTTGATGCGCCCGGCGCGGTCCAGCAGCAGCACCTTGTGGCCCTGGCGGGCGAGGTCCTGCGCGGCGGTGGCTCCGGCGGGGCATCCGCCAATGACGACGGCGTCAAAGGTTTCGGTGGGGTTCATGTCGATCCTCTCGAAAGGGTGTCCCGCGGCACGGCGGGCCCGTGGGCGGCGGCAGGGGCACGGGCAGCGGACCGGGCGCCCGACCCGATGCGCGCCGCCAGCACGGCGGACAGGCAGAACAGCAGCGCTTCCAGCGCGAAGACGGCGGCATAGGCCGCGCCGGTCGATCCGATCAGCCAGCGTGACAGGTCGCTGGCGGCCGTACCCGCCAGCCCGCCCAGGCCAAAGGCGAGCGCCTGCGCGGCGCCCCACAGGCCCATGCGGACCCCTTCGCGGCCGGACTCCCCCTCGGTGGCCAGGCGCATCATCGAGCCGATCGCGGCGATCGAGAAGGCGCCGTTTGTCAGGCCCAGCAGGAACACATTGGCCTTGACCGGCCAGGGTGGCCCACTCCAGCCGGCCAGCGCCAGGCCCGCCAGCGCCAGACCGGACGCGATGCAGCCGCCGATCGTCCAGGCCTGCAGCGACAGCTGCAGGATGCGCCAGCGCCGGGCCAGCCGGCTGCCGGAGAACGCCACCAGCAGCATGCCGGCGAGCACGCCCCCATGCTGCACGCCCGAGAGCTGCGTGGATTCGCCCGGCGTGAAGCCGAACACCGAGCCGGCGAAGGGCTCCAGGATCAGGTCCTGCGCGCTGTAGGCCAGCATCGACACGAACACGAAGATCGTGAACTGGCGTGCGGCTGGCTCGGCCCAGACGGTGGCCACCGCGTCGCGGAAACCGACCGCACGCGATGCGGCCTCGCCGGCCGTGGCGGCGGCCGGCGCCTGCCGGCCCTCCAGGCCCCACAGGGCCAGTACCGTCAGCACCAGCGCCGTGGCCGATACCGCGCCGCACACCAGCACCAGCCGCTGCGGCGAGTAGGGGTCGAGCAGCTTGCCGGCGATCCCGGCCGTGACCGCGAAGCCGACGATCATCATCATCCAGACCGCGGTGGCGGCGCCGGCGCGCTGCTCCGGTGCCACCCGCTTGGCCAGCAGCACCAGCAGCGAGGTGCCGCTGGCACCCACGCCCAGGCCGACCAGGCCGAAGGCCAAAACCGCCAGCACGATGCCGCCCAGGCGCTCGCTGCCCATCCAGGCGGTGGCGACCGCGCCGAGCACGCCGCCCAGGGCCAGCACCACCATGCCGCCGATGATCCAGGGCGTGCTGCGGCCGCCGACGTCCGAGCCGTGTCCCATGCGGGGCCGGCTGATCTGCACCGCGTAGTGCAGGCCGACCAGGATGCCGGGCAGCAGCGCCGGCAGGGCCAGCTCCACCACCATCACGCGGTTCAGCGTGGACGTGGTCAGCACGACGATCGCACCCAGCGCCGCCTGCACCAGCCCCAGGCGGAAGATGGCCAGCCAGCGCAGCGGATTCACAGGCGGGCCTCCATGCTGCGGGCAGCGGTGCGGCGCGTGCAGGTGCTGCTCATGCGGCCGCTCCCCCGGTGCCGGCGCGCAGCGCGAAGGCGCTGACCATCATGCCGGCCACGAACAAGGGCACACCGAAGCCGCTGTACAGCAGCGCGCGGCCGGTGACGTCCTGCAGAAAATGGTCCATCAGCACCAGCTGCAGGGCCAGCAGCGCCAGCACCGCCAGCGCATGCATCGGGTGCCCCCAGCCGATCAGCAGCAGCACGACGATCACCTGCGGGACCGCCATGCTCCAGCATGCAAAGCGGCCCGCCGCCTGCACGCCCATCTGCACCGGCAGGGAGCGCACGCCCATCTGGCGGTCGCCCTCCACCGCCTTGAAGTCGTTCAGCGTCATGATGCCGTGCGCGCCCGCGCTGTACAGCCCGGCCAGCAGTAGGCTCGGCGGCGCCGGCATCACGCCGCCGGCCATGACGGCGGCACCGGTGACCCAGGCCAGCCCTTCATAACTGAGACCGCAGGCGGCATTGCCCCACCAGCCGTTTTCCTTCAGGCGCACCGGCGGGGCGCTGTAGGCCCAGGCCAGCACCAGCGCGAGCACTGCCGCCGCGAAGCCCCAGGCACCCAGTGTGGAGGCCAGCAGCATCGAGACCAGTGTCCAGGCGATCGCCAGGTACAAACCCCAGCGGCCCGGCATCCGGCCGGAAGGGATCGGGCGCTGCGGCTCGTTGATCGCGTCCACATGCCGGTCGAACCAGTCGTTCACCGCCTGGCTGGTCGCGCACACGAACGGGCCGGCCAGCAGCACGCCGCAGATCACCAGTTGCCAGCGTCCGTCCAGCGGCACGCCGGAGGCCACGACACCACACGCGAAGGCCCACATGGGCGGAAACCAGGTGATCGGCTTGAAGAGCTCGGTAATGGCCGAGAGGGTGGGTCGCTGCATCCAGACCATTGTGACGGTTGACGGCAAAAAGTGTCAATTGAAAGTTACAGTTCAAAGTTCACCATTCTGAGACACAGCGGCCTAGAATCGGCCCATGTCCAAGAAACTGTCGGCCGGGTTGCCGCGATGCGTCGTCGTGGTGAGGTGCGCGCAGTGAACAAGGGCACGCCGACCCGCCTGGACCTCGGCGTTCTCTCGCCCTGGGCTCCCGAGCTCGCACAGACCTTTGTGTCACTCTCGAGTGACATCGCGCTTGTCATGGACGGCGGCGGCGTGATCCAGAGCGTTGTTCAGGGCGGTTCCGAGCCCTTGGCCCCGTCCGCCCAGGACTGGGTTGGCCGGCCGTGGGCCGACACCGTCACCGGCGAAACCCGCGGCAAGGTGGAGCAGCTGCTCAAGGAAGTCAGCGACACCGGCATCGCGCGCAAGCGCGAGATCAACCATCCCAACGGTGTGGGCACCAGCGTGGCCGTGGCCTACACCGCGGTGCGACTCGGCGAAGGCGGTCCGGTCCTTGTGGTGGGGTGCGACCTGCGCTCGATCACCGCGATCCAGAAGCGCTTCCTGGACGCACAGCAGGAATTGGAGCGCGGCTACTGGCGCGCACGCCAGGCGGAGGCGCGCTACCGGCTGCTGTTCCAGGTCGCCACCGACGCCGTCATGGTGGTCGACGCGCACAGCCTGCAGATCCTGGAAGCCAACCAGGCGACGTCCGACCTGTTCGAGCTGGCGCTGGAGCAGATCGTCGGTCGCCAGGCCACCTTCGGCTTCGAAAGCCATTCCCGCAACGCGGTCGCCGAGCTGATGACGGCCGCGCGTGCCAGCGGCCAGCCGGCCGAGATCCGCGCCCGTCTGGCCGGCAAGGTCACAGCCACCAGCGTACTGGCCACGCCGTTCCGCAGCGACGACGCGATGCGCCTGCTGGTCCGTGTGCGCGGCATCGACCTGCCCGGCACCGCCGCCGATCTGAACGCCACGCTGGCCCGGCTGGTCGACAGCACCAGCGAGGGGGTCGTCGTGACGGACCCGGTCGGTCGCATCCAGGTGGCCAATCCGGCCTTCCTGCGCCTGGTCGCCATGGGTTCGGAGGGCGACGTCAAGGGCCGGCCGCTGATGGACTGGGTCGGCGTGTCCGACCAGCAGTTCGCCGCCGTGCTGCACCAGGTCCGCCGCCAGGGCATCGCGCGGCGCATCAGCTCGCGGCTGATGTCCACCGACGCCAGCGTCACCGAGGTGGAGATCTCCGCCGCGCTGCTGACCGAAGGCGACCAGGAGTGCATCGGCTTCACGATCCATGGTGTTCCGGTGCCCCGCATCGAGACCGGGTCCCGATGGAGCAGCTCACCGCGGCCATCGAGGCCTTGACGGCCACCATCGGCACCGCACCGCTGCCCAGGTTGATGGAAGACAGCGCCGCGCTGGTGCGCGCGCATTTCGCCCGTATCGCGCTGGCGCGCTGCGGCAATGACGCACAGCGGGCGGCTAGCCTGCTGGGTGTGGACCCCGGTTTCTTCGGTTCCGGCGGATCAATCCTTCCCGCCCCTGCCGGACGACGCCCCGACCCGGAATCCTCCTAGTGACCAACCACCCGGCGTTCGGTCAGGCCGACCTGACCAACTGTGAGCGGGAGCTGATTCATCTCGCCGGGTCGATTCAGCCGCATGGGGTTTTCCTAGCGGTGGAGGCCGGCACGCTGCAGATCCTGCAGACCAGCGCCAATGCGCCGGCCCTGCTGGCACACGACACCCAGGCGCTGCTCGGCCGGCCGGTGGCGCTGCTGGGCGGCGACATCGACCCGGTGCTGCGTGCACTGGCCCGCGAGCCGGAACTGGCTTCTCCGGTGCCGCTGTGCTGCACCCTGACGGTCGGCGGCGCGGCCTGCATCTTCGAGGGCACGGTGCACCGGATTGCCGGCGACGTGCTGCTGGTGGAAATCGAGCCCCAGGTGGCCCCGCGGCGCATCACGCTGGACGGCGATCAGCTGCTCGCGCATGTGGATGCCTCGGTCAAGCTGTTCAGCGCGGCCTCCACGATCGGCATGCTCGCCGACGCGGTGGTGCGCCGCTTCCGGGATCTGGTCGGGTACGACCGGGTCATGGTGTACCGCTTCGACCCGGACGGCCACGGCAAGATCATCGCCGAGGCGCGCGATCCACGGCTGGAGTCCCTGCTGGGGCACCATTACCCGGCCAGCGACATCCCGCAGCGGGCCCGCGAGCTGTACGTGCGCACCCGGCTGCGCGTGCTGGTGGACGTGCACTACGAGGCCGCGCCGCCTGCCCGGGCGCACCGAGGAGCGCGACATGTCGCTGTGCCACCTGCGCAGCATGTCGCCGCTGCACCTGCAGTACCTCAAGAACATGGGTGTCGCCGCGACGCTCGTGATCTCGCTGGTCCGCGAGGGGCGGCTGTGGGGCCTGATCGCCTGCCACCACTACTCGCCACGCAACCTGTCCTTCGCGCTGCGCACCGCGGCCGAATTGCTGGCCGAGTTGATCGCGACCCGGATCTCGGCGATCGAGAACTACGCCCATGCCCAGGTCGCGATCCAGGTCCGCCGGCTGGAGCAGCGGCTGATCGAGGCCACCTCCACCGAGGGCGACTGGCGCCTGGCGCTGTTCCGCAATCCGCACACGCTGCTCAAGCCGGTGGAGGCCAGCGGAGCGGCCCTGTTTTTCGAGGGCGAGATCCAGACCGCCGGCGAGGTGCCCTCCACGCCGGAATTGCGCGCGTTGCTGCAGTGGGTGCATGCCCAGAACCATGACGGCCTGTTCAGCTGCTCGTCGGTGTCTCAGGCGCATCCGCCACTGGAGTCGCTGACGCCCACGGCCAGTGGCGTGCTGGCGGTGCGGCTCTCGGGCTCCAGTCCGGACTATCTGATGTGGTTCCGAAAGGAGCAGCTGCTCACGGTCACCTGGGCCGGCGATCCGACCAAGCCGGTGGTCGGCAATGACCCGATGCAGCTGTCGCCACGGCGCTCCTTCGCCGCATGGTCCGAGATCGTCCGCGGCACCGCGCTGCCCTGGACCGGGGGCGAGATCGCGCTGGCGCGCGCCTTCGGCACCTCGCTGGTCGACATCATCCTGCAGGTGAACGCGGTGCGCCTGCTGATTGCTGAACACCAGCTGGGCCAGACCCGGGCCGCGGTGGCGCATTCCCGCGAGCCGGTGATCATCGTCGATGCTGGCCTGCACATCCTGTTCGCCAACGATGCGTTCTACCTGCTGGCGCAGCGCCCGCGGGACGCCCGCCCGACGCTCGACGGCATCGCGAGCCTGTTCGCCGAGCCGGCGCTGGTGCATGCCATGCTCGACACGCTGGGCCAGGAGCGCCGGCCCTGGCGCGGCGAGCTCGGCATCGTGATGGCGGACGGCCGTGCGCTGCATGTGGGCGTGCGCGCCGAGGTGGTGCCGGCCCGCGACGGTTCGGTGCTGGGCTTCTTCCTGATCTTCGACGACCTGACGCAGACGCTGCGCGCCGCGGCGGCGCGCCGGCAACTGGAGCAGTCGCTGTCCGACACCAAGCGCAACGGGCTGGCGCTCGACGCGCAGGGGGGCGCGCCAGGCGCTACCGACGACGTGATGTCGGCGGTGCTGGCCAATGCCAGCATCGCCGCCATGGACATCTCCGATGGCGGCGCCGGCCCCTCGGTCGCATCGCTGCTGGAAGAGATCGACCATTCCGCGCAGCGTGCCGCCACGCTGTACAGCCAGATCCGCGCCTTCAGGCGTCCGTGACGCTGCGGCTGTTCGGCGCCAGCGCGGCGGCGGTAGCCAACTCCTCGAACAGCTATTGGTGCCGCAGGAAGGCGTCCTGGGCCTCGGCCACGATGCGTTCAACCAGCGCCGCCTCCGGTGCCGCGCTGTCCAGGCCCTCGCGAAACCGGGTGCGCAGCGCCTGGGCCTGTGCGGCCTCGCCGAAGTCGTAGAAGCGCGTTCCGGTGCCGTCGTCCGGCAGTTGCAGGCTGCGAGCGACGATCCGCTGCAGCTGCTGCCCGCCGCTGAGGTCGCCCAGATAGCGCACATAGGCATGCGCAACCAGCAGCTCCGGTGTTTCGCGGGCCAGGGTCTGCAGGCGCTGGACATACGCGGTGGTTGCCGCTTGCACCGGATAGGCCGCCGGCCAGCCGGTGCCGTGCAATGCTTCCAGGTCCTGCGTCAGTGTGGCGCTGCGCGCGAGCCGGGGATCGTGCAAGGCTTGCAGCAATGGGTGGTTGCGGTGGGTTTGCAGCGCAGCCTCCAGCGCCTCGTACAGCGGATGCAGGTTGCGCAGCAGCAGCAGGTAGCCGGCGCGCGGCATCTGGCCGCGCAGCAGCGTGCGCATGTAGTGGCTGCGCTCGACCGTCGTGTGCAGCGCCTGCGTGCCCTGGCGCAGCGCGCCCGCCAGCGCCCCCATCAGCCCGGCATCCTAGGTGTCGGCCTCGGGCAGGTTGTCGCCGATGCCGAAGCGCCGCAGCTTGACATACAGGCTCTGGCGCGACAGGCCCAGCATCTCGGCCGCCGAGGCGCGGTTGTCATGCGTGAGCTCCAGCGCGGCCTCGATGCAGAGCTGCTCGATCAGGTCGGTGGTCTCGCGGACGATGTCGCGCAGTGGCACGCGGCCGACGAGCTCGGTCATCTGCGCCGGCGAGCGTGGCAGGTCCCGGCTGGCGCGCGGGTCGTTGCTGAGCCTGCGCGACACGTCGCGGATCGTGAAGCCCAGGCAGGGCAGGTCGCCCTCGGTCACCGCCACCGCGGAGATCTCGACCTGCGTCGATGCGCCATGCTCGCCACGCAGCGTGGTCGCGAACAGCCGCACGGCGCCGCTCTGGCGCAGGTTGGAGATCAGCACGTTCATGTCGACGCCGGTGCGGCCGAGCCACTTTTCCAGCGACTCGTTGCGCACCAGTTCCTCTCTGGGCAGTTGCACCAGGTCCAGGAAGGCGTGGTTGACGCTGAGCACCCGCCCGGACGGATCGGTGACGACCTGCGCATCCGGTGCCGCCTCCATGATGCGCAGCAGCATCTGCTTGCCGCTGGACTGCGCCTCCTGGGGGCCGGCGGCCGGCGTGCCCATGCGGATCATGAAATGGATGCTGCCCTCCTGGCGGAACAGCGACACCGCGATCGTGACATCGGTGCCGTCCGTCAGGCGGGCGCGCAGCACCTCGGGGCGGCCGCTGCTGCGCACCTGATCGCACAGCGTCGTGAAGGCGGTGCCGGAGCGGGGCTCGAGGTGGTCGGACAGCAGCCAGCCCAGGCGCGTGAGGCCGTCGCCGAGCAGCTGGTGCGCTGCCGGGTTCGCCTCTTCCAGTTTGCCGGAGCCGGCTTCGATGATCAGCACGGCTTCGGAGGCCAGCTGGAACAGCAGGCGGTAGCGCGTCTCGACGTGGCGCAGCCGCCAGTAGTCGCGTTCCATCGATAGCTGGGCACTGACCAGCCGCTGCTGCAGCGAGACATTGGCCCGCAGGTCGCGCCCGAAGGCCACGGTGAGCCCGGCGGCCTGCCCGCTGCCGGGCTGCATCGGCACGACCGCATAGGACAGCGGAAGGTCCGCGCCGTCGGTGGACGGGTGGTTGATGTGGCGCCAGCGTGTCTTCTGCCCGCTGCCGGCTTCGCGCAGCAGATCCTGGACCTTGGGCCGGCTCTCGACGGTGACGGTATCGCTCCAGGGCTTGCCCAGCCATTGCTGGTAGCCGTGGCCGAGGAGTTCCTCGGAGCCGAAGGCCATGTCGCGGATGACGCCGGCTTCGTCCATCACCAGCGCGACATCCGCGGAGGCGGCGATCAGGTCGGCGGCGACGTGGGCGTCGAGGTGCTGGAAGAATTTTTCCGGACTCTCGAAACGCCCCATTTCCGTAGACCGCCTTCCCTCCTGCATTCCGCTCCTTCTTGTTGTTGCAACCCGCCGGCCGGACCTGTCAGTTGGTCGTGCGGCTGGCCGACAGTCGTTCCGCCATTTCGGGCGCCCGGCGCCCATCCGCTGCGGCGCCATCGGCACCGACACGGGTCACGAACTCCGGGTACAGGCTGAAGATGGGGCCACCGACCATTATGCCAATGCGCGGATTGATGGCAGCCTTGCGCACGGACTTGATGCACTGCGCCAGCTCATCCAGGTAGAGCTCGGAACCCAGCGAAAAACCGACGACGTCGAACCATTCGCGGCGCACCATCAGGATCGGGTCGGCACCGGCCTCCCAGGGACCGCCGGCGACGTCCCAGCCGGCGCGGCGGAAGAACTCCGACACCATGACCAGCCCGAAGGTGTGCTGCTCGCCCGGGCCGGGCAGCAGCAGCACGCGCCGGCCGTTGGACGTCTGGTTCAGCGGCTGGTTGAAGCCCGGGCTGAGTTCGCGCAGCGTCTGGTGCAGCCGCCCCAGCCCGATCGTGACTTCGGTGAAGTCGCACAGATCCTGCTCCCACATGTGGCCCAGATGGCGCGCCACCAGTGCGAGCAGATCCAGATAGATGGTCTCGACGGCGATGCCCTTGGCGCGCATCGCGTTGACGCAGGCCTGGGCCAGGTTCTCATCTTCGGAGAGCACCAGCCTCGTGAAGGCATGCACCTCCTGTTCGGTCACGCCCTGGCCGGTGGAGCCCAACTCCGCGTAGTCGAGGCACTCGTTCGGCCCGCGGTGCGCCATCATCAGGCGCGGGATGATCTCGTGCTCGATCGCCTTGGCGAGCAGAGCCAGCCGTAGATCCACGGATTCCTTCTGGGACAGGGCCGCGTCCTGGCCGGAGACTTCGAGGGTCGGTGCGTTCCGCCATCCATCGGTCTGGGCGGCAACGGGTGCTGCGTCGTCCGAACCCGGCCCAGACTGCGTATACGAATTCATGATGGATCCCCTCGCTCCAAACGAGTAGTTGCCGCTTCGTGCCCGGAGAAAGTTCCGGATGTCGCCACGCGGCATTTGTTGTCTACCGATGGATTCCCTGCTGCGAGTCAGGCTGACACTCGCATGTGTCCGATTCGCCAGACCGGTTGTACAGGTACTTGCCGGGCGCGTCAAACGATTCCATCGATATCGATGAAAACTCTACTCCTCTGAATTCGGATGTCAAGTTAGATTTACGTCAAGTTAAATTGACACAGCGGACAAGGGCGACTAAATTAATCGCCATGGCATCCCCGAGGCAGACACCGATCGGCACTGCGCCCCCGTCCCGGAGCGCGCGCCCGCCCCTGTACACGCCGGCCGAGCGCGCGCGGCGCGACGCGTCCGTCTGGACGCTGGTGCAGGGCATCCTGGCGCCGGTGCAGTTCCTGATCTTCCTGGTGAGCCTGGGGCTGGTGCTGCGCTACCTGGCCACCGGCGACGGGCTGGCATGGGCCAGTGCATCGGTCTTGGTCAAGACGCTGGCGCTGTACGCCATCATGATCACCGGCTGCATCTGGGAGAAGGTCGTGTTCGGCCGCTACCTGTTCGCGCCGGCCTTCTATTGGGAAGACGTGTTCAGCATGCTGGTGCTGGCGCTGCACACCGCCTACCTGGTCGCCTGGTGGGGCGGCCTGCTCGATGCCCGCGGCCAGATGTTGCTGGCGCTGGCGGTCTACGCCTGTTACGCGATCAATGCCACGCAGTTCCTGCTGAAGCTGCGTGCGGCCCGGCTGGACCACACCCGGGAAGTCGCCTCGGCGCGCCGCGGCCCGGTGGGGGAGCCCGCCCTGTGAGCGCCGTGATCCCGATCCAGAACGCCGCGCCGCAGGCCTGTGCAGACATGCCGGTGCTGCGGGAGCGCGGCCAGCGCGAGGTGTTCTGCGGGCTGACCGGCATCATCTGGCTGCACCGCAAGATCCAGGACGCCTTCTTTCTGGTCGTCGGATCGCGTACCTGCGCGCACCTGATCCAGTCC
This sequence comes from Rhodoferax sp., assembly GCA_016790475.1. Lineage (GTDB taxonomy): Bacteria > Pseudomonadota > Gammaproteobacteria > Burkholderiales > Burkholderiaceae_C > CAISIP01. The sequence goes on along the minus strand of JAEUOX010000437.1, from coordinate 5,602 downwards.
GCCGCCGGCGTGATGATCTTCGCCGAGCCGCGCTTTGCGACCGCGATCATCGACGAGCGCGATCTGGCTGGCCTGGCGGATGCCAATGCCGAGCTCGACCGGGTCGTCGCCCGCCTGCTGGAGCGGCGGCCCGAGATCAAGATGCTGTTCCTGGTGGGCTCCTGCCCGTCGGAAGTCATCAAGCTGGACCTGTCCCGTGCGGCCTCGCGGCTGTCCGCCCATTTCTCGCCCCGCGTGCGGGTGCTGAACTACTCCGGCAGCGGCATCGAGACCACGTTCACGCAAGGGGAGGACGCCTGTCTGGCCTCGCTGGTGCCGGTACTGCCGACCGCTCCGGCCGACGCGCCCGCCCAGCTGCTGGTCGTCGGCACGCTGGCCGACGTCGTCGAGGACCAGTTCACGCGGCTGTTCCAGCAGCTCGGCATCGGCCCGGTGCAGTTCTTCCCGCCACGGCGTTCGACAGATCTGCCGGCCATCGGCCCGCAGACGCGCTTCCTGCTGGCGCAGCCCTTCCTGGCCGATACCGCGCGGCTGCTGGAGAGCCGCGGCGCCACCCGGCTGGCCGCCCCGTTCCCGCTCGGTGCCGAGGGCACCAGCCTGTGGATGCAGGCCGCCGCCGACGCGATGGGCGTGCCGCAGGACCATGTCGAGCAGGTCACGGCGCCGGCCCGGGCCCGCAGCAGTGCCGCGCTGGCCCGCCACCGCAGCCAGCTCGAAGGCAAGCGCATCTTCTTCTTCCCGGATTCGCAGCTGGAGGTTCCGATCGCCCGCTTCCTGGCGCGCGAGCTGGGCATGCAGCTGGTCGAGGTCGGCTCGCCCTACCTGCATCGCCAGCACCTGGCCGCCGAACTCGCGCTGCTGCCGCCGGGCACGCAGCTCAGCGAGGGCCAGCATGTCGAGAAGCAGCTGGATCGCTGCCGCGCCGCCGCACCGGACATCGTCGTCTGCGGCCTGGGCCTGGCCAATCCGCTGGAGGCTGAGGGCATGACGACGAAATGGGTGATCGAACTGGTGTTCACGCCGATCCAGGGTTTCGAGCAGGCGGCCGATCTGGCCGAGCTGTTTGCCCGCCCGCTGGTCCGCCGCCTGCGGCTGGCCGTCTGAGGAGGCCCACGCAGCATGCAGCTCACGCTCTGGACCTACGAAGGCCCCCCGCATGTCGGCGCGATGCGCGTTGCCACCGCGCTGCGCGATGTGCACTATGTGCTGCACGCGCCGCAGGGCGACACCTACGCCGACCTGCTGTTCACGATGATCGAGCGCCTGCCGCGGCGCCCGCCGGTGACCTACACCACCTTCCAGGCGCGGGACCTCGGCGGAGACACCGCCGAACTGTTCAAGACCGCCGCGCGCGAGGCCTTCGAGCGCTTCGCGCCCAACGCGATGATGGTCGGGGCCTCCTGCACCGCGGAGCTGATCCAGGACGACCCCGGCGGCCTGTGCCGCGCGCTCGATCTGCCGGTGCCGGTCGTGGCGCTGGAGTTGCCGTCCTACCAGCGCAAGGAGAACTGGGGTGCGGCCGAGACCTTCTACCAGATGGTCCGCGCGCTGGCCGGCCCGCGCGCGCCGGCACCCGGCACGGCCCGCGCCGCCCGGGCCGCCGGGCAGCGCCCGTCCTGCAACATCCTGGGGCCGACGGCCCTCGGGTTCCGCCACCGCGACGACCTGCGCGAGATCACCGGGCTGCTGCAGCGCCTGGGCATCGACGTGCGGGTGACCGCACCGCTCGGCGCCGACCCGGACGATCTTGCCCGCCTGGGCGAGGCTGACTTCAACGTGGTGCTGTACCCGGAGATCGCCGGTGTCGCCGCCGCCTGGCTGACCCGGATCTTCGGCCAGCCGGCCACCCGCACGATTCCGCTGGGCGCCGGCGCAACGCGCGACTTCATCCAGGAGGTCGCGCAGCTGGCGCAGGTCGATCCCGCTGCGGTGCTGGCCGATGCCGATGCACGCTCGCCCTGGTATGCGCGCTCGGTCGACTCCACCTACCTGACCGGCAAGCGGGTCTTCGTGTTCGGCGATGCGACGCATGTCGTGGCTGCGGCACGCGTCGCGGCCCGCGAGATGGGTTTCACCGTGGTCGGCCTGGGCACCTACAGCCGCGAGTTCGCGCGCGAGGTCCGCGAGGCCGCCAAGCTGTACGGCGTGGATGCGCTGATCAGCGACGACTACCTGGAGGTCGAGGAGCGCATTGCGGAACTGCAGCCCGAACTGGTGCTGGGCACGCAGATGGAGCGCCACATCGCCAAGCGCCTCGGCATCCCCTGCGCGGTGATCTCCGCGCCGGTGCATGTGCAGGACTTCCCGGCGCGCTATTCGCCACAGATGGGTTTCGAGGGCGCCAACGTGATGTTCGACACCTGGGTCCATCCGCTGATGATGGGCCTGGAGGAACACCTGATCGGCATGTTCCGGGGCGACTTCGAGTTCCATGAGGACGCGGCGCCCTCCCACCTGGGCGGCCACGGCGCGAAGGTCCGTGCCGCCGCCGAGATGGAGGCCGCGCAGGTGATTGCCGCCGCCGCGGCCGCCGTGCCACCGCCGCAGGCCGCTCCGGCCCTGGCGATGGAGGAAGTGGCCGAAACCCCGGTTGGCGCCGATCTGCCGGCACCGGCCGCCGCTGCCAGCTGGGCACCGGATGCCGAGCGCGAGCTGCGCAAGATTCCGTTCTTCGTGCGCGGAAAGGCGCGCCGCAACACCGAGAAGTTCGCCCAGGAGCTGGGGCTTGCGGTGATCACCATCGAGACCCTGTACGATGCCAAAGCCCATTTCAGCCGCTGATGCTGCCCTGGCGCCGGGCGCGCAGGCCCCCGTGATGCGGGTGGTGCTGGTCACCATGGACAGCCATCTGGCCAGCGCCGCGCAGCGCGCGAACCGCAGCCTGGGCTGTCTGCTGCCCGGCGTGCGCTTCAGCGTGCATGCCGCCGCCGAGTGGGGCGACGAGCCCGCCGCGCTGGAGCGCTGCAAGGCGGACATTGCCCGCGGCGACATCGTCATCGCGACGATGCTGTTCATGGAAGACCACTTCCTGCCGGTGCTGGATGCATTGCGCGATCGGCGCGAGCACTGCGATGCCATGGTCTGCGCGATGTCGGCTGCCGAGGTCACCCGGCTCACGCGCATGGGCAAGTTCGACATGTCGGCACCGGCCAGCGGCGCGATGGGCCTGCTGAAGAAGCTGCGCAACAAGCCGGAAGCCACCTCCGACGAAAGCGGTGCCCGCGCCAGCGCCGGCGCGCAGCAGATGAAGATGCTGCGCCGCCTGCCGAAGATCCTGCGCTTCATTCCCGGCACCGCGCAGGACGTGCGGGCCTACTTCCTGTCGCTGCAGTACTGGCTGGCCGGCTCCGAGCAGAACATCGTGAACCTGGTGCACTACCTGGTCGATCGGTATGCCCAGGGCCCGCGCAAGGTGTTGCGCGGCGTCGCCCGCACGCAGGAGCCGCTGGAGTACCCGGAAGTCGGCATCTACCACCCCCGCATGCAGAGCCCGCAGGCCGTCGGCCTGATGGCCTCCACGCTGGACGCGTTGCCCAAGGTCGCCACGACCGGCAAGCGCGGCACCGTGGGCCTGTTGCTGATGCGCTCCTATGTGCTGGCCGGCAACGCGGACCACTACAACGGTGTCATCACCGCGCTGGAGTCGCGCGGCCTGCGCGTGATCCCGGCCTTCGCTACCGGCCTGGACCAGCGCCCGGCGATCGATGCCTTCTTCTACCGCGACGGACGCCCCGCTATCGACGCGCTGGTGTCGCTGACCGGCTTCTCGCTGATCGGCGGGCCGGCCTACAACGACGCGCCGGCGGCCGAGGAAACGCTGGCCCGGCTGGACGTGCCCTACCTGGCGGTCACGCCGGTCGAGTTCCAGACGCTGGACCAATGGGGTGCCTCCTCGCGCGGCCTGCTGCCGGTGGAGGCCACGATGATGGTCGCCATTCCCGAGCTCGACGGCGCCACCAGCTCGATGGTGTTCGGTGGCCGCGGCAGCGCGCAGCAGATCGCCTGCACCGGCTGCGCCCATGCCTGCAAGTTCGACAACGTGGCCGACGCGCACGACATGCACAGCTGCGTCGAGCGCGCCGATGCGCTGGCCGCCCGGGTCGGCAAGCTGGTCGATCTGCGTCGCTCGGAGCGTGCCGAGCGCAAGGTGGCCGCGGTGCTGTTCAACTTCCCGCCGAATTCCGGCGCCACCGGGACGGCCGCGTTCCTGGCGGTGTTCGAGTCCCTGTTCAACACGCTGCAGGCCATGCAGCGCCAGGGCTACACGGTCGAGCTGCCGGCGAACGCCGATGCGCTGCGCGACCGCCTGATCCAGGGCAACGCCGAGCGCTTCGGCGCGATGGCCAACGTGTTCACCCGCATCAGCGCGGACGACCATGTGCGCCGCGAGCGCCACCTCAAGGAGATCGAGGCGCAATGGGGCCCGGCACCCGGCAAGCAGCAGAGTGACGGCAGCAGCATCTTCGTGCTGGGCGAGCGCTTCGGCAATGTGTTCGTCGGCATCCAGCCCGCGTTCGGCTATGAGGGCGATCCGATGCGCCTGCTGTTCGAGCAGGGCTTTGCACCAACCCATGCCTTCAGTGCCTTCTACCGCTGGCTGCGCGAGGATTTCGGCGCCCATGCGGTGCTGCACTTCGGCACGCACGGCGCGCTGGAGTTCATGCCAGGCAAGCAGAACGGCCTGTCCGCCGCCTGCTGGCCGGACGGCCTGATCGGCGACTTGCCGAACCTGTACCTCTACGCCTCGAACAACCCGTCCGAGGGCACGATCGCCAAGCGCCGTGCCGCCGCCACGCTGATCAGCTACCTGACGCCGCCGGTCGCCCAGGCCGGCCTGTACCAGGGCCTGGTCGATCTCAAGGGCATGCTGGAGCGCTACCGCAGCCTGGAGCCGGAGGCGCAGGTGGAACGCGACGGCCTGGCCACGATGCTGCAGGCGCAGGCTGCGCAACTCGATCTGGCCGCGGCCGAGCCGGCCTGGGGCGCCGAGGCGGCGCAGCAGATCGCCGCGCTCGGCGCGAAGGTGCTCGAAGTGGAGTACACGCTGATTCCCTACGGCCTGCATGTGGTGGGTCAGGCGCCCAGCGCCCAGGAGCGCACCGACCTGCTGCTGTCCTGTGCCGAGGTCTCGCTCGGCCTGCGCCCGGCGCGCAGCCTGGTCGAGGCGCTGGTCGCCGGGCAGACGCCGGAGCAGGTGCTGGCCCGGCCGGCGGAGGACGCCTCTGCGCCCGTGCCCACGCTGGCGCAGTGGCAGGAGCTTGCGCGCATCGACGCGCTGCTGATGCACCACCACGAGCTCGAGGGCATCCTGCACGCGCTGGACGGCCGCTACCTGCGCCCGGCCCCGGGCGGGGACCTGCTGCGCACGCCGACGATCCTGCCGACCGGGCGCAACCTGCATGGCATCGATCCGTTCCGGATTCCGAGCAGCTATGCCGTCCAGGACGGCGCCCGGCAGGCCGAGCGGCTGCTGCAGAAACACATGGAGGACGGCCACGCCTTCCCCGAGTCGATCGCGATGGTGCTGTGGGGCACCGACAACCTGAAGAGCGAAGGCGGGCCGATCGCGCAGGTGCTGGCCCTGATGGGCGCCCGCCCGCGT
>JAEUOX010000435.1 GCA_016790475.1 Rhodoferax sp. | reverse complement strand
TGGCGATCTGGTCGCTTGCCGTCACGCTGCTGATCCTGGCCTGGATGCTGGTGCCCTACATCCCCCGCTGGTGATCGCGCACGCCGCCGCGCCAGGCCGGCGTCTCGAGGCTACCCGCAGGCCTGCAGCCGCCCCGCCTCCAGCTGGTAGTTCGCAGGTGTGTCCAGCTGCTGGTTGGCCTGCACGATGCTCTCCACCAGCCGGCGAACATGGCCGGCCACCAAGGCCTGCACATGGCGCGAGAACAGGCGGTCGGCCTGCGCCATCGTGTCGTAGTACAGCGGCTGGGCCAGGTCCTGGCGCAGCTGCGTGGCGATCAGCGGTGCACCCGCGCGCAGGTAGTTGCGCCAGATCGCGACATGCTCCCGTTCATGCGATTCGACGACACCGCGGCGGCAGGCATTGCCGATGTTGCGTGCGATCAGCACCCGGAACGACTCGTAGCCCAGCGCCACCTGCAGCCGCGCTGCCACGCAGACGCGCCCGCTGGCGGTGCTCAGCGTCTGCGCCGAGATATTCATCTGCGTCGACACGTCCGCATGCGTGAGGCCCAGCACGCGGGTGCGGCTGTCGCCGCGGCGGGCGGCGATGCCTTCCAGGCCCTGCACGTCCTGCGTCTCGTCCCGCTCCGGCGCGCGGTCCTCGTACTGCACCAGGATCCGGGACGGGTCGATCAGCCGGGCACAGCGGTCCTCGAAGCTGTCGGCCGCAGCCGCAGTTCCGGCCAGCAGGCACAGCACCCAGGCCAGGCAGCGGTGCCGGGCGCGGCCCCAGGCCGGGTCAGCCGGCAAACGTCGTCTCCGGCAGCCCGCGCACACCGGGCACCCGGATCGCGAACAGCGAGCCGGACTGCGGCGCCGAGGCCAGCGTCTGCTCGCCCAGGCGCACCGACGCGCTGGTCACGTAGAGCGTGTCCAGGTTCGGCCCGCCGAAGCAGCAGCTGGTCGGGCGCGGCACCGGCATCCGGATGCGCATCAGCTCGCGGCCGTCCGGAGCATAACGCGACACGCGCCAGGCGTCCCAGACGGCGACCCACAGGCAGCCTTCCTCGTCGACCGTCAGGCCGTCCGGCGTGCCGTCATTTGCATCCAGCATGATGAACGGGCGCCGGTTGCTGATCGTGCCGGGGTAGAGGTCGAAGTCGTAGACGTAGATCGTGCGCCGCACCGTGTCGGTGAAGTACATGCGCCGGTTGTCCGGGCTCCAGCCCAGCCCGTTGGACACGGTGATGCCGGAGTCCATCTTGCGCCAGCTGCCGTCGGCGTCGACGCGGAACAGGTTGCCGCGGTTGGCGGCCGTGCCCATGTCCAGCGTGCCGATCCAGAGCCGGCCCATGCGGTCGCACTTGCCGTCGTTGTAGCGGTTGCCGGGGCGCTCGGATTCCGGGTGGCAGAAAGCGCTGAGCGTCTTGGACTCCATGTCCAGCGTCATCAGGCCGGTCGGCGTGGCCACCAGCAGGCCGCCGGTCGCCTTCGGAATCGCGACGCTGACCATGGAGCCGAGCTTGACCTCCCGGTCGGTGCGCTGCACGCTGTCGAAGCAATGCACCGAGGGCGTCAGGATGTCGACCCAGTAGAGCACGCCGTCGCGCGGCGACCAGGTCGGGCCCTCGCCCAGCAGCGAGCGCGTCTCGGCGACGCACTGCACCTCGACATCGGCTCCTTCGGTCGGTTCCGCGCGCGGCTGGATCGACATGAACTGCCCTCCGGCATTGTGGGAGATCGTGCGTGCCGAGCCGATCAGCGGCGAGGACAGGCCGTGCAGGTGCACCGGGTCGAGCTGCTCCGAACGGCCGTTCACGCACACGGCGCCGATCGGGCGGCCCTCGATGTCCAGGATCGGCGCGGCCACCGACACGACGCCGTCCTCGTGCTCCAGGTACTCCACCGCATAGCCGCGGGCGCGCGTCAGGTCCAGTTCGCTGCGCAGCGCCTCGCGCCGGGTCAGCGTGTGCTCGGTGAAGGGCTGCAGCGGCAGGCGGTCCAGCAAGGCCTGCTGGGCCAGCGACTCCATGTGGGCGACGATGACCTTGCCGGCCGCCGTGGCATGCACCGGCAGGCGCACCCCCACGCGCGAGGTGGCGCGGGGTTCGCGGTCGGTGTCCTGCGAGGCGATGACCAGCACGCTGTCGCCGTCCAGCACCGCCAGATGCACTGCCTGCGCGAGCACGTTGCGCAGGCGCACGATCTCGTCCTGCGCGGCCAGCCGGAGGTCGAAATCGCTCCAGACCTCGTGCGCCAGCTCCAGCAGGCGAAAGCCGAGCTGGTAGGTCTTGGTGGGTGCGTCGAAGCGCAGCAGGCCCTCGCGCATCAGCGTGGCCAGGATCCGGTGCAGCGTGGCCTTGGGCAGGTGGCCGGCGCGCAGCAGTTCGGTGAAGGTCATCGGTGCCGGTGCGGCCGACACGATGTTCAGCAGGCTCATGGCCTTTTCGAGCACGCCCAGGCCGGCGGGTGCCGGCGTCTCCGGGCCCGCGGGCACCGGGGCCGCAGACGGCACCAGGCGCAGCGTTCCGGCGGGGGCAGGGCGGGCGTGCATGGCCGGGAGTCTACTCGGGGTTCAGTTTCATTCAGAGGAACTCATTGCGCCAGGCGATGGTGCGCGAAACGCTAGATGGCACCCGCCTGGCAGCGATGGGCGATTCTGCGGCGACTGGCCCGGGATTTTGCCTAGGGTAAGTACCGATAGATGAAACTGACCGCGGCAGAAACAATCCGCTCGAACCAAATTGTTCCGTTGTTTGGAACTCTTCAGGAGACGCCCGATGATCACCCGTAGACAATTCGCCGCCGCGGCCGCCGCTGCGGGCGCGCTGGCTGTTACCGGACGGGCTGGCGCCCAGTCCCGCACGCTCACCTATGTCGGCTGGTCCCAGGACGAGGCGGCCAGCAAGCCGGTGCTGACCGGCATGTTCGACGCCTACCGCAAGGCCCAGGCCGATGTGAAGCTGGACGTGGTCGGCTTCCCGTGGGCCCAGATGCAGCAGAACATCCTGCTGCGCATGCGTTCGAACCAGCCGCTGGACGTCGTGCAACTGGCCGAGCGCTGGCTGCCCCAGTTCGCCGCGACCGGCAAGATGACCGACCTGCACGAGGTCTACGGCAAGGCCGCACTGGAAAAGCAGATCAGCCCGGGTGTACTGAAGCTCGGCGAGTTCCGCGGCAAGCAGTACGGCCTGCCCTGGACGGCCGGCTCGATCGGCATGGTCGCGAATGCCAAGGTCCTGAAGGATGCCGGCGTGGCGGCGCCGCCCAAGACGGTGGATGCCTTCCTGGACGCTCTGCGGGCGATCAAGAAGACGCAGCCGCAGAGCGTGCCCTATGCAATGACGACCAAGAACAACAACTCGCTGAGCCCGGACTTCCAGGTCTGGCTCTGGACCTTCGGCGGACAGCTGTTCGATGACAAGGGCAAGGTCGTCGTCAACAGCGCCGCGGGGGTGCGTGCGCTGAGCTTCATGGCCGACCTGGTCAAGGAAGGGCTGGCCGCCAAGGACATCGACCGCCCCGACGCGCGGCGCATGTACGCCCAGAACCAGACCGGCTTCTACCATGATGCGCCGCTGGCCCGGGGCTTTGCGCGCAACAACTCCGGCAAGGGCACCGAGTTCGACCCGTTCGTGATCGCGATGGCCACGCCGGTGCTGAAGAATGGCGACACGCCGCAGTCCTTCGCCTGGGGCCACCTGCTGACGATGTTCTCCGATGGCCGGGGCACGCCCAACCCGCAGGCGCCGCAGACCCGCCTGGCCAGCCACCTGGCGCTGAGCGACGCCAACCAGTTGACCTACTTCAAGGACCAGGGCCTGTTCCCGGTCACGAACAGCGCGCTGGCCCAGCTCGGCAACGACCCCTATGTTGCGGCCTGGACCGGCGCCTCGCGGCATGCCGAGCGCGACGAGGTCTCCCAGTGGACGACCTCCGCCGAGCCGGTCACGATCATCGGCGAGGAAGTGCAGGGCGGGCTGCTGGGCCAGAAAACGGCACAGGCGGCGATCGAGAGCATGGGCAAGCGCCTCGAAGCCAAGATGGCCGAGCTCGCGAAGAGCTGACGCCGTCGACCACCCCGCGCCTGCCGCCCGTGCATCCATGAGCACCCTCCGGTCCCCGGCGCGGCGTGGCGGCCTCAAGGCCCAGGAGCGGCGCACCGGTTTCCTGCTGCTGGTGCCCGCGCTGCTGGCCTTTGCACTGGTGATCCTGGTGCCGTTCCTGCAGTCGATGCGGCTGTCGCTGTACAAGTACACGATCGACATGGAGCGGCCGGCCTTCGTGGGCCTGGCCAATTTCAGCCGGCTGCTGGCCGATCCGGGCACCGCGACGGTCTGGCTCAACACGCTGGTGTTCGTCGTGCTGACGACCGGCCTGACCTTCCTGCTCGGGCTGGGCTGGGCGCTGATGATGAACCAGTCCTTCCGCGGCCGGGCCGTCGTGCGGGCCGCCTCGCTGCTGCCGTGGGTGCTGCCGACCACGGTCACCGCCTTCCTGGCCGCCTGGATTTTCAACGGCCAATATGGCGTGCTCAACGCGCTGCTGCTGCAGGCCGGCCTGATCACGCAGCCGGTCACCTGGCTGGCGGAGGAGAAGGGCGCCATGGCGGCCGTGATCCTGACCAAGGCCTGGCTCTCGGTACCGCTGTTCATGGCCTTCTTCCTGGCCGGGCTTCAGGGGGTCTCGCAGGACCAGATCGACGCGGCGCGGGTGGACGGCTGCGAGAACCTGGGCGTGCTGATGTACGTGGTGCTCCCGCACCTGGCGCCGACGATGATCATCGTGACGATCCTGGGCGCGATGGGCAACCTGCAGGCCTTCGACGTGATCTATGCGCTGACGCAGGGGGGGCCGATCAAGGCTACGACGATGCTGTCGATCGAGGTCTACAAGCAGGCCTTCCAGAACTGGGACATGGGCACCGCCTGCGCGGTCGGCGTGCTGTGGTTCGTCACGATCGCGGTGCCGACGACCTTCTACCTGCGGATCCTGTTCCGGCGCGAGGGCTGACATGCTGAAGCTGATCACCTGGCGTGCGCGGGCCGTGTTCTGGGCGGCCTTCCTGCTGCTGGCGGCCTTCCTGTTCCTGCCGCTGCTGTGGATGGCCATCACCTCGTTCAAGCCGGAGAGCGAGGTGTTCGTGCGCATCCCGACGCTGCTGCCGCAGGCGGCGACCTGGGTCAACTACACGAACCTGTTCAGCCGCGGCGACATGCTGCTGCAGCTGCGCAACAGCCTGATCACTGCGGGCGGTGGCGCCGTGCTGACCGTGGTGCTGGCGACCTATGCGGCCTACAGCTTCGCCAAGTTCCGCTACCGGGCGCGCAAGCCGTTGATGTTCCTGATGCTGTCGGCGCAGATGTTCCCGTTCGCGATGATGCTGATCAGCCTGTACCCGATGCTGCAGTGGGCCGGCCTGTTGAACACGCATGCCGGGCTGATCATCGCCTACATCATCCTGGCGTTGCCCAGCGGCACCTACATGCTGTACAGCTACTTCGTGAATATCCCGACCGAGATCATCGAGGCGGCGCGAGCCGACGGCGCCGGAGAGCTGTTCATCCTGCACCGCATCGTGCTGCCGCTGGCCATGCCGGCGCTGGTCACGGTGGGCCTGTACTCCTTCATGTGGGCCTGGAACGACCTGCTGTTCTCGCTGACGCTGGTCACCAAGCCGGAGCTGCGCACCGTGGGGCCCGGCCTGCTGCTGAACTACATCGGCGAGAGCCGCAGCGACTGGGGCGGTGCGATGGCGGCATCCATCGTGAGCTCGCTGCCGGTGGTCATCGGCTTCGCGTTCCTGCAGCGCTTCTTCATCCAGGGCCTCACCGCCGGGGCCGTCAAGTCATGAGATTGCCCGACAAGGTCAGCATCGTCACCGGCGCGGGCCGGGGCATCGGCGAGTCCATCGCCACCCATTTCGCCGCCCAGGGCGCCCGGGTCGTGGCGCTGGAGCGGGACGCGGCGGCGGTGGCCGAGCTGCGCGCGCGCCTGCCGCAAGCCTGGGTGGAGCAGCTTGACGTGACCGACCGCGCCGGCCTGCGCGACCTGGTGGCACGCGTGCTGCAGCAGCACGGCCGCATTGACGTGCTGGTCAACAACGCGGTGGCCTACACCGAGCGGCCGGCCCATGCCTGCACCGACGAGGAATGGGAGGACACCATCGACTCCGCGCTGTCGGCGGTGTTCCGCGCCTGCCGGGCGGTGCTGCCGGCGATGATGCAGGCGCGCAGCGGCAGCATCGTGAACCTGGCCTCGGTGAACCAGATCGTCGCCAACCCGAACCTGGCGGCCTATACCGCCGCCAAGGGCGGCATCCATGCGCTGACCAAGCAGCTGGCGGTGGAGTACGGCCCGTATGGCATCCGCTGCAATGCCATTTCCCCGGGCCTGATCATGACGGCCCGCACGCTGGCCGGCCGCAGTGCGGCCGACCTGCGGCTGGATGCCGAGGCCTACCCGATCGGCCGTGTCGGTCGGCCGGAGGATGTGGCCCATGCCGCCGTGTACCTGGCCAGCGACGAGGCCGGCTTCGTGACCGGCGTCGATTTGCCGATCGACGGCGGCTCCACCTCGCTGGCCGGTGGCGCACTGATTTCCCCCAAGATCCGCGGCTGGTGGGGCCGCAAGCCGATTCAACTTCCCGACTGAAGCGATGTCCATGACCAGCCCGCAGCCTGCTGCCATCACCGGGGTCTTCCCGGTCCTGCCGACCCCTTTTGATGCCGCCGGCGCGCCGGATCCCGCCAGCCTGGCCACGCTGGTGCGCTATCTGCTGCGCTGTGGCGTGGACGGCATGACCTTTCCCGGCGTGGCCAGCGAGGTGGCCACGCTCAGCGAGGCGGAGCGCGCCGAACTCACCGCACTGGTGATCCGCGAGGTGGCCGGCCGCGTGCCGGTGGTGGCCGGTGTCAGCAGCAATGACGCGGCGGTCACGCTGCGCCTGGCGAAGCTGGCGGCCGGGCAGGGTGCCGCCGCGCTGATGGTGGCCGCGCCCGCGACGCTGAAGACCGCCGCCGAACAGATTGCGCATTTCCAGGGGCTGGCCACCGCCGTGCCCGGCACGGCGCTGATGCTGCAGAACGTGCCGCCGCCGGCCGGCGCCGGGCTGGATCCGGCCGTGCTGCTGGAGATCCTGGCCGCCGTGCCGGCGATCCGTTACATCAAGGAGGAGGCGCTGCCCAGCGGTCAGCGCCTGAGCGAGGTACTGGCCCGCGCGCCGGCCTCGCTGCTCGGCGTGCTGGGCGGTGCCGGCGGGCGCTACATCACCGACGAGCTGCGCCGGGGCGCCTGCGGCACGATGCCGGCGATCGAGCTGGCCGAGGTGCATGTGCGGCTGTTCGCCGCCCACCGGGCCGGGGATGCCGCCGCCGTGCGCCAGCTATTCACGCGCATGCTGCCGGTGCTCAACATCCAGGCGGTGTTCCGCTGGTCGCTGACCAAACATGTGCTGCACCGCCGCGGGCTGATCGCCCATACCCTGCAACGCACGGCCGGCCCGCTGCTGGACGCGCAGGACCGTCAGGACGTGGATGCCTTCCTGGCCGATCTGGACGATCTGCTGTTGCGTCCGTCGGACCTGGCGGCGCTGGTGCAGAAAGGCGGCCATGGCGCGTCTTGAGCTGCGCCAGGTCACGAAGACCTTCGGCGACACCACCGTGATTCACGGTGTCGACCTGCAGGTGGCGGACGGCGAGTTCTGCGTCTTCGTCGGCCCGTCCGGCTGCGGCAAGTCGACGCTGCTGCGCATGATTGCCGGCCTGGAGGAGTGCACCAGCGGCCAGGTGCGTTTCGACGACGCCGACGTGACCGACGCGCAGCCGGCGCGGCGTGGCATCGCGATGGTGTTCCAGTCCTACGCGCTGTACCCGCACATGACGGTGGCGGCCAACATGGGCTTTGGCCTGAAGATCGCCAAGGTGCCGCCGGCCGAGATCGCCACGAAGGTGGCCGCCGCCGCGCGGACGCTGCAGATCGAGCATCTGCTGGAGCGCCGTCCGAAGGATCTGTCCGGCGGGCAGCGCCAGCGGGTCGCGATCGGGCGCGCGATCGTGCGTGCGCCCCGGATGTTCCTGTTCGACGAGCCGCTGTCCAACCTGGACGCGGCGCTGCGTGTGGAGATGCGCATCGAGTTGGCCAAGATCAAGTCGCAGCTCGCCACCACGGTGGTCTATGTGACGCACGACCAGGTCGAGGCGATGACGCTGGCCGACAAGATCGTCGTGCTGCGCGAGGGCCGCATCGAGCAGGTCGGCCGCCCGCTGGATCTCTACGCGCGGCCGGCCAACCAGTTCGTGGCCGGCTTCATCGGCTCGCCGAAGATGAACCTGCTGCCGGTGCGCGTGCAGTCGGCCGGCGCCGGCGGCCTGCGGGTGGCTCTGGACGACGGAACCGCACTGGCGGCCGGCGCCACCGAGACGCCGGCGGCCGGCACGCCGCTCGTGTTCGGCATCCGCCCGGAGCATCTGCAGGTGGTGCCGGTCGCCGACGGCCAGCTGCGCGCCGAGGTCCTGGTGGCCGAGCGGCTGGGCGGCGAGACCTACTTCCATGCCCGCGTGGCGGACCGGCCGGTGATCGCCCGCATGACCGGGGACTCCGGCGTTTCGGTAGGGGAAACCGTGGGGCTGGCTTTCGACCCGGCGCAGGCACACTGCTTCGTGCCCGACGGCCGGCGCCTGCAGTAGGCGGCGTCCGTTCCCTCCCACCCGCAACGAGTCCACCATGTCCAGCTTTCCCCGGATCCGCAGCGTCGAATCCTTCATCATCTCGATCCCGCGGGACACGCCCTACCTCGGGCCGCTGGGCCCCGGCGAGTCGGTCAACGCGCGCGGCTACCTGATCCGCCAGGGCAACCGGGCGATCTACCCCAGCACCGACATGTCGGTGCTGATCAGGATCACCGCCGAGGACGGTACCGTGGGCTGGGGCGAGACCTACGGCATCATCGCGCCGGATGCCGTCACCAGCATCATCGACGACGTGCTGGGCCCGGTGATCCTGGGCCGCGACCCGCGCGATGCGATGGTGATCCAGGAGGACCTGTATGACCTGATGCGGGTGCGCGGCTTCTTCGGCGGTTTCTATGTCGACGCGATTGCCGGCGTGGACATCGCCGTGTGGGACCTGTTCGGCCGCCTGCTCGGGCAGCCGGTGGTCAAGCTTCTTGGCGGGCAGCGCATGGCGCGCATCCCGGCCTATGTGTCCGGGCTCCCCCGTGCGACGCTGGAGCAGCGGGTCGCGCTGGCGCGGGAGCTCCAGGCCCGTGGCTTCGATGCCTTCAAGTACGCGGCGGCAGTGTCGCAGGAGGGCATCGTGCGCGAGATGCGCCAGTTGCGCGAGGCACTCGGCCCGGACGTGCGGCTGATGGTCGACCTGCACTGGAAGTTCACCGCCCAGGAGGCGATCCAGCTGGTGGACCAGCTGGCGCCGTACCAGCCCTATTTCGTCGAGGCGCCCTGCCAGCCGGAGGACATCGAGGGGCAGGCCCAGGTGGGCGCGGCGATCAAGGTGCCGCTGGCGTTGGGCGAGGAATGGCGCACCGTCTACGAGGTCCGGCCCCGGCTGGAGCGGCGCAGCATGTCGATCCTGCAGCCGGAGATGGGGCACACCGGCATCAGCCAGTTCATGCAGATCGCCCGCATGGCGAACGCGTTCCATGTGAAGGTGATTCCGCATGCCAGCATCGGCATCGGCATCTACCAGGCGGCCAGCCTCCATGCGGCGGCCGCCTTGCCGAACTGCCCGATGCATGAATACCAGCATTCGGTGTTCGACCGCAATCTGCGCTTCGTGCAGACCACGATGCGCTGCGAGGGCGGCCACTTCATGCTGCCCGAGGGCCCCGGCCTCGGGACGGTGCCGCACGACGACGTGTGGCAGTACCTGCGCCCGAAGGGGGGCGGATGAGCCAAGTGACGCGTTCCGTTTGACCATCAACCAACGAGGAGACACACCATGCGCAGACAACTGATATCCCTGCTTCCGGCCCTGGCGCTGGGAGCGCTGGGCCTCATCCCCGGGGTGCACGCCCAGGAGGCCGCCTTCCCGAACAAGCCGATCCGGCTGATCGTGCCGGTGCCGCCCGGTGGCGCCGCCGACGGCATGGCGCGGCTGGTGGCGGACCACCTGCAGGCCAAATGGGGCCAGCCGGTACTGGTGGACAACAAACCCGGCGCCGCCTCCGCCGTCGGCCTGGGCCTGCTGGCCAAGGCGCCGCCGGACGGCTACACGATCGGCATGGGCAACATCGCCGCGAATGCGATCAACCCGGCGCTGCAGCCGGCCAACTTTCCGTTCCACCCGGTGAAGGACTTCGCGCCGATCTCGCTGATCGGCGTGACGCCGCTGATCCTGGTCGTCAACGCCGAGAAGGTGCCGGCGCGCACCGTGCCGGAGTTCGTCGCCTACCTCAAGGCAAACCCCGGCAAGATCGCCTACGGCTCCTCCGGCACCGGCTCCTCGCTGCACATCGGCATGGAGCTGTTCCTGCAGAAGACCGGCACCACGATGCTGCATGTGCCCTACAAGGGCTCGGCGCCGATGATGACGGACCTGCTCGGCGGCCAGGTGGTCGCGTCGATGGACGCCGCCACCACGTCCTGGCCGCAGGTGCAGGCCGGCAAGCTGCGGGCGCTGGGCGTGGCCGGTCCGGAGCGGGCCTTCTTCGCGCCGGAGCTGCCGCTGCTGCGCGACATGGTCAACGGCTTCGACCTGAAACCCTGGCACGGCCTGATGGCGCCGGCCGGCACGCCGCCGGCCATCGTCAACAAGATCTCGGAGGAGGTGCAGAGCTTCCTGCGCACGCCGGCCGCGATGGCCAAGCTGCAGGCCATGGGCGTGATCCGCGTCGGCAACAGCGCGGCGGAGTTCCAGTCCTTCATGGCCGCCGAGTTCGAGCTGTACAAGAAGATCATCCAGGACGCCGGCATCAAGGCCGAGTGACGCGATGCCGGCCGCCCACCCCCTGCAGATCGTCGGCGTGCGCCACTGGATGGTGGCCATGCCCTTCGTCTCCGCGCTGGAGTGGGGCTCCGGCAAGCGCCCGGCGGCCACCCGGCTGATTGTCGAACTGGAGCTGGCCAACGGGCAGGTCGGCTTTGGCGAGACGATCTGCCTGCTGGAGTTCATCGCGCCGGTGCTGGAGCGCACCGTGGTGCCGATCGCGTTGCAGTACCGGGCCTGCGACGTGGAGCATTTCACACGGCATGTCTTCGGCGCCGGCTACTACCACCACAAGCGTGCGGCCGTCATGGCGATGGCGGCGGTCGAGATGGCGATGTGGGATGCCTTCGGGCGCAGCACCGGTCAGCCGCTGCATGCGCTGTGGGGCGGCGCCTACCGGCAGCAGGTGGCGGTGGCCGCCTACCTGTTCGGCACCGACGCCGGCGCGCTGCGCACCGCGGCGCAGCGCTTCCTGGACCAGGGCTACCGCTCGTTCAAGGTCAAGATCGGCATGACGCCGGAGAGCGACATCGGCAATGTCGAGGCGGTGCGCGCGGTGGTGGGCCGGCACGACCTGCGCGCCGACGTGAACGGCGCCTGGACGCCCGGCACCGCACGCCGGATGCTGGAGCGGCTCCGCGGCTTCGACCTGCAGTACATCGAGCAGCCGCTGGAACTCGACGACCTGCAGGGCCATGCGGAGCTGCGCCGCGTGCAACCGGTACCGGTCGCGCTGGACGAATCCGCCTACACGCTGGCCGACGTCGGCAACATCGTACGCGCCGGCGCGGCCGACGTGGTGCTGCTGGACCCGCACGAGATCGGCGGCCTGTGGCAGACGATCAAGGCAGCCGCGGTGGCGGAGTCGGTCGGCATCCCGGTCACGCTGCACAGCGGCGGGGAGCTGGGCTTCTCGCAGGCGGCCTATGTGCACCTGGCGGCCAGCATCCCGAACCTGTCGATCTCGATCGATTCCGAGCGGGCCTACCTGTCCGGGGACGTGGTGCAGGCGCCGCTGCTGCTGCAGGACGGCGCCTTCGCGGTCCCACAGGACCCCGGTCTCGGTGTCTCGATCGACCCCGAACGCCTCGCGGCCCACACCGTGGATCGCATCCAGGGGGCCTACCTGGACGCCGCCCGCCCGGGCTGGTTTTCGACCAAGCCGGCGTACTGACGCCGCACGACCACACTTCGAAAGGACATCCCATGCAAGAGATTCGGCGCTGGCACCGGGCGCTCGCCGCGGTCGCGGCCTTCTGTTTCGCTGCCGCTGCGCAGGCGCAGGTCTGGCCGCAGAAGCCGGTGCGCATCATCGTGCCCTACACCGTGGGCGGTGCGTCCGACATCACCACCCGGCTGCTGGCGGACCGGCTGAGCAGCCGCTTCGGGCAGCCGGTGACCGTCGAGAATCGGGCCGGGGCCAGCGGCGTCATCGGTACCGAGGCGGTCGCGAAAGCGGCGCCCGACGGCTACACACTGGCCTTCGTCGCCAGCTCCCATGTCGTGAACAAGTCCCTGTTCCCGAACCTGAGCTACGACCCGATCAAGGGCTTCGCCGCCATCACGCAGACGGCCAACGTGCAGCTGGTGATGGTGGTGCCCGAGACCCTGCCGGCGCGATCCGTTGCCGAGTTCATCGCGCTGGCGAAGTCCAAGCCGGGCAGCCTGAGCTACGCGTCGTCGGGAAGCGGCAGCAACCCGCAGTTCTTCGCGGAGATGCTCAAGCAGGCGGCGGGAATCGATCTCCAGCATGTACCCTACAAGGGCAGCACCGCGGCCCATGCGGATCTGCTGGCGGGGCGGACCCACGTGATGTTCGATGCGCTGGCCTCGGTGGCACCCCACGTGAAGAGCGGCCGGCTGCGCCTGCTGGCGGTGGCCGGACCCGTACGTTCTGCGCTGCTGCCGGAGGTGCCGACGGTGGCCGAGGGGGGATTGCCGGGCTACGGGGCCACCTCCTGGGGGGCACTGCTGGCACCGGCCGGCACGCCGCGCCCGGTGATCGACAGGCTGCACCGGGAGTCCGTCGCCATCCTGCAAAGCGCGGAAGTCCGGGAGCGGCTGGCCGCGCTGGGTGCCGAGGTGGTAGCCTCCACACCGGAACAGCTCGACGAGCTGATGCGCCGCGAAGAGGCCCGCTATACCAGGATGGTCGTGGACCTGAACATCAAGCCCGACTGATCGACCGCCCCCTTGTACCCACGACCACCATGCCTGCACCCGCACTGATCGCCCTGGACTGGGGCACCTCGAACCTGCGTGCCAGCCTGTTGGACGCCGGCGGCAGCGACATCGAAACCCGCAGCGCGCCGGGCGGCGTGATGGCGGTGCAGGGCGGCCGCTTCGCCGAGGCGCTGCTGGCGCTGTGTGGCGACTGGATCCTGCGCTTCGACTGCCCGCTGATCGCCAGCGGCATGGTGGGCAGCCGGCAGGGCTGGAAGGAGGCGCCCTACCTGGCCTGCCCCGCCGGGCTGGCGGAGGCGGCACGACAGCTCACGACGGTGACGATCGACGCGGCGACCGGCCGCCAGCTGCACATCGCACCGGGCCTGCAGTGCACCGACCCCGCCGGGCTGTTCGACGTGATGCGCGGAGAGGAAACCCAGATCTGGGGCGCACGGCTGCCGGACGGCACCACCTGCGTATTGCCCGGCACGCACAGCAAATGGGCCTGGCTCGGTGGCGCGGGGGTGATCCGGACGTTCCGCACCTTCATGACCGGCGAGCTGTTCGGGCTGCTGACACAGCACGGCATCCTGGGCCGGCTGATGGTGTTCGGCCGCCACCGGCCGGAGGATTTCGTCGCCGGTGTGCGCCTGGGCCTGCAGGGGCATGCGGCGCTGTCCCACACCGTGTTTGCGGCGCGCACGGCCGGTCTGATGGGTCGGGTGGCGCCGGAAGGTCTGCCGGACTACCTCTCCGGCATCCTGATCGGCGGCGAGATCGGTGCGGCGGCCGCGTCTCTGGAAGCGTCCCAGCGCGCCGCGGGTGTGGTGCTGATCGGCGACGATGACCTGTGCCAGCGCTATGCGCTGGCCCTGGAGGTGCACGGCATCGCGTCGCGCCGCGCACCGGCCGGCACGACCACCTCCGGCCAGTGGCGCATCGCCGGTGCAGGCGGCCTGGTGGCCAGCACCTGAGCGGGCAGGGCGTCGATGCAGGCCTGGCGCGGCGCACCCGCCGCCACGCTGCGCCGCGGCGGCCTGGAGCTGACGATGCTTCCGGACCGGGGCGCCTGCATCGCCGGGCTGACCCACCACCGGGAGGGACAGGCGGCCCTGCCGTTGCTGCGCCCGCTGCCGCCGGACAGCGGGGATCCGTTCCAGTCCGGCGGCCATGTGATGCTGCCCTATGCCAACCGGTTGCATGCGCAGCGCCTGTGGGACAGCCCCGACGTCCACAGCATCCGCGCCCGCCGTATCGCGTGCAACCGGTCCGGCATCGCAGACCCGGTGCATGGCGTCGGATGGATGAAGCGCTGGACCGTGCTGCACCGCGGGCCGGACACGCTGACCCTGGGCTATGTCCATGCGGCGGACGCTCACTGGCCCTACGCGCACCGCGCCTGCCTGCGGGCCACCGTGCAGGACGATGCCGTGCTGTTCCGGCTGGCCCTGACCAACCAGGAGGACGTGCCGATGCCGTTCGGGATGGGCTTTCACCCCTACCTGACGATCGATCCGGACAGCCGGCTGCGGGTCGATGCCGCGCGTTCCTGGGAGCAGGACGGCCAGGGCCGGCCCACCCGGCTGATCCCCTGGCCGGCCCAAGCGGGCGACGGCATTGCGGCGTCCGCGCTGCAGATCAACCATTGCCTGGCAGGCTGGTGCGGCCCGGTACGGCTGCTGCACCCGGGTCGGGGCTTGGTGCTGGAGATCCACGCCGAGGAAGACCTGCAGCATCTGCAGCTCTACCGGCCGGCCGGCGTGCCCTGGCTGTGCGTGGAGCCGATGTCGCAGGCCACCGGGGTGTGGAGTCTGCGGCAGGTGCGCCGCCAGGAGGCGGGCGAGCGCTGGCTGCCGCCGGGCGCCACCTGGGAAACCGGCATGAGGCTGCGGGTCCGGCCGCTGGCCGGCTGACAGGCGTGTGCCGCCGCCGGTTGGGACCGGGCCCTCAGCGCCCGCTGAACTTCGGCGTGCGCTTCTCGAAGAAGGCGGAGATCGCTTCCTTCGCGTCCTCGGTGCGCAGCACGCGGACCTGGTTCAGCGCTTCCATCGCCACCATCTCCTCGGCGGTGCGGGTCTCGGCCGCATTCAGGTTGGCCTTGATGAAGCGGTAGGCCAGCGGTGGGCCGTCCGCCAGGCGCCGGGCAAAGGTGGCCACTTCCGACTCCAGCTCCGCGTCAGGCACGACCTTGTTGACCAGGCCGATGCGCAGCGCCTCGGCGGCGGGCACCCGGTCGGCGAAGAAGAACAGCTCGCGGGCCTTGGCCACGCCGACCAGCTTGCTCAAGTAGTAGCTTGCACCGAGCTCGCCGGAAATGCCGATGCGCGCAAACGCGGTCGAGAAGAAGGCCGTTTCCGAGACGATCCGGAAATCGCAGGAGGCCGCCAGCGCGGTGGCAGCGCCGACGCAGGCGCCGCGCAGCATCGCGATCGTCGGCTTGGGCATGCCGTGCAGCAGCAGCGGCCCCTCGCTGGCGCGGCGGGTGCGCTCGGCGGAGTTGTCGATGTCGTTCCAGACCGGGTCGTCCTTCCACTGCATCCACTGCGGGTCGTTGCGGTCGATCGCCTCGAACTCCTTGATGTCGCCGCCGGCGCAGAAGGTCTTGCCCGCGCCGGTCAGGATGACGACCCGCACATCCGGGGCGGCGGCGGCCTCGCGCAGGCGGTCGTTGAGCTCGCGGGTCATCGAGATCGTCAGGCCGTTCATCGAGGCCGGGCGGTTCAGCGTGACAGTCAGGATGCCCTGATCGAGGTGGGTCAGGATGTCGGTACTCATGGGTTGTCTCCTTGCAGTGGAAGCTTGCCGCAGCGGCCCGCGACGGTCTGACAAACGCGCGACACCAGCCGCTTTTACTTTCCTAGTCAAACTCACTATACTTTATTTGACCGACCTCAAAGAGTCGTCATTTGGGACGCAGTAACCGGGCCTTTCCAGACAACCAACCAGGAGACACCATGGGCTTCAAGAAGACATCCCTCGCCGCGGTCGCGGCCGTGCTCGCCATCACCAGTGCCAGCGCCCTGGCCCAGGTGCGCGGGGTCACGAAGGACGAAATCCTGCTCGGCAGCCATATCGACCTGTCTGGGCCGATCGCCGAACTCGGCCGTGCCGGCATGAACTCCGGCAAGATGGCCGAGGAAGAGATCAACGCCGCCGGCGGCATCCACGGCCGCAAGCTGCGCATCATCTGGGAAGACTCCGGCTACGACCCGAAGAAGGCGGTGCTGGTCACGCAGAAGATGATCGACAAGGACGGCATCTTCGCGCTCGTGATGGCCACCGGCAACGCGCCGGCGGAGGCCACCTATCCGATGCTGATCAAGGCCGGCGTGCCGAACCTGTTCGCCTGGGCCGGCAGCCCGATGTTCACCGACCCGCTCGAGAAGATCAGCTTCGCGTTCTTCCCGACCAATGGCGACACGATGGCGCCGGCGGTCAAGCACTTCATGAACCAGGGCAAGAAGCGCTTCTGCTTCATCTACCAGGACGACGGCTTCGGTGCCGACGTCAAGGAAGGCGTCGAGCGCGCGCTGAAGTCCGGCAAGCTGGAGATCATCGAGGAGGTCGGCTACAAGCGCGGCACGACCGACTTCAGCGCCCAGGTCGCCCGCGTGCAGCGCGGCAACTGCGACATGCTGCTGCTGGGCACCGTGCCCGCACCGGCCGCCGGCATCGTGCAGGAGGTGCGCCGGCGCAACTGGAACATCCCGATCCTGGCCTCCGCCAACACCTACGACGAATCCACGCTGCGCCTGGGCAAGGAGGCGATGGAAGGCGTGCATGCCGCCGTCGTGATCCCGAACCCGGATCCGGACCGCTCGCCGCCGGCCGTCAAGGAATGGCTCAAGAAGTACCAGGCCAAGTACAACCAGCCCGGTTCGCTGTACGGCGCCTACGGCTACGCGATCGTGCATCTGGCCGCCGAGGCGCTGCGCCGCGCCGGCCCGAACCTGACGGTAGACTCGCTGGTCAAGGGTGTCGAGTCGATCAAGGGCTACAAGACGATCTTCGGTGGCCCGACGATCAACTTCAGCGACAAGGACCACAAGGGCATGCGCGGCGCGCTGCTCTACAAGGTCGAGAACGGTCGCTGGGTGCCGGAAGGCGGCGAACTGCCGCCGGTGCAGTAAGCCGGCGGCCGCGGTGCCGCGGCGGGCGGGCCCTGTCCGCCGGCGGCACCCCCGCTGTGCCCGCATGCCGGTCTGCCGGGCGATGACGCCCCGGCGGGCGGGTGGCGTGCATTCCGTTGTCCTCCTTCACCCAAGCGGGCGAGACCGATGAACGAATTCCTGCAACAACTGGTCAGTGGCATTGCGGTCGGCTGCGTGTATGCGCTGGTCGCGCTGGGCTTCGTGCTGATCTACAAGGCCACCGACATCGTCAACTTCGCGCATGGCGAGGTCATGATGGTCGGCGCCTTCCTCGGGCTGACGTTCATCCAGATCTTCAAGCTGCCGTACTGGCTGGGCCTGGTGCTGGCCATCCTCTGCATGACGGTGTTCGGCGTGCTGCTGAACCGCTTCCTGCTGCGGCCGCTGGCCGGGCAGGGCATCCTGGCGGTCATCGTCGTGACGCTCGGGCTGTCGATCCTGCTGCGCGCCTTCGCCAGCGTGATCTGGGGGCCGGAGACCTTCACGCTGCAGACACCGTTCTACAACCAGGTCGTGCGCCTCGGCGACATCGTGCTGAGCCAGGAGCATGTCGCGATCATCCTGCTCACGCTCGTGCTGGTCGCCACGCTCTACACCTTCTTCCGCTACAGCCGCGTCGGCATCGCGATGCAGGCCACCTCCGAGAATCAGCTGGCGGCCTACTACGTTGGCATTCCGGTCAACAAGGTGCACTCGATGATCTGGGCGCTGGGCGCCGCGACGGCCGGCGTTGCCGGCATCATGCTCGCGCCGATCGCCTTCGTGCAGGTCAACATGGGTTACGTCGGCCTGAAGGCCTTCCCGGCGGCGGTGCTTGGCGGCTTTGGCAGCATCCCGGGCGCGATCGTCGGTGGCGTGATCATCGGCGTCGTCGAGTCCATGGCGGTGCTGTACCTGCCGGAGGGCATCAACAGCGTGGCGGCCTATGTGCTGCTGCTGCTGGTGCTGATGGTGCGGCCGCAGGGCCTGTTCGGCATCCAGACCAAGCGTCGCGTCTAGGCGGGCAGCAACATGCAATTCACCAAGCGAACCGGTTACCACGACGACCTGCGGCTGTTCCCGGACCGCCAGACCCTCTGGCAGTACCTGGTGCTGTTTGCGGTGCTGCTGCTGCTGCCGCTGGCGGCGGACGGCTACATCCTGAGCCAGGCCACGTTCGTCTTCATCTACGGCATCGTCGCCATGGGCATGATGCTGCTGGTTGGCTACACCGGCCAGATCTCGCTGGGCCATGCGGCCTTCTTCGCGGTCGGGGCCTATGTCGCGGCGGTGCTGCAGGCCCGCGGCTGGACCTTCCTGCCGGCCTTCGCGGCGGCCGGCGCGCTGTCGGGCATCGTCGGCATCGTGATCGGCCTGCCGGCGCTGCGGGTCAAGGGCGTCTACCTGGCGATGGCGACGCTGTCCTTCGCGTTCATCGTCGAGGAGGTCATCGTGCGCTGGAGCAGCGTCACGCGCGGCAACCGCGGCATGAAGGTGGTCGATCCGGAGATCTTCGGCTTCAAGTTCGGCACGCCGGTGCACATCTACTACCTGTCGGGTGTCGTGTTCTGGCTCGTCGTGCTGGTGATCGTCCATGTGCTGCGCTCGCGCACCGGCCGCGCGCTGAGCGCGCTGCGCGACAGCGACGTCGCCGCCGAGAGCATGGGCATCAACCTGGCGCAGTTCAAGACGACCGCGTTCGCGCTGTCGGCCGTGGCCACCGGCCTGGCTGGCGCGCTGTATGCCCACAAGCTGGCCTACATCAGCCCGGAGCAGTTCGGCATCACGGTGTCGGTCGAGTTCCTGATGATGATCATCATCGGCGGCCTGGGCTCGCTGCATGGCGCGGTGTTCGGCGCGATGTTCTTCATCCTGCTGCCGCAGCTGATCGTCGGCCTCAAGAACTTCCTGCCGGCGCGCATCGCCGAGCTGCCGGTGCTGGAGTCCGTCACCTTCGGTCTGATGGTGATCCTGTTCGTCATGTTCGAGCCGCGTGGCCTGAACGGCTACTGGGTGCGCATCAAGACCTACCTGGCGCTGTTCCCGTTCTACCGCCAGGGCATGTTCAAGCGCAACAAGCTGGCCGCCAGCGACCTGATCAAGCACTGAGGCCCCACGATGAGTCTGTTCAAGGTCCAGGATCTCGCGGTGCATTTCGGCGGCATCAAGGCCGTCGACGGCGTGTCCTTCGAAGTCGAGAAAGGCCAGATCTTCACGATCATCGGTCCCAACGGCGCCGGCAAGACGACGATCTTCAATCTCGTCAGCCGCATCAACGACCCGACGGCCGGCAGCATCCATTTCGACGGCCGCGACATCACCCGGGTGGCGGCCAACCAGGTGGCCAGCCTGGGCATCGCGCGCACGTTCCAGAACATCGAGCTGTTCGACAACGCGAACGTGATGCAGAACATCCTGGTCGGCTGCCATGTGCGCGTCGCGACCAGCCTGTGGACCGAGATCCTGCGCCTGCCGTCCTTCACCCGGCAGGAGGTCGAGGCTCGCAAGGAGGTCGAGCGGATCATGGATTTCCTCGGCCTGGACCGCTACCGCGACAGCACCGTCGGCAGCCTGCCGTACGGCGTGCGCAAGATGGTCGAGCTCGGCCGGGCGCTGGCGGTCTCGCCGAAGCTGCTGCTGCTGGACGAGCCCTCGTCCGGCCTGAACGTCGAGGAGACCGACAACATCGGCTCCTGGATCCGCGACATCCGGGATGTGCTGGGCGTCACGATCCTGATGGTCGAGCATGACATGCGGCTGGTGTCGGCCGTCTCCGATCGCGTCATGGCGCTGAATTACGGCCGGCTGCTGGCCATCGGTACCGCATCGCAGGTCCAGCGCGATCCGGCCGTGATCAGCGCCTACCTCGGCCACTGAGCAGGAGCACCCGGATGGCCATGCTGGAAATCAACAACATCGAGGCGTCCTACGGCGCGGTGCAGGCGCTGCGCGGCGTCTCGCTGCGGGTGGAGCAGGGCAAGATCGTCGCATTGCTGGGCGCCAACGGCGCCGGCAAGACGACCGTGCTCAAGACCATCAGCGGCATCGTCGAGCCGCGCCAGGGCAGCGTGCACCTGGAGGGGAAGCCGCTTGCCGGCATCGAGCCGGACCGGCTCGTGAGCCTGGGCCTGAGCCATGTGCCGGAGGGGCGCGAGATCTTCAAGATGCGCACCGTGCACGAGAACCTGCTGCTGGGGGCCTACCTGCGCCGCGACGGCGACGGCATCCGCGCCGACATGGAGCGCATCTTCGGCTACTTCCCGATCCTGCGGGAGCGCCAGCAGCAGCGCGCCGGCCTGCTGTCCGGCGGCCAGCAGCAGATGCTGGCGATCGGCCGCGCGCTGATGGCCCGCCCGCGCGTGATGCTGATGGACGAGCCCTCGCTCGGACTGTCGCCGCTGCTGGTCAAGGAGATCTTCACGATCATCCGGCGCCTGCGCGACGAGGGCATGACGATCCTGCTGGTCGAGCAGAACGCCAGCGTTGCGCTGGATGTCGCCGACCATGGCTACATCATGGAGGTCGGGCGGGTCGTCATGGAGGACAGCGCGGCCGCGCTGCGCGACAACCCGACGATCCGCGAGTTCTACCTTGGCATAGCGCAGGATGGCGCGGCGGTGCCGACCGGCAACCGCAGGAACCGGAAGAAGCAATGGTGAAGCCCGCACAATCCCCGGCGCCGGCCGCCACAGGCCCGGCTGCGACGCTGCCCGCCCTGTTCTGGGAAGTCGCCTGCCGGCGCACGACCGCGGTCGCGCTGCGCTGGAAGCACCTGGGCATCTGGAACGACATCACCTGGAGCGACTACGCCGACGCGGCGCGCGCCGTCGGCCTGGGCCTGCTGGCCGCGGGTGCACGGCGTGGCGACCGGGTGCTGGTGCTGTCCGACGTGCGCCCGGAATGGTGCCATGTCGAGTTCGGTGCCCTGGGTGTCGGCGTGCAGTCGGTCGGTCTGTTCCACACCGATTCCGCGGAGCACCTGGCGCGTGTCGCACGCGACAGCGCCGCGCGCTGGCTCTTCGTGCAGGACCAGGAGCAGCTCGACAAGGCGCTCGCGGTGCTGGCCGACATGCCCGCGATCGAGAAGATCGTGCATTTCGACGGCAGCGGCCTGCATGCGCTGGTGCATCCGCTGGTGCAGGGCTTCGAGGATTTCCTGGAGACCGGCCGGGCCCACCACACGCAGCATCCGGCGCTGTGGGAGGCCGAGGTGCGACGCGCCGCCCCCGCCGATGTGGCGACGATCGTGACGACCGCCGGGCGCACCGGCACACCGAAGTGCGTGCAGCTCACGCATGCCAACTTGATGTTCCAGCTGCAGGCGCTCGGCAGCCTGTGCCCGGCGCAGCCGGGGGACGACCAGCTCGGGTTCCTGTCGCCCGGGTATGTCGTGGAGCGCTATTTTTCGATGTACCGCGCGCTGACCGAGGACATCGTCGTGCACCTGGGCAAGGGCCTGCCGACGCTGCTGGACAACCTGCGCGAGGTCACGCCCCAGGTGGTGATGGCGGTGCCGCGTGTCTGGGAAAAGCTCTATGCCACCGTGACGCTGGCGATTGCCGAGGGCACCCCGCTGCAGCGGCGCGCCTACCAGTGGGCGATCGGCCTCGGAGGCCAGCTGCGCGACTGCCGGGCGGCCGGGCAGACCCCGCCCTCCGGCCTGGCGATGCGCCATGCCTGGGCCGACCGGCTGGTGCTGCGGCGTGTGCGCGCGCTGATCGGCCTGGGCCGGGCGCGCCAGCTGGTCTGCTGTGCGGCGCCGATCTCGCCGGAGCTGGTGCAATGGTTCGAGGCGCTGGGCCTGCAGATGGTCGAGGCCTATGGCCAGGCCGAGTGCAGCGGCGTTGCCACGCTGGCGCCCGCCGGCAAGGGCCAGGCCGGCACGGTCGGCCCTGCGCTGCCCGGCACCGCGGTGCGGGTGGCGCCCGAGGGGCAGATCCTGGTGCAGGGCCCCCATGTATTTGCCGGCTATCTCGGTCCCGCGGGCGACGATGGCCTGCGCGTCATCGACGGCTGGCTGCACACCGGCGACCGCGGCGAGCTCGACGCCCAGGGCCAGCTGCGTGTGGCGGACCGCATGCAGGCCAGCATTCCGTTGGCGGGCGCCGGGCCGGTGTCACCGGCAGGCATCGAGTCCCGGCTCAAGCTGAGCCCCTACATCGCGGATGCGCTCGTCGTCGGCCAGGCCGGCCAGCTCGGCTGCCTGCTGCTGATCGAGCCCGAGACGGTGCAGCGCCATGTCGCGCAGCAGCAGCTGGTCATCACCGGTTTCGCCAACCTGGCCCGCGCCGATGCGGTGCGTGCGCTGATCCAGCAGGAGGTGGACCGCGTCAACCGCGAGCTCGGTGCGGCCACCCGGCTGGCCCGCTTTGCGCTGATCGACACCGACATCTCGGTGCACGACCCTGAAATGACACCCACCCTGCAGTTGCGGCGCAGGATGGTGCTCGACCGCCACCGTGCGCTGGTCGAGGGCCTGTTCGCAGGCACCGCCGCCTGAACGATTCACCCACTGGAGACCACCCATGAAGACCAAGAGCCAGATCTACAAGGATTCGCTGGACGCCTGGGGCCGCGGCGATGTCGAGGGCATGGCGGCCCCCTACCATGACGACATCGTCTGGTACCCGAACCGCTCGATGCGGCCGGTCAAGGGCAAGGCGGCGATGCTGGAGTTCATGGCCAAGTTCGGTGCCGGCATGAGCAACCCGCACTACGAGCAGACGCTGATGATCGAGAAGGACAACATGCTGTTTGTCGAGGGCACCGAGAACTACACCAAGAACGGCCGCCAGATCAGCGTGCCCTATGCCGGCGTCGTCGAGTTC